>NZ_WTPX01000213.1 GCF_013036045.1 Alienimonas chondri
CGACCAGGGCAATCAACTCTCAGACTGTCGTCATAGTGAACACATGGTCCCCGGCCTGCATCGATCGCGGGAGCGATCGGCTCGAATGTCCCCGATCGTTGCCGGGAGCTCGTCGGGGCAAATCGGCCCACACCTACAGCCTGTTTGCGATCTCAAGTAGACGACGCTTCGCCTCGGATCGTTCGTCCGCATCCAGTGCAACCAATACAGACTCAAGATCCGATAGGCCGAACCGCCAAGGCAGCGTGGTGGTAGGTTCCTCCGTCGGATCTTCCACCACATGCCTTTCAACGCTCCGGGGC
Source organism: Alienimonas chondri (assembly GCF_013036045.1). Classification (GTDB taxonomy): domain Bacteria; phylum Planctomycetota; class Planctomycetia; order Planctomycetales; family Planctomycetaceae; genus Alienimonas; species Alienimonas chondri. The sequence continues at coordinate 303 of NZ_WTPX01000213.1, forward strand.
GTTTGCGGGCGTGATGCGACGGGCCGCGGCTTCTTCTCCTTCGGGGCTGGTTTCGCCTTCGATTTTCGGCGGGGCTGTTCGACGCCATCGCGGCCGACGACGGTGTCAACCGTTGACACCGTTCCCACATCTTCAAGTTCGCCTCGAACCTTGCGGACGAACTCGTGCGACACCGCACACATCCCCGCGATCTCTCGATCGCTCTTCCCGGACCACCAGGGAACCAGGAGGGCGGTCTCCACGGCCTTCCGCTTGTCGGCGTTGGTACGCCGAACGCCGTGGTCGGCGTTCTCTTTCAACGCCATTTTCAGAGCGAGGTCGTCGTCGCCCCGCAGGGAGCGAACCGGAACGGGATCGGACCAGTCGGCGAGTTTCGCAGCGGCGAGCCGTGTGAACCCGCCGTAGAGGTGAAGAACGCTGCCGGTATCCCGAACGCCCTCTAACTTCGGAAACGGCCAAGGACCTCCGAACTTTTGAGCTTCTCGAAGCACATCCGCGTACTCCTCGGCTGTGGTTTGGTCAGTCCCCCCGGCCCGCATTTGGAACCGCTCATTCGGTTCGTACTCTGCGGCGAGGAGAGAATCGTTTTCGTTGACGCCAGCCATCAGAACGCCTCTTTCGCAACTCGAAAGAATCTTGCGACAGCCACCTACACCTAGCACCCCACGCCGTGTCTGGACGTGGGCGAAACGGTCGGTGGTGTTATCTGCCGCGGCCGGTACGTCCGGCGGGCGTCTCAGTCGCCGTTGAAGGCGAAGGTGCGGCGGGTAAGGCCGATCTCCTGCCCAGCGTATCATCTACACCCGCTCGGCGTCACCCTCCACCGGAGATATCGACCCGCGACCACAGATCCGCCCGCAGCGATTGCACCTCCAACGCCGTGACCGCCGCCATCCTGAGGATGTGACCGGCCGTCACTAATCCCAGCCACAGGAACACGAACGCCGCACAGGGCGTATACGCCGCGATGCCGCTTTCGTCGTACTGTGCAATACCGACGAACAGTAGAATCCCCGCGACGAGGAGAGCGATGGCGGAGAACACGATCAGCGTGGTGGCGGTGCCCAGAGCCAGTTCGACGGCATTCGACTTCACATCGTTCTGACCGCCGACGATCCTCGCTGGCCGGTCGGTCGGCGAGGCGGGCGGGGTTCTCGGCGGCGCTGCCTCCTCGACCGCCTCCTCCTCGAACACCACCGCCGCCAGACGGGCGGAATCTGTCGGCTCGGCGAACCTCAGACCGTCCACCTCGCCAGCCCGATGCCATCGACGGGAGCCGACCCGCCGGACACGATCGTCGGGGCTCAGGGTTCCGTCGGCGGCGAGGGACGCCAACTCGGCGGCGGTGTGGGGACCGGACGGGACGTCGGTCCCGCGGGCGTCGTATTTCGTGGCGGGCATCTTCGCGGGCTCAGAGAGCGTGGTGGGGAGCGTGTCCCCCATAAGCGCTCGGCGACCCCGTCCGGTTCAAGTCTCCCGGCGCGGCCGATCGTCGCGCCGGCTCACCACTACCGAAACAGGCTGTACGGGTTCGGCTCCGCCGCGGCCCGCTCGGCAGCGAGGCGTTCGTTCTCCGCGTCCTGTTCCGCGTCGGATTCCCCGAGCCATACGACTCGCGAGGCCCAACCCTCGGCGCCGCCCCGTTCTTCGTAGATGACGTCAACGTAGTCATCCGCCCTCTGCTTTTCCGTCGACTCCCAATATCTCTCGGTTCCGTACTCCCAAGCGATCAGGCCGGGCACCGCGACGCAGATGAGTACCAGGCACGCGGCAGTGACCTTTTGGGCGATCGTGGATTTGGGGGTCTCGGCAGTCATGACGGACGGGGTACGTGTGGTGGACGGAGGCGATCCTGTTCGCCCGTTTCTGCGGCGTAGCGGATTCGGGGGAACCGTCGGGCCAACCGGGGAGTGGGGTCGGCCGGGCCGTCGGCTCATCAGGGACTCCGGTTCTGCCAGAAGGGGGGTGGGGTATATCCGTCCACCACAGCCGTCGGTTTCGTCGTCGGCTCCCGACGCGGGCGGGGTTCTGCACCGCAGCAAGCAATGGAACCAGCCACTCTCAAAGCCGGGGTGGGGGTACGGGGCCTCGGGAGCGTCCCCCGCGACGACGCTGACGACCGACGCGGCGAGGTCGTCAGCGGGCCGTCAGGAGGACGTGGTGGTCGGCTCCACGAGGAGGGTTCCGGCTGTCGCCGGGGACTCGTGACGCCGATACGCTCCCGATACGCTTCGGGGGGTCACGACGGGTCACGCCGTCCACCTCCCTTCACGTTCCACCCCTAAACACAGACGTTCCAACCGGACAATCTTTTTCTACAAGCGGCATTGAACAAGCGACATGGAACGCACGGCTCTTCGGAAGGAGTTCCGAGGGCGGGGCGATCCCAACCAAAGCCGGAGCCGCTGCGGGCCGATAGGCTCTCTTCCGTTTCCCTCTCCAACGATCGAACCGATGGCCGACCGCGACTTCACCCCGCACCAGCAGAAGGCGATCAAGCGGTACTACGACAACCGTCCCGCGATCGACCGCACGAAGCTTTCGGAACTCGTCACGAACCTTTACCTCGCCGATCCCGGCAAGGCCGAGAAGATGTGGGACCGGGCGGAGGATCTGATGACGCGGCTCGAAGTTCCGCCCGCGCGGGTCAAACACGTCATGGGGACGCGCGACGTCACCGCGCTGGCGAAGGTCGTCGAGGAACTCCAATAACGAGGCGTTATTCCTCGACGCCGTCCTCCTCGGCCGGCGGAGCGAGTTCCGCGTCGTAGTCCGGCTCGGGATCGTTCTTTTCGGCTTCCAGGTCGGCCTGTTCCTTGGCGACGCCGCGGCGGGCGTCGTCGACCGCGTCTTCCGCCTCCTCCACTTCGGTGACGGCTTCGCGGTGTTCCTCGCGCTGCTCCGCCCGATTCTCCCGGGCGTCTTCGAGATCCTCTTCCGCGTCGCGGAGATCCTCCTTCGCCTCGGCCACGTCGTCGGCCTCAGCCGCAAGCTGGGCCTCCTCGGGATCGACCGGGGTTCCGTCGTCGCTCGCGTCGTCGCATCCGATTAACGGGAGAGCGCACAGGAGAGCGGCGGGCAACAGGCGGGGGCGCAGCATCGATCGATCCGGAGACGGAGCGGGGGGGTGAATCGCTGCGGATTCTACCCCTCCGGCGACCCGCGAGCGCCCCCGATCGTTCAGTCTTTCAAACACCGATCGATCTGCCGGACGGCCTGCCGCAGGCGCTGTTCGTTCTCCACGATCGCCAGTCGGAGATACCCTTCGCCTTCTTCGCCGAAACCGCGACCGGGGCTGACGGCCACGTCGCCTTCGGCCAGCAGTTTGAGGGCGAAGTCGATGCTACCCATATCCCGATGGCTTTCCGGGATCGGCGCCCACACGAACATCCCCGCCTTCGGCTTGGGGACATCCCAGCCGATCCGGTTCAGGCCGTCGACGAGGGCGTCCCGGCGCTTGGCGTACTCCTTGACCACCGCGGCGACGGCCGGGTCGGCATGTCGCATGGCGATGATCGCCGCGATCTGAACCGCCTGGAAGATGCCGTAGTCGTAGTAGCCCTTGATGGTCGCCAAGGCGCGGACCATCTGCGGATTCCCCGTGCAGAAGCCGATCCGCCAGCCGGCCATGCTGTAGCCCTTGGACATCGTCGTGAACTCCACGCCCACGTCCTTCGCCCCGGGCGAGGCGAGGAAACTGGGCGGCTGATAGCCCTCGAAACCGATGTCCGCGTAGGCGAAGTCGCTAAGCACCAGAAAGTTGAACCGCTTCGCCAGCTTGACCAATTCGTCGAAGAAGTCCTGTTCGACCGTCGTGCCGCTCGGGTTGTGGGGGAAGTTCGCCACCACGACCTTCGGTTTCGGGAACAGGTGCTCGCAGGTGTACGCGATGCGATCGAGGTACGCAGCCGGGTCGCGGACGTCGAGTTGAATCACGTTCCCGCCCGCCAGCATCACCGAGTAGGCGTGAATCGGGAAGGTCGGTGCCGGCACGATCGCCGTATCGCCGGGTCCCAGCAGGGCGAGGCAGGAGTGGCTGAACCCTTCCTTCGAGCCGAGGCAGGCGAGCACTTCGCTGTTGGCGTCGAGCTTCACGCCGTACTTGCGGTCGTACCGCTTGGCGACTTCGAGCCGCAGATTCTCGATCCCGTTGGAAACGCTGTAGCGATGGTTCTTCGGATCGAGCAGCGCCTCCTTCAGCTTGTCGGAGATCTGGGCGTCCGGCGGGTCGGTCGGATTGCCCATGCCGAGGTCGATCACGTCCGCCCCGGCGCGGCGGCGCTCCAGCTTCAGCTTGTTGATCTTGCCGAACAGGTACGGCGGAAGCCGCCGCACGCGGTCCGCGACCGGGATGTCGAACGGGGCGTCTTCAAAGGAAACGTCGGTGTCGGATTCGCTGCGCACGGCGGTGTCTTACAGAATGGCGAGCGGGGGGCATCCGCCCCCCGTGCGAGGCAGCCTACCAACCTACGGCCGGTCCGCCGCGCACGAAAACACCCCGGCCGCCGAGGGCGACCGGGGTGAAGAATTCGTCGTGACGCATGCGCCTCAGCGGGTCGCGGGCCGCTGGGCAGCGGCGGCCGTCCGCGGGTCGGTCACTTCGCCGGTGAGGTAGTTGTGCACCACGGTGCGATCGCGGATCTCCGTGAACACCTTGGCGACGCTCTCCTGGACCTTCTGCTCCCGGAGTTCCTCCTCGATCAGCGGGCGGACCTCTTCGAGCCGGGTCGCGGCCGCGTCGGTGATTCCTTCACGCTTGAGGATCACGTAGCGACGCATGCCGGGGAAGGACAACTGAACGATCCCGCTGATCTCGCCGTCCTTCAGGGCGAAGGCCCGACGTTCCAGTTCGGCGGTCTCCGGCGAGCCGTACATGCTGATCGGCGGGATGACGCCGTCGAGGGCTTTGCTGCCCTCGTCGATGCTGTGGTTCCGGGCGAGGGCGCCGAATTCGCTCGGGTTGGCGGAGGCCTGCTTGTGGATCTCCGTGGCGCGACGGAGGTTGTCCGTCATGATCATGCGAGCCTTCACCTTCGGCCCGTAGGTGCGAATGAAGGCGTGCTTGACGTCCTCCGGGGTGACCTCCACCTGGGTGTCGGCCAGCTTCTTCAGGGCCAGCTTGGGCCAAATGACGTCGTTCCGGTACTGGTCCGGGGTGACGTCGCGTTCGCTCTCGAGCATCCGCAGCCAGGTCGCCACGTCGACTTCGTATTTCTTGGCGCCGGCGGCGACTTCCGCGTCGACTTCCGCGCGGGTCACGGACACGCCGCGACCGTCGCAGGCCATCTTCACGGTGGCGCGGTTGATCATCGATTCCAGCACCTCGGCGCCGTACCGATTGAACGCTTCCGCTTCGACCTGAGCCTGCGTGATCTTGTAGGAGCGATCGCCGTCCGCCAGCTTGGCGAGCACTTTGGTGCTGTCGGCGACCGGACGAGCCTGCTCCGGGGCGACGGCGGCGGGGGCCGCGTCGGCCTGCTCCGTGTCGATCAGCTGCATCGCCCCGACGCCGGCGGCGGCGAGCGCGAAAGTGCCCCCCATCAGCAGCGCCCACGGCTTCTTCGCCGGGGCGGCGTAGGCCGCGGCGAAGAAGCCGTGGGCGCTGCTGATGGG
>NZ_WTPX01000214.1 GCF_013036045.1 Alienimonas chondri
GGCGAATCGGGGGTTCGTCCCCCGAGCGAGTCGCATCCTAGAGATCGTCGTTCGCTCCCGCGACGCGACCCGCCGCCGCAGGGTGCGTCACGCAGACGCGGGCGGGCCGGAAGGGGGCGCCAACCCCCTGAGCGTTCCAAACCACAATCACGACGCAAGCCGTTCGACACGTGGTCCGACCCGCGGACCGAGGGGAGGTCGCCCGCCCGCGGCGCCGGGCGTTACGGCCGCATCTTCTTCAGCTTGCGCTGCAACGTGCGGCGCTCGATGCCCAGAATCCGGGCCGTCTGGGAGATGTTCCCGCCGCAATCGGCGAGCACCTGCTGAATGTACTCCCACTCGTTCTCCGCCAGCGTGGGCGGGTTGTACTCCTTGGGGCCGACCGGTTCGCCCTCGCCGCGATGCAGCGCCGCGAGGATCTCATCTGCGTCGGCCGGCTTGGTGACGTAGCTGAGCGCCCCGGCGTGAATCGCGTCGACGGCGTTGGCGATCGAACCGAACCCGGTCACGACCACGCACTTCGTCTCCGGCGAGATCTCCCGCAGGGTGCGGACCAAATCCAACCCGCTGCGGCCCGGCATCTTCAGGTCCACCACCGCCAGCCCCGGCGGTTGCCGACGAACCTGCTCCACCGCGGCGTCGTATCCGTCGGCGGTCAGTACCCGATACCCGCGCTCGCGGATCGCCTCCGCGAGGCGATCTCGGTACAGGTCGCTGTCGTCCACCACGAGACAACAGCCGGGATCGACGTTGGAGGGACCGCCCGTGCGATACGGCGCCGCCGGCTGGGCGCCGGGGGGGAAGCCGGGAGCGGGCGTCGGGGGGACGCTGGTCGGTGAGCTGGTCAAAGACATGGGAAGGGGTGCGGACGGGCGGCGCGACTCACGCCGGACGGCGGGCCGGCAGGGAAATGTAGGCCGTGGTGCCCTCTTCGGGAGCGCTGTCGAAGCTCAGCGAACCGCCGAGTCGTTCGATCACCGCCCGGGCGAGGAACACGCCCAAGCCGGTTCCCCGGCCGGGCTCCTTGGTGGTGAAGAAGGGTTCCCCGACTCGCGCCAGCACCGCCGGCGACATTCCGGGTCCGTCGTCACGAATGGCAATCCGTAAGCCCCCCGCGTCATTCACGCCGTTCACACCGGGATTCTCTCCGTGCGGCAGATTGCCGCCCCCAGCACCGAAATTGCCGAGCGAGACCGTCACCGCGCCCCCGTCCGCGGCGCTGAGCGCATTCTGCACCAGTCCCCGCAACGCCTGAGCCAGCCGCACCAACGGGACGTGCAACGTCCGTGATCCGGCGTCGCCCCGGGTCTCCACCTGCACGGCGTCTCGGTCCCGCAAGCCGGTGAGCGTCTCTTCGATCAGCTCCAACGGGGTGACCTCGGCGGGTTCCTCGCCGACCGCCTCGCCGGCATCGACGCTCATCCGGTCGAGGATCGAACGGCAGGCCCGCACCTCCCCGCGGATCAAACGCACGTCCCGCAGGTTGCGCTCCTGCAGCGTCTTGGGATCGAGCGCCGCCCGATCGCCCGGCATGGCCCGGATCTCCGCGGCCCGTTCGATCCGCCGGCTGACCTCGTTCGCCACCACCGCGATCGTGCCCAGCGGGGTGCTCAATTCGTGGGCCGCCCCGGCCGACAGCGTGCCCAGTGCTTCCAGCTTCGCGGACCGGGCGAGTTCCAATTCCATCGTCCGCACCCGGGCGTCCCGTTGACGGACGCGATCCCGTAGCAGCGTGGCGAAGTACACCACCGTCCCGCTGCACGTCAGAAACGCGACAAATCGCCCGGCCGTCAGCAACGATACTTCGCCGCTTTCAGACAACGGCGGTTGAGCGCTCGGCACGCCGGGGAGGTGAACGTGGTCCGTGAGGAGAAACGCGAACCCCACGACCGCCGCCGCGTCGCACAGCCAGGCCCATCGCGTCGGCAGCAGCGCCGCGGCAAGGGCGAGGTTCACGAAGTAAAACCCGTAGAACGGGTTGTTTGGCCCTCCGCTGAAGTACAGCAGCGCGGTCAACAAGCCCACGTCCAACAGCATCGCCGCGCCGAGCACCGGGACGACGCCGCGGCCCGGTTCGCCCGGCGGGCCGTGCTCCGGGTGGGTCGTCAGCCAGGCGGCGAGGACGACGTTCGTTCCCGCCGTCACGGCGACGACCCACAACAGCGGGGCCGTCGGCAGGTCGAGCTTCAACCCCCAACTGACGGCCGCGATCGTGACGAGTTGCCCCGCCGCCGCGACCCAACGCAATTGCACCAGCCACGCCGCGGCGTCCGCGTGCGGGCCGGCGTTCGCGTCGCCGGTCCGGGGACGCCCGGTCAGCGTCTTGAGCCAACGGCGATCCAGCGCGCCAAAAAACGCCCCGCCGCTCATCCGCTCACCCCCGGCGTCGCCGGATCGGCCGCCCGATCCGAAGCGGGGGCCGGCTCGCTGTCGGCATCGTCCTCCAAGTCTTCGCGGAAGTACGGCTCGGCCCGCGGACCGCGGTCCTCGTCCTCATCGCCGTCGGAGGAGTCGTCCGCCGATTCCCCCGCGGCCTTCAGCCGGGCCAACTCCGCGCGGGCGCGGCGGGAGAGGATCGAACTGTTCCAACCGTTCTCCTCCGCCTTCTTCAGCAATCGTCGCTGAGCGACGCCCGGCAACCGGGCGACGGCCGCGTGACTGCTCCAGGAGAGATTCGGCCGGCGATTCTCCCGCGGCACCCGGCGGGCGACGGACTCGTAGCGTTGCAGCAGGCTCGCGGAGATCTGCCCGTCGCAGACCTGACTGAACATCTCCCCAAAGCGTTCGTCGCCGTCGTTCAGCAGGTCGCCGATCCACCAGGCGGCGCCTTTCTGACACCACAACGCGAACCGCAACGGACCGGCGAACGCCTCGACGGTCGGACGGCCGGCAATCCGCACCCCCGCCGGTCCGAAGCGGAACGGGCCGAGCGGCAGCGTGTCGGGTTCGGGCGGCTGCGCCACGGGGCGAAGGGAGAAGCGTGAGACGAGGCGAACGAGCGACAGATTGTACAGCGCCGCCCCGAAACGACCGCCCGTCGCCGGCGCCCTACGCCTCCTGTTCGTCGCTCGACGCCGCGATCGCGATGCCGCCGGCCTGCTCCACGATCGTGTGGTCCTCCACTTCGTCCTTCAACAATCCGTGACGACGGAGCAGCCACAGCTCCGGGGTGATCTCGTTGACCATCTTGCCCCCGTGAAACATGCGAACGACGGCGGACTCGCTGACCACCACCGCGACGGCGGAGGTCTCCCGGGTGACGGACGCCGCCGCCATGTGCCGGCTGCCCAAACCCAGCGGCAGGCTCACGCCGGCGCTGCGCGTATCGAAGTAGCGGGCGGCGTGACAGACGGTGCCGCCCTCTTCCACAACGAACCCGCCGTCGAGCTGCGCGAGTTCCTTGATCGTCTCCCGAACATCGTTGGAGGAGATGTGTCGCACCTCGCAGGGATGCTCGGACAGCGGATCGAGGATCAGCGGGCGACTGACTTTGCGAACGGCGTCGCAGTCGCCGATGGCGAACAGCGTGCCGACCCGTCGGCCCTCGCGGCCCTCGCGGGCGATCTCCACCGCCAGGGTGATGACCGCCGTCAACGTTTCCGGCGGCACCCCGCGACCGGGGCAACACAGACGGGCGATGAGGTCGCTCTCCGCGGACATCCTGTACCTCGGGTCGCGTGTCAGGCGGGAGCCGTGGCAGCGGCTCCGTGGCGTGATGGAAGGGGGAAAGCGGAGAGGGCGGGATTCGAACCCGCGGTCGGCGTGAACCGACGCCGGTTTTCAAGACCGGTGCATTCGACCACTCTGCCACCTCTCCAAACACCGGCCGGCTCAAAAAGAGTCGGACACGGCGCCGTTCGCCGGTGGGCGCCGGCGGATTGGATGCTACGACACCCCCCCGTTCCTGCCAATCGCCGGCCCCCGATGTCCGCCTCCGTCGACGCCCCCCCGGCCGAATCCTCGGCGCCCGATCACACGTTCCTCGCGGACGTGCTCGCCGGGTTGTCAGGAGAACCGAAGTCCCTGCCCTGCAAATATTTCTACGACGGAGCCGGGAGCCGGCTGTTCGAGCGCATCACCGCCGTGCCGGAGTACTATCCGACGCGCACTGAGGCCGCGATCTTCGCCGCGGAAGCCGAACGAATCGCCCGATTCATCGGTCTGGAAGCCGTGCTGATCGAGTTCGGCAGCGGCAACAGCGAGAAGTCCCGGGTGTTGCTGGACGCCTGCGAGCAATACGTCAGCGGTTTGGCGGCGTACGTCCCGCAGGACATCAGCGGCCCGTTCTTGGAAGAAGTGGCGAACGGCTTGCGGGCCGAATATCCGAGCGTGCCGGTGCTCCCGGTCGTCGGAGACTTCACCCAGCCGGTGCCGCTGCCGGACCTGCCGCCCCACCGTCGACGGGTCGGGTTCTTCCCCGGCAGCACGATCGGGAACTTCGGTCCGACCTCCGCCGCGGCGGTGTTGAGAACGTTTCACGACACGGTCGGCGCCGGCGGGGGGCTGATCCTCGGGGCGGATCTCATCAAGGACGCCGCGACGCTCGAAGCCGCCTACGATGATGCGGCCGGGGTGACCGCGGCGTTCAACCGGAACCTGCTGGTTCGCATCAATCGCGAACTGAACGCCGACTTCCCCGTCGAAGAGTTCCGCCACGAGGCCCGGTGGAACGCCTCAAAGAGCCGGGTGGAGATGCACCTCGTGACCGACGCGGCCCGTTCCGTCACCGTCGCCAATCGACGGTTCGATTTCGCGGCGGGCGAGTCCATTCATACGGAGAACAGCTACAAGTTCAGCCGCGACATGCTGGACGGACTGGCCGCCGAAGCGGGATTCACGGTGAACACGGTCTGGACCGACCCCCGGGGGCTGTTCGCCGTCGCCGCGATGACGGCCGAATAAGCAAAGCGACGCTGTAACGCCGAGGCTCCGCGGAGCCTCGGCGTTATGTCAGCCGGGCGTTACAGGGTCGCGATCGCCCGGCAGTTCGGGGTCTCCCACAACTCGACCCGGGTGCAGGTCACGCCCAGCGAGGCGAGTTCCTTCGGGCAGACGCGCGACAACAGGAACGCCGCCAGCACCTCCGCGGTGGGGTTCCGACGCAGGGTGAACAGCTTCCACGGGTCGACCGCCTGCACGGCCGCGATCGCCTGTTCGTCCTGTTCCCACAGCAGGAAGCCGTGATCCCACTCGCGATCGATCCAGCCCTTGAGCCGGGCCTTGATCGCCCCGAAGTCCACCACCCGGCCGACGCCGTCGAGGGCGTCGGCGACGATGTGAAACTCCGCGGCGTAGTTGTGCCCGTGCAGGGCGGCGCACTTCCCCTCATGGCCGAGCAACCGATGCCCGGCGCAGAACTCGATCCGCCGCACGACGGCGATGCCGTCGCCGCTGTCGCCGCGGGAAGGGGTGTCGGAAAGCTGAGTCATTTGGCGCCGTACACCTCAGCCGGGTCGAACTTCGGGGCGTCGCCGAGGTCTTCCAGCGAGACCGTCGTCCCGCCGCCGAGCGGCACCCGGCGGTAGAAGCAGGACCGCCGTCCGGTGTGACAGGCCGCGTCCCCGGCCTGCCGGACCCGCAAAACGAGGCTGTCCTGATCGCAGTCGGTGAGGATCTCCTCGACGGTCTGCACGTTCCCGCTGGTGGCGCCCTTGTGCCACAGTTCCTGTCGGCTGCGCGACCAATAGACCGCTTCGCCCTTCTCCAGCGTGTCGGAGAGCGCGTCGGCGTTCATGTAGGCCTGCATGAGGACGGTCCCGTCCGTCGCATCGACGGCGATCGCGGGGATCAGCCCGTCGGCGTCGAACTTCGGAGCGAACGGCGCGTCGGCGGCTTCCAGTTCGGCTTTCGAGCCGCGGGGGGCGAAGGGGGCAGTCATGGGG
>NZ_WTPX01000215.1 GCF_013036045.1 Alienimonas chondri
GGAAGACGCGCATCGGACTCGCGGCGGTCATGGGTCTCCCCTCTCCCCCCGGTATTCCCCAACTGGATTCCCCAACTGGATTCCCCAACTGGATTCCCCAACTGGGGGGCGAGGGGAGACCCATGACCGCCGCGAGTCCGATGCGCGTCTTCCTCTCCGAACACTGCACCTGCGGCGCCGACCTCGCCGCGGCGACCGGCCCCCTGTTCGCCGAGGGCGCCGCCATGCTGCGGGCGCTCGCAGAGGACGCGGTGCAGATCGACGGCGTGGAGGTCGTCGTGACGTGGGCGGAGGGACTGGAACCGTTCGGCGTGCCGGGGGTGGATGTGGTCGAGGTGCCGACTTCGCGGAGGGGCGAGGTTGAATGGTCGACCTTCGACCGGCTGTTCCGGGAGAGCGACTGCATATTGCACGTCGCCCCGGAGATGGAACGCATCCTTTGGCGACGGGCGAAGCTCTACGAGGAACAGAGCGGATGGACAGGCTGCTCTACCGATGCGATTAGAACATGCGGCGAAAAATGGACCGCCGCAGAAGTTTGGCGTAACGCACACGTCCGCCGGCCCTGGGTCGCCCACCCGTGCTCGGTCATCTCAGGATGGACGTTGACCGCGGAGGGGGCCGAGATAATTACACCGCCGCGCCGCGCTCCGCCGTACGTGAGAAAACCGGGCGACGGTGCCGGCGGCAATGGCACACTCTTTACCGACCAACGCCAGTACGATGAAATGACTGGCGCGGAGTCCGCCGCCTATGGATTGACGGACACAATGCAGGGCAACGATATCGTCGAACAGTGGGTGATCGGCCGCCCCTGCTCCGTCGCTGTTATTAATCACACGCCGCTGCCCGCCGGTTCTCAAGACATTCAGATCGACGGCTCCCCCGGTCGGCTCGCCTATCACGGCGGGTCAGTCCCCGCGGCGGACGTGGATCAGGACGCGGTGAACCGGCTCGTCGCACAGGTTTATAATGCCGTCCCCGGGCTGCGGGGGTGGTGGGGGATCGACTTCGTCATCCCTGATAAACCCTTTGAAGGTTCGCTCGACCCGGTGTTGATTGAGGTGAACCCGCGTCTGACGACCAGCTATCTCGGCTATCGCGCCCTCACGCCGGACAATCTCGCGGAGCGGATTTTATTTCCCGAACGCTCGTTCCCCCCGCTGCGGTGGAACCCGGGCACGTCGACGTTTACCAAAGCCGGCGCCGTCACGGTGAGTTGATGGAGCCGCGACCGTCAGGGAGCGTCTCTCTGCGGTTGCGCCTCGCCAGAGACGCTCCCTGACGGTCGCGGCTCCAACCCGTCCTTCCGCCTTCCGCCCTCCGCTTTGCCCACCACCCTCGGCCTCGATATCGGCGGCGCAAACCTCAAAGCCGCGGACGACGACGATCACGCCGTCAGCGTCCCGTTCGCCCTCTGGCAGAACCCCGCCGGCCTCGCCGCGGCGCTGGGGGAGCTATGTACGCGGTTCGAGCCGGCGGACCGGCTCGCCGTCACGATGACGGGGGAGCTGTGCGACTGCTTTGAGACGAAAGCGGAGGGCGTGTCGCACATCCTCGACGCCGTGGAACAGATCGCCGGCGAGCGCCCGATCTGGGTCTGGCAGACGAGCGGGGAGTTCGTCGACCCGTCCACGGCCCGGGAGTTCTGGCAACTGACCGCCGCGGCGAACTGGCACGCGACTGCCACCTTCGTCGGCCGCTGCGTGCCGGAGGGGCCGGGGCTGCTGATCGATATCGGTTCGACCACGACGGATTTGATTCCGATTGAAGACGGCGTGCCGGCGCCGGCGGGGCGGACGGATTTCGAACGCCTGTGCTCGGAGGAGTTATTGTATTGGGGCGTCGGCCGCACGCCGGTGGAGATCAACGTCACCGCGTTCGCCGCGGGGGCGCGGGTCGCATTGCCGCCGGAACGCTTCGCCACGATGCGAGATGTCTACCTCGTCCTTCGACGGGTTCCCGAAGCGCCCGCTGACCGCGACACCGCCGACGGTCGCCCGGCAACCTGGGACCATGCCCTCGGCCGATTGGCGCGAGCCGTCTGCTGCGACCGTACGGAGCTGTCGGACGAGCAGATCGTAGTGCTCGCCAAGTCGATGCACGAGCAATTGTGCTTAGAGATCAAAGAGGCTGCGATGGCGGTCGGCGGTGTGCCCGCGGCGGTGATCTACGCCGGCAGCGGCGCCTTCCTCGCGGACGAGGTGCATCAAACGACGACCTTGGAAGCGGCAGAGAAAGTGCTGATCGCGGACCTGTTCTCCCCCGAAGTCTCCGCCTGTCTGCCGGCGCACGCGGTCGCGCGGCTGTGTGCGGAGCGGTGTTGAACTTGGAGCGACGACCGACGACGTGCTCCCCTCTTCCTTAAGGGAGAGGGGCCGGGGGTGAGGGTGTGCGAGCCTTCGTCCGCAGCCGTTCGCGGGGCGACGTCTGAACGCTCGAGGGGAGAGCGGCGGCGGCGTGAAGGGCGATCGGGAGGTGAAAGCCCCCTCACCCCCGGCCCCTCTCCCCGGGGGGAGAGGGGGGAATCGCTTTGTCGATCGCTTCCCGCAGCGCCGCGACCGCCTTCGTCTGTTCCGCGGTCACCGGCCAAGTCTCGCCGCGGGCGACCCAGGCGTGTAACGCTTCGAGTGGCGACGATTCTTGGCCGGTCCACGGGCGGGCGGCGAGTTCGCCGGCGGGTTCCCGGGTCGTCAGCGTGCCGTCCCTTGTCCCCTGATCACAGTAAGCGCCGGCGGGGGTGCGGAGGCTCCAACCGCTCTGCCAACGTACCGCGGCGCCGCGGACGATCTCGATCGACGCCGTCCCGCCGGTCGCGTCGTCGGTGAGGCTCACGCGGAACGTCACCTCTTTCCCCCGTTCAATCCGCGCGGCGTGGGCGACTCGCGGTTGCTTCCAATCAGAGAGTGCCAGCAGTTCGTCCAAGCGGGCTTCGAGCCGATCGAGCGCCGTGCCGTGCTCTTCCAGCGAACCGAGCGGGGTTTGCGTGTGCTCGATGAGGGTGAAATCGACGGGCGAACCGCCGAGTTGGGCGAGGGCGGTGCGGGCCGCGTCGAACGCCGCGGTGAACCGGGCCGGGCGGAAGGGCAATGCCTCCGCGTCCGGGCCGTGGGGGACTTCGACCGTCACCCGGCCGGCGTCGCAGCGGAGGATCACGTCGGGTTCCTCCTGGGATTGCAGGTCAAACCGCGGGTCGTTCGCCAGTTCGTCCGTCCACCACAACGCCCAGCGGGCGCCGCCGACGACGGCGAGGCGCACCGGGCGATCAGTCGGCGGGGCGGGAGAGTCGGGCACGGAGGCGGTGGCGTGGGAGGGACCGGGGAGGATAATCGCACGATGCCTCCTTCATCTCGCCCGCCCGTTTCGCCGCGGTTTCGCTCGGTCGCCGCCGTGCTGCTCGCGGCGACGACGCTCTCCGCCGTCGGCGCCGGCCCCGCCGCGGCTCAGATCCCCGGGCTGCCGGAGGGGCTGCAATTGCCCGGCCGGCAACCGCCCGGCGAGCCGGACGGCCCGCCGGCGCCGGAGGCGGTGTGGACCGGAACCGTGGACGACCGCGTCACCGCGTTGGCCTTCAGCCCGGACGGCGAAACGCTGGCCGTGGGGACGTTCGAGGCGGTCGAGCTGCTGAAAGCGGCGGACGGGGAGGCGGTGCGGACGATCAAAACGCGCTCCGGTTTCGCCACCGCCCTGCTGTGGCAGATCGAATCGTCCCGAGTGAGGAATGACGCCGACCCCACATGGGGCGAGCCTGCGGGGGGCGTGCTGACGGTCGGCGATTACCGCCGCGTCACCCGCTGGGAAGGGGCGACGGGGCGGGCGCTGTCGAAAATGAGCGGCCCCCGCGGCTATGTGACGGGGCTGGTCGCCAGACCAGGAATAAATCATGCCGTCCTCCTGTATGCCACCTGCGAAGACGGAACCGTGCGGCATTGGGTCTACGACGGAAGCACCCGCGGCACACACGATGCAGAGGTCGTGGTCCGACCGCTCGGCGACGAATCTCGCGTGCCGGCTCGGGGACTCGCCATGTCCACAAACCGCATCGCAGTCGCCTTCGGCGACCCGGACCGGGACATCAAGCCCGGCCCGGTCTTCCTGCTGGATGCGGCGACGCTCGACACCCTCTCTCCCCTGCCGGAACACGTGCGGGCCGCGGAGTGCGTGACCTTCAGCGCCGGCGGGTCCTATGTCCTCACCGGCGGGGCGGACGAGGTCGGGCGACTGTCGCACCTGCCCTCGCTGGCGGATCGCAAGTTCGTCACCGGCAAGGCGGAGGCCGACCCGCAACCGATCGGCCGCTACGCCGGCCACGCCCGCCCGCTCAACGCGGCGCTCGCGATTCCCGCGGCCGACGGCGAGGCGCCGGACTTCGCCCCGATCTTCGCCACCGGCAGCGGCGGGCGGGCCAAGGGCGGAAACGAACTGCGCGTCTGGCGGTTCGAGCCGAACGCCGACGCCCCGCCGGATGTCGATGCGACCGAAGGCGGGGAGCAGGAGGCGCCGACCGGCAAGGTGCGGGATCTGTCGGCGATCGGCGACTTCGAAGGCCCTGTGCGGAGCCTGGCGCTCTCCGCGGACGGCACGCTGCTCGCCGTCGGCGACGACAGCGGCGCGGTGCGGGTCTACCGCGTCGCCGATTTGTTGGGAGAATCGACCGACGAGCCGGACGACGAGCCGGCGCCCGCTGACGAACCCGGCGACGACGAGACGCTGGCCGCCGATCCCGAACCCGCCCCGGAAACGGACGAATGACGACCTTCGCTCTGCTGGCGTGCTCCCTGCCGGCGCTGCTGGCCGCGGAGGAGGCCCGCCCGCTCTCGCCGGCGGAGTTCGACGCCCGCTTCGCCGCGTTCGTGCGGATGCACCGCGACCACGACCTCCCGCCGGCGGCGACGGTACCGGGCGGCGTGCAGTTGCTGCGGAGCGTCGACGGCGTCCGCGGCCTGCGCGATGGCCGCCGCCGGGACATGCGGCGCTCGCTGACCTACAAGCTGTCGGAGACCCGTGACGACCTCATCCGGCAGGGCCTGCGGTGGGAGAAGGACTTGAAGCGGGGCCGCGTCTCGACCGCCTCGCGGCGGCGCGGTCGGGAGACGCTCGCCGGGCCGGCGGAGATGCGGAACGCCCGGCGGCTGATCGACCTCATTCAATCCGTCGTCGCCCCGGACGTCTGGGACGTGAACGGCGGCCTCGCCACGGCCAGCTACTTTGATCTCTATCAGGTGCTGGTCATTCGGGCGCCGCAAAGCGTGCACGGCGAAGTGAACGGGGCGCTGGGGGGGCTGCGGAAGTGAGCGATGCGGGGGAGGAGAGCGACAGGCGGGCGGCGGGCGACGCTCGGGTGTCCCGGGGCACGGCGCTGGTCGTGGGGATGATCTGTTTGGGCTGCGTCAGCACCGCGGGGCTGTTCTGGTTCTGGAACACCCGGACGGCGGACTTCCTGCCGCTGGCCGACGCGCTTGCCGAAGCGTTGCCGGGCAGCAGTCCGCGGGTGGAGGGCGGTCGGCGTCGTCGGCCGGACCCGGACGTCTCCCTGTTGCAGGTGATGTTGAAGGTGCCCTTCGATCCGGGCGTGGATGACGCCCCCCCGCCGCCCGATGCCGCCGCGACGCTGGACGTGGTGGAAGAGGTCGTCGCCGGCAGCGAGTATGCGGGGCGATACGACGTATTGGAGGTGCATCTCCGCCGCGACGGGGCCGACGGCGTGATGACCAGCGCCACCTTCGTCCGCCCGATGCCCGAACCGGAGCCGAGCCGATGAGCGATTCGCCCTCCCCCGAGCCGTGGTACGCGGACGGTCTGCGGTTCTCCTGCACCGCCTGCGGGGCCTGCTGCACCGGGGCGCCGGGG
>NZ_WTPX01000216.1 GCF_013036045.1 Alienimonas chondri
ATCGTCATCCGGGGGCTCTCGCCGATCGGGGGGTGGGAAGCCCGACAGTTTAGCGACCGCCGATCCATCGTCGCGGGCGGACGCCCTCAAAAGCGCCGCGGCTCGCCCGACCGGGCGGGCGTTCGTGCGGGAACCGACGGTTACGTGGCCGCCGAGCCGCTCGTCAGCGGCCCGCGGACGTCGGCTCGCCGCGATCGTTTCGCCCGGTTCAAGGAGAGGTTTCTTCGGGGGAGGCTGGCCCCGCCGCCCCCAACTCGACGTCGTCCCAGCGGACGGCGTGATAGGCGTCGCTGGCGATCAACTCGTCGCCGCGGGGTAAATACCCCTTCAGTTCTTCCTCGCTGAGGACGTAATCAAAGTCCCACCGCAATCCGAGCAGCACGCCGACGGCGCCCTCGAAATCGCCCGTCGCGGCCAATCCGGAGAGCAATCCCACTCGGGCCTGCCAGAGGTCGGGCTCCTCCTCGACCGCCAGCCAGCCCTGTTCCAGCGCGTCGTCGTTGCGGTCCACCAGCGGCAGATATTCCGCCAATAAGCCGCGGAGATGCGGGTCGCCGTCGACGGCGCGGTCCAATCGTTCCAGCACGGCGATCATCTTCTCCGGCTCGTCGACGTAATAATCGATCTTCATCAGATCCAACGACGGATCCTTCGGAAAGCGCGCGTCGAAGTCGGCGAGGACCTGCCGATACCGATCCTCATCGTCCGAGAGGCTCGCCGCGGTGACGCGATAACATTGCACCGTTTGCAGATCCTGAACGACTTTCGGCATCCCGGCGTAGATCGCGAGAGCCTGCTCGGGATCGCCTTTTTCAATGGCCTCGACCATCTCCGGCAACTGCAGGAGCGCCGCTTGCACCTCCGGATCGCCCGGCGTTCCCACCCCGATCCGGCTCCGCAAGCCCGCGGAGACGCGTTGTCCCGTATCAAAGATGTAGGCGTCCGCGATCCTGCCGTCCTTGGTGGGGAAGAACGCCATATACGACAGCCCGCCCTCCGCGGAGAGCACGCGGAACAACGCCGCGTGCGTGCCCTCCCGCTTCGCGACGCTGAGGAAACGGACGTCGCCGCCGTTTTCCAGAACCTGGAGCAAGGGAACGAGCACCCGATCGCGCGTCTCATAGGCTTCCTGAAGCAGGACGCGTCGATGCGATTCGCTCAATTCCAGATCAAAGGCTGCGAGACCGATGAGCCCCTCGGAGTCGACCAGATCCGCCAGCGCCAAGCGATCGCCCTCGTTGAGCCGCTTCACGATCTCCTCGCCCAGCTCCCAAGCCTGCTCTTCATCGACGGTCGGCAATCGCCCGGGCGGGGAGGACAGCGCTTCCCGGCTGATCATCGCCTTTCTGCCGGGACCGTCGGCCGATAAATAGATGCCGACGGCGAGAATCAGGACGATCCCGCCCACGGCGCAGACCGCCGCCAGCGTAATTGCGATCACGCCGACCGCCCCGATCCGGCGACGCCCTGACCGGCTCACGTCCGCATCCGGCGCCGGCTGGTAATCGTCGGCGGAGAGGAACTCGTCGTCCGCGTCGAACGCGTCGTCCCGGGGGCAATCGGCGAAGGGACGCTCGTCGAACTCGCGATCGTCGAACTCGCGGTCGTGGGGCGGGGTTCCGGCGGACACGGCGATTCTCCGGCAGACCGGGGGATAACGAGGACGGGCAGGCGCGAGCCCAGCTTAGTCCCCCGCCGCCTTCGACGACGGCGTCCCCGGACGCCGCGCAGCAAAAACCCCCGGCCGGCGCTCCTGTCTCGCCGACCGGGGGTTCCCTCCACTCTCCCCCTCTCGGGGCTTCAACGGGCTTCGATATTCCGTATCCCTCACTCGGCAGCCGGGCGGAGGGTGCGGAAGGAGGAGTTCCCGCCGCGGGGGTCGCTGACCAGCGCCAGCAGCGGCTTGTCCTCTTCCACGGCGTCGACGGCCTTCTTCAAGTCGTCGGCGGAGGCGATCTCCATGCGGCCGAGGCGTTCGACCAGTTGGCCGGGCCGCAGGCCGGCCTCGGCGGCGGCGCCTTTCACCGCGACGACGACGGCGCCGGTCGCGGCGTCGTCCAGGCCCAACCGTTCCCGCCAGTCGTCCGACAGCGGGGCGAGCGCCAGGCCGTGGGCTTCTAACTGAAACACGTCGCCGATTTCGCCGTCGCCGTTCATCTGCGGGCGGCGTTCGGCACGGCGGGCGAGCTGCTGGGGGGCGTCGTCCAGAGCCGCGGCTTCAAACTGCAACGTGCGGCGGCCGCCGTCGCGAATGATCGCCAAGGGAACCGACTTGCCGATCTCCAATCGCTCGACCACGCGGCTGAGCGACCGCGGATCGGAGACGGCTTTGCCGTCGAGGCTGACGATCACGTCGCCCTCCTTCACGCCCGCCTTCTGGGCGGGGCCGTCGTCGATCACGTCGGCGACCAGCACGCCGGCGTCGGTCGGCACGCCGAGGGCTTCGGCGGTCGCGGCGTCGAGGTTCTGCATATAGACGCCGAGGAACGCCCGCTTCACGGAGCCGTTCTCCTGCAACTGGTCCGCGATCCACTTCACGTCGCTGCTGGGGACGGCGAAGCCGATGCCGTCGTACCCGCCGCCGCGGCTGCTGATGGCGGTGTTCACGCCGACGATTTGACCGTCGAGGTTCACCAGCGGGCCGCCGCTGCTGCCCGGGTTAATGGCGGCGTCGTGCTGAATGAAGTTCTCGCGGGCCGCCAGACCGCTGGTGCGGCTCTTCCCGGAGACGATGCCGGCCGTCATGCTGAACTGTTGGTTCAACGGGCTGCCGAAGGCCAACACCCAGTCGCCGATCTGCGTGCGGGCGCTGTCCGCCAGCGTCACGCTGGGCAGCTTTTTGCCGTCCAGATCGTCCGGGTTCAGCCGCAGCAGGGCGACGTCGGTGTCCGGGTCGGTGAGGATATCGCTGGTCGTATAACGGTCGCCGTTCTCAAAGGAGACGGTCACCTCCGCGGCGCCCTCGACGACGTGGTTGTTCGTCAGGATCAGCCCGGAGGCATCGATCACGGCGCCGGACCCCTTCTTCACCTGAATCGAACCCGTCTGCGGCCCGCGGAGCTGGTTCTGTTCGTTCCGGAAGCCGGGCGGCAGTTCGCGGCCGGGGAAGCTCTCCTCGAAGAACCGACGGAACTGCGGATCGCTGAACGGATCGAAGCCTTCGGGATTCGTGCCCTCGGGGATTCGACCGCGGAAGCGGCGAAGCTGGGCGTTGGGGTTCTGAGCGGCGGCGGTTTCGACGCGGGCCTCGACGGCGACGACCGCGGGCATCACCTCTGCCGCCACGGTGCGGAACACGCCGGACAGCTGGCGGGCGTCGGCGGCGTGGGCCATCGTCCCGATCGCCGCGGGTTCCGGCGTCGGGGCGGCGGGGCTGGCGGAGAGCACGGCGGCGGTTCCGCCGGCGGCGAGCAACGCGGCCAGCGTCGCCGGAATCAGGCCGCGGGTGTGTGTTGGTGCAGGCATCGGGAGAAGTGCGTCCTGTGCGAGAATGAAGGGGAGACTCTGATGGAACCCCGCCGCGATCCGAATCGCCCGGTCCCCGTTCGACCCCGGTCCTCATTCAACCGAGAGGCCGACCGGCAGGCGGAACAGCGCGGGGGGCGGGTGTTCGTACGTCCCCCATCCCGCCGCAGTTGGCCGTTGCGACGGATTTTTTCCCGGCTGGGCGGATGTGGGTGCGAAACGGCGCCGCGACTCAGGCCGGCCCCCGGTCCGATTGGGGCTGCCGGAGCCGAAGGCGCCAGATGTGGGGGTGCGTCCGGCCGGCGCGGGGGTGACGACTGAGAAGCCCCTCGGGGGCGGGCGGTGGTGGTCATGCGGCCTCGGGGAACATGGGGGCCGGCGGGCGGGTCGACTCCGCCGGATTCCGGCCCGAAGCGTTGTGTTCGGGTCCGCGTCCGCCCAGCATGGCTCCACCCCGCGACGACCGGCCCCACGACGGACCGTCGCCGCGGCTCACCAGCTCACCGTTCTCCCGCGGACGACACGGACAGCGCCCGACCGGACCCCTTCTCGCCACGCCGCTCCGCGGCTTCCCGACGGACCGCCCCCCGCCGCCATGCTTCAAATCGCCGACACCAAGCTGCCGCACACCGTGCTGTGCTACGTCGCCTTCCGGGCGGCGTTCCACGACACGTTGGAGCAGATCGCCGTGCACGATCGGCACGACGGCGACCCGCACACGCGGTTCGGATTCCTGACGGAGGTGCCCTTCCTGCGGTGCGTCCCGGCCCACGTGCAGCTCGACCTGCTGGCCGAGACCTGGAGCCGCCACGCCGCCCACGACCCGCACGAAGCGGACCTCGTCGACGAAGCGGTCCTCTACGCCGCCTGCGAAACCGCCGGCCGCTTGTGCGCCGAGGAGCCGGAGACGGTCGCCCGCTATCTGTCCGGCGGCCCGATCGACGTGACGCTGGCCGTCGACGGCCTGCTGGCGGACGAGCTGCGGGCGTTGCACCTGAACCTCGCCGGCGAGGGTGACTTCCTGACGATCAGCCAGTTCGAAGATCACCCGCCCAAAGAGGGCCGGGCGCTGAAGATCAAACTCGGCGTCGACCCGGACCGCCTCGAACCGCTGTTCGACGTCTTGAGCCGTTGGAACCTCTCCGCGGAGTTCCTCGGCAACCTCAGCGGGTTAATGACGGGTTATGAGATCCTCAGCGCGGTCAATGTGTTGGGCGTGAAGTAATAGCCGGCAGCCCGAGGCGCCAGCCGAGGCCGAACGACATGATTCACACGTTGAGTCCGCGGCGCCGACTCAACGACAAAACGGTCGCTCATATGAAGACCGTGTGCCATGCTCTCACCGCGGTGCGGGAGGCATCGCGTCCCGTTTTGACTCGGCCTGCCGCGGAGTGAGCATGCCGTGCGAGGCCGGATCGCCTCTTGCACGTCCGTGCGTCGCCCCGCATGCTCACCCGACGAGAGCGAACCGCAAGCTGTCGTAGCGGGCGAGTAGCCGCAGACGCTAGGCGTGAGCCCGACGCGCATGCGAGGTTCTACATCCTCCGGCCTCGCTTGCGCTTCGGGCTCACAGTAGAACGCTACAGCTATCCGCCGAACGCACAAACAATAAAAACCAGCTTTGAGCAGTTTCATGAATTCACCACAAAGAAACGTTGCGATGCGGAGGCTGCTTATTCTTTTGGCGGTCGGACTGGCCTCGTGTGAAGGTCTTGTCGACCCAACGCTGGAACTCACCGTCCCGAACGACTTCACAGGACCGTTCGTCGTGATCGAGGATCCTCAGGGACAGGGAGTGGAAGCGGTTTGGTCAGGCAACCGCGCTCGACTGAGTCTGCCGGAATGCGGCGTGCTGCGGGTCCGTTCGGCCAAGATCTTTCGCGACATGGCGTACCGGGAAGTCCGCAGAGAGAATGGGACGCCGGTTCCGACGGAGACTTCCGCGAACAGATCGCAGGTGGCGCTTAGATCTGGGGGATACAACTCGAGAACCTCGATCGATGAATCCAGATGGCGGCACGAGTATTTTCTTGGGACCGCCGCCGAGTTCGAGGCGTTCGACTTCGCATCGTTTCCCACGCCATCGTGTGAGTAATAATTGTGCGGATGGGTGGCCGGGGTCGGCCCGCGGCGGCGTGCGTGAGATCGAGAAGCCGTCGCCGGGCCGCCCCCGGAACGGGTGACGTGCGATGCCGATCATGCTGCGTCGCTCTTTCGGGGGCGGCGGCGGGTGGCACCTGTGGGAAGTTCGAAGTCAAGGACGGAACCTCCCCGCGACGCCCGTGAGGCTCCTTTTTTCGGAGGGGCGTTTTTGTGCGGGGG
>NZ_WTPX01000217.1 GCF_013036045.1 Alienimonas chondri
GGGGGGCGCTGCTGGGGGCGGTCGGGATGGTTCCGGGAAGAAATTCCAAGGACCAAGAACTCAAGAACCAAGTCACGGCTGCGCCGACGAGCGAAGTCCGACGCCGGTCCTCTTTGGTTCTTGAGTTCTTGGTCTTGGAGCTTCCCCGCCTCGCCCCCGCCCTCTTCACGCTGTCGCTCGCGTTCGCCCTTGCGCTCAATCAAATTCGCATTCAGGTCTGGGCGTATCAATTCCTGTTGCTCGGGGCCGTGTTGGGCCTGTGCCCGCGGACGGAGACCGGCGATCGGGCGGCGGTCGCGTTGGGGCGGGTGTTGGCCGTGGGGATTCTGTTTCATTCGGGCCTATCGAAGCTGGATCTGGCCTTTGCGGAGGGGCCGGGGTCGTGGCTGATGGGCGGGTTCCTGGGGCTGTTCGGCGTGGAGGCGAACGGGCTGTCGAACGATGCCGTGGCGGCGATCGCGTTTGCGGTGCCGGCGTGGGAACTGGCGCTCAGCGTGCTGCTGGCCGTGCCGAGCCTGCGGCGGGTCGGGTTGATCGGGGCCGTGTTCATGCACCTGTCGGTCACGGCGACGCTGTGGCGGCTCGATCAAAGCTGGGGGGTGATCCTGTGGAACGCCTTCTTCCTCGCCCACGAGTTCGTCCTGTTTTGGCCGGAACCGAAGGCCAAGGGCGTGCCGCTGTGGACGACGGTGCGCGCGGCCGGCTGGCGAACCTGGCCGGCGGCGGGGTTGATCGCCGCCGCCGTGCTGCTGCCCTTCGGCACGCGGAGCGGGTACTGGGACGTGTGGCCGGGCTGGGCCGTGTACGCGGGGAGCGTGCCGAAGGCGACGGGCCTTGAATACATCCTTCGGAGGAATCAGGCTGTCGGCCCGTCGCACGCGGTTCACGTCGCAGATATCGGCGAAGCGGCACTAATGAAGTTCGGGGCACCGCTGCCACAGGATCCGCGAGTACGAGTGGGGGTGCTGGAAGTGTGGCGAATTCGCTACCCCGAACGGGCGTTCGACGTGATAATCGAACGGCCGGACGGCTGGTCATCCCTCGCGCCGGATAGACGATATGGGTACGATCTCTCGCTGGAGAAGCGGGTGGACTTCGGGCCGGCTTTGGACTCCTTCCTCCTCAACGCCCGCCCCCGTGCGTTGAGCCTGCCGCCGGAAGCCCGATGATGGGGGGCCACCGACCCATTCTCTTCAGGGGGCTGACGCCCCCCGCTCGCCCGTTATGCCGCAGATCAACGATCACTTTCGCCTCCTCAAAGCGGGCTATCTGTTCCCGGAGATCGGCCGGCGGGTGCGGGCCTTTCAGGAGGCGAACCCGGACAAGCCGCTGATCAAGCTCGGCATCGGCGACGTGACCGAGCCGCTGCCGGCGGCGATCCGCGAGGCGATGCACGCCGCCGTCGATGAACTCGGCGACCGCGAGACCTTCCGCGGCTACGGCCCGGAAAAGGGCTACGACTTCCTGCGGGAAGCGATCGCGAACCACGACTTCAAAGGACTGAACATCTCCCCGGACGAGATTTACGTCTCTGACGGGTCAAAGTGCGACTGCGGGAATATGCTCGACATTCTCGCCGGCGCCGGGGCAAACGTCGTCGCGGTTGCGGACCCGGTCTATCCGGTGTACGTCGATACGAACGTGATGGCCGGCAACGCCGGGCCGGCGGACGAGAACGGGCGTTACGAAGGCCTGATCTACCTCGAAGCGACCGCCGAGAACGACTTTCAGCCGGCCATCCCGGAGGCGAAGGCGGACGTCGTTTACCTCTGCTACCCCAACAACCCGACGGGCGCCGTCGCCTCCAAGGAGTATCTCGCCCAGTGGGTCGCGTACGCGAAAAAGCACGGGTCGCTGCTGCTGTTCGACGCGGCCTATACCGCGTTTATCACCGACCCGGAGATCCCGCGGAGTATTTATGAGATCGATGGCGCCCGCGACTGTGCGGTCGAATTCCGCAGCTTCAGCAAGAACGCCGGCTTCACCGGCGTGCGGTGCGCCTTCACCGTGGTGCCCGAGGGCGTGACGGGCACGGCGTCCGACGGGACGGCGATCCCGCTGGGCGAACTGTGGAACCGCCGCCAGAGCACCAAGTTCAACGGCGTGAGCTACATCGTCCAACGCGGCGCCGCGGCCGTTTATACGGACGAAGGCCAGCAGCAGACCGGCGAGCTGATCGACTTCTATATGGAGAACGCCCGCCTGATCCGCGAGGGGCTGACGGCGCTGGGCATCGAAGTCCACGGCGGCGTAAACGCCCCGTACGTCTGGCTCAAAACGCCTGAGGGAACCAGCAGCTGGGAGTTCTTCGATCGCCTGCTGAGCGACGCCGGCGTGGTCGGCACCCCCGGCGCCGGCTTCGGCGCCGCCGGCGAGGGCTACTTCCGCCTCAGCGCCTTCAACAGCCGCGAGAACGTCGAGACGGCGCTGGAGCGGATCAAAGCGGCGTTGTAATTCGCGGGGGAGCTGTACCAGCCCGACGCGCAAGCGTCGGCCGTGCGTTCATCCACAGAACGGACGAAGCACGGCCGGAGCTTGCGCTCCGGGCTGGTATTGGGCGTTTACCCGCCCGGCAGCGGCGGGGGGGAGCTGCCGAGTTGGCTGGCGAAGACCGGCGTGCGGCTGACCGATTCCCAGACCGGCATGCCGGCCGTCCAAACGAGGGCGTCCGGGCCGACCTGGCCGGCTCGGACGGCGTGCTCCAACTGCGATTGCGGCAGCGGGCCGCGGGTCTGGCCGTTCGCGGAGACGTGCCACATTGGCGCCGACGGCAGCGGCGGGGGCGGGGGACCGCCGGCTTGGGGGGCGGCCGTCATCTGCGGTTGCCCGCCGCGGGCCATCTGGTTCGCCATCTGGAAGCCGAGGCCCATCCCCAAACCTTCGCCCATCGCCCCGCCGGGGCCGCCCTCCTGGCCGAGGGCGTTGCCCAGCTGGAACTGCTGGTAGCGGCCGAGATCCCCGATCACGCCCATGCTGCTGCGGGCGTCGAGGGCTTTTTCGACGCTCTCCGGCAGGGAGACGTTGATGATGTAGAGCTGCGGGACTTCGAGGCCGTACTCGTCGTCGATCCGCTCGTTGACCAACCGGGCGAGGTCGTCGCCGAGTTCTTTATAGTTCGCCGCCAGATCGAGCGCGGCGATCTTCGATTCGCCCAGCAGGTCGGCGAACGCGCTGACGACCACGCCGCGCATCAATTCCTCGATTTCGCCGGTCTCCAGGGCGGAATCGGTGCCGACCAGTTCTTTCAACAGCACCTGCGGATCGAGCGCCCGCAGCGTATAGGTGCCGAACGCCCGCAGTCGGACCGGGCCGAAATCGTCGTCCCGCAGCATGATGGGGTTCGGCGTCCCCCATTTCAGTTCGCTGAGGGTGCGGGTCGAGACGAAATAGACCTCGCTTTTGAACGGGCTCTCGAACCCGTGCTTCCAGCCCTGCAGCGTGCTCAGCAGGGGGAGGTTGTCCGTGTCGAGGGTGTAATGCCCCGGCTCGAAGACGTCGGCGATCCGCCCGTTGGAGATGAAGACCGCCGTCTGCCCGGGGCGGACGATCAGCTGCGCCCCGTTTTTGATCTCGTTGCGATAGCGGGGGAAGCGCCACACGAGGGTGTGACGGTCGTCGTCGACCCATTCAATGATGTCGACGAGTTCGCCGCGGAGTCGGTCAAACAGGCCCATCGGGGACGCCGTTGTGGGAGGTCGAAGTCGGGGAAGCGCCAATCCTCCCCTCCCGACGCCCGGCCCGCAACGTCTCTGCTCGAACGTCCCGGTCTCTGACGGTTGCGTCGCGCCCCGCGTTCAGGCGGCGCGGGTGTGGGGCGCGTCTGATTCGGCGGCGGGATCGAGCGTCGGGGCGGGATCGAGCGTCGGGGCGGGATCGAGCGCCGGGGCGGGGGGCGGCGCGTCGCCTCGGCTTGCCCGGGAGGGTTTGACGACTCGCAAGCCGATTTCGGAGCGATTCTTCCACGTCGCGCCGGCCCAGGCGCCGAACAGCGCCGCTTCGTGATGGCCGAACACCTTCGCCACGGCCAGCGCCCCGAACAGGGCGACGCAGACCGCCGGGGCCAAGTACGGCGACTGCAGATGAGCCCCTGCCACGCCGGCAGCGGCGGTGAGGGCCGTCATGGACAGGATCACCGCCAGCGTGCGGCGGACGCTGAGCCCGCGATCCTGCAGGCGGTGATGGAGGTGGTGGCGGTCCGCGGCGGCGATGCTTTGGCCGTTCAACCAGCGGCGGGCCATCGCGGTGATCACGTCCCAACCGCTCACGGCGCCGGCGGCCAGCACGCCGACGGCCGTCACGCCGCTGAACGTTTTGCTTTCGATCCACAGGCTCAACATGCCCAGGCAGGCGCCGATCGACAGGCTGCCGGAGTCGCCCAGAAAGATCTTCGCCCGTTTGGTGGGCAGGTTGTGGGGCAGGAAGCCGAACACCGCCGCGGAGAACGTCAGGGCCAGAACCGTCACGCCCCATTGGCCCATCAGGGCGCTATGCACGACGATCGAGATCGCCACGATCCAGCCTAACCCGGAGGCCAGCCCGTCGAGGCCGTCGGACAGGTTCACCACGTTCGCCCAGCCGACCAACCAGAGCACCGTGAACGCCGCCGCGCCAGCTCGGCCCCACATGCCCCACTCTTCGAACCGCAGTACATAGCCCATCAGTTCCAACTGCGCCACCGGCGGCCCCAGCAGGGCGAAGGGCAAGGCGGCGACGAACATCCCGGCCAGCTTGGTGCGGGCCCGCACCGGGTGGCGATCGTCCCAGGCGCCGATCACGCAGAACAGGGTCGCGGTCAGCGTCAGCCCCCAGATCTGCGACGTCGGCCCGACCGGCGTGCGCCCGAGGGCGAACATCGCGAACGTGCCGACCACGAACGCGGCGATCACCGCGATGCCGCCCCACAGAGGGGTCGTTTTCTTGTGCAGTTTGCGCCCGCCGTCCGGAGCGTCCACCGCCCCGAGGAGCGGAGCCGCCCAGCGAACGACGCCGGCGCTCGCCGCGGCCGCCAACGCCACGGCGACCACCACGGCCCAGACGCGCCAATCCTGCCACGGCCGCCCGGAGGCCCCGGCCATGGAGCCGTCGACCATATGCGCCAAGATCGCCGCCAGGGAGGACGGAGCGAACGACGACGGGTCGAGCGGAAGCAACGGCACGGGAACGGTTAGCGCCTCGCGGAGGAATCGGGGGCGGCGGCGGCGCCGGTTTCGGCAGCGTAACGGTCGACGTTCGACGAGGCAGTACTTTGCGGTCCAATCTCCGCCGGTTCCCGGTCGATTGGTTTCCCGTCGATCGAATCGTCGTCCGTCGCGGCGGGTCGCCCGAGAGCGGCGTCTTCGGGCACGAGCACGACCAGCTTCTCCCAGACGGGGCGCTCCGCGGGATCGTCAGGCGGCGTGAGGACGCGGAACCCGGCGGCCAGCCATTCGGGTCCGGCGACGTCGTAGTCGAACGAGCGGCCGGTGGAGCGCGGCAGCACGATCAGATCGGGCTGTTGCTGGACGGCCTCGGCGACGTCCACGCCGTCGAAGGCGGTACGCACCTTGCCGCCCACCTCTTTCGCCAGATTCGCCCCCACGCCGATGCCCCATACCCGCGGCACGACGGGTTCGGCGCCCTCCGTGGCCACGCGCCCGGCGGCGACGGAGCGATCGAACCGTTCGCGCAGGGACGCGGCGGCGAGGTGTTCGGCGTTGCGGCGGGGGTGGTCCGCCTGCACCGCATCCGCGACGTGCAGCGCGGCG
>NZ_WTPX01000218.1 GCF_013036045.1 Alienimonas chondri
CACCGGCACGCCGATCGGCCTGCCCGGACCGCCGAACATCCCGGCCGCGGAGGTCCCCGACGTGCTGGCGTACGTCCCGGCGGACTCCCAGTTGGTCGGCGTGCTGGAAGCGAAGGCGTTGCTGAACGACCCCACGCTGACGCCGATCATGGCCCTGCTCCGCGCCGACGACGGGCCGGAGGCCGAGCTGCGGGAGACCTTCGGGCTGAGCTTCGACGACGTGGAACGGGTGGCGATGTACGCGCCGCGCCTCGTCCAGAACGGGAACGGCCCGCCGACGCCGCCGGTGTTCGTCATTCGCACCGTCGGCGAAGCGCCGGCGCCCTCTGTCGCCGGTATGGCGGACCGTTCCTTCGAGAGCGGCATGGAGGAACGCCTGCCGGTGAAGAAGGTCGACGCCCGCACGCTGCTGTTCTCCCCCGGCGGGATGAACGAACTGACGAAGCCGGAACGGTCCGCGGTCGATCTGCCGCTGTTGAAGACGGTCGGCGGCGTGTTTAAGAATCCGTCCGTGGCGCGGATCTATCTGAACGTGGAGGCGATTCGGCCGGTGGTTCTTCAGGAGATCGATCGTTCGGTTCAGACCTCGGACGGCGCCGACGCGATGTGGATGGTGCCGCTATTGCGTCCGCTGGTCTCGAACACGGACGGCGTCGCGATGTCGCTGTCGATGGGCGGAACCGGCGACGTGGAGACCGTCTTCCTCGCCGAATCGCCGGATGAAGCGAGCGCCGAGCGCGTCGCGGCGACTACGCGAGCGGCGTTGACGATGGTCGGCAACGCCCTGGACGCCGCCCCCGCGCTCGCCGGCGGCGGCCCGCAGGAGCAAATGGGCATCGCGATGGCGGTCGGCGCGGCTCGCAAGGTGCTCGACTCCGCCTCGGTCGAGCCCGACGGGCCTCGCACCATGCTGACGGCCACCGCGGATAGCTCCGCCCCGGTCCTCGTCGCCCTGCTGCTGCCCGCGATTCAACAGGCCCGTGCCGCCGCCCGGCGGGCGCAGAGCCAGAACAACCTCAAGCAGATCGCGTTGGCGATGCACAATTATCACGCGGCTTACAAGCATTTCCCGCCGGCCGTCATCGTGCAGAACGGCGTGGAACGCAGCTGGCGGGTCGAACTGCTGCCGTTCCTCGATCAGGTGGACCTCTATGAAAAGTACGACAAGACCAAGCCGTGGGACGACCCGGCGAACGCCGCCGTCCTCGCCGCGATGCCCTCCGTCTTCAGACACGCCGCCGACGCCCGGACCGAACCGTTCACCAGCTACTTCGCCGTGCTGGGCGAGGACGACGAGGTCCCGAGTCTGTGGAAGCCCCGCGGCGAGTGGGGGCAACGGAACGCCGGTTCGGGCTTCCGCGACATCCGCGACGGCACCTCCAACACGCTGATGGTCGTGGACGCCAAGCGGCCGATCCCCTGGACGAAGCCGGAGGACATCACGCTCGACCTGACCGAACCGGTGGACCCGGCCCAGTTCGGCGGCTTCGATCGCGGCGGGTTCCAAGCGGCGTTCGGCGACGGCGCGGTCCGGTTCATCAGCGAGGCGGTCGATGCGACGATGTTGAAGAGCCTGTTCACCCGCAGCGGCGGGGAGATCGTCGACGTGAACTTCTCCCAACCGCGGCCGCAGGGCCGCGACGTCGCCGCGCCGCCCGAGACGAAGGAGGCGGCGCCCTCTCCGTACGACAGTGAGGGCGTGGATTACGAGCAACCGGGCGTCCGTCCCCGGCGCTGACGCCGGACGGAAAGCGGACGGAGGAGAACCGCGGGCGGCGACCGTACCCTGTGCGGTCGCCGCCCTTTCTCGTTTCAAGCCGTCTCTCATGCTCGGATTCGTCTCCGCGATCCTGCCGGATCACGACCTCGCCGGCGTCTTCGAGGTCGCCGCCCGCCTTGAATATGATTGCGTCGAATTGATGTGCTGGCCGCCCGCCGGCGGGGAGCGGCGCCGCTACGCCGGCGTCGCCCACCTCCAGGCGGAAGGGTTCTCCCAAGCCGACGCGGCGGAGACTGCCAAGCAGGCCACGGACGCCGGCGTGGCGATCAGCGGGCTGGGGTATTATCCGAACCCGCTGGACCCCGACCCGGCCGCGGCGGGGGCGGCGGTCGCTCATTTAGAACGCCTGATCGACGCCGCGGCGCTGCTCGCCGAGTCGACGGGGGAGGTCTCAGTCGTCAATACGTTCGTCGGCCGCGACCCGTCTAAACGCGTCGAGGAGAACTGGCCGCAGTTCTTAAAAACGTTCGGCCCGCTGGTCGCCCGGGCTTCGGAGCGGGAGATGAAACTAGCGATCGAAAACTGCCCGATGAGCTTCGCCGGCGACGAGTGGCCCGGCGGGAAGAACCTCGCGTATAGCCCGGCGATCTGGCGAAAGATGTTCGAGGATCTGCCGGACGAATGCTTCGGACTCAATTACGATCCGTCGCATCCGCTATGGATGGGGCTCGACCCCTATCTGCCCATTCAGGAGTTCGGCGACCGCATTCATCACGCCCACGCCAAGGACGTGCGGATCGACCGGGCCGCTCGACAGGAGTTCGCCCCGCTGGAAGACCCGGAGCGCTATCACACCCCCAAGCTCCCCGGCTTCGGCGAGGTGAACTGGGGCCGCTTCGCCGGTCTCTTATATGAGGTCGGCTACCGCGGCCCGGTCTGCGTGGAGGTCGAAGACCGCGCGTTCGAAGGCAGCCCCGAGGACGTGGAGCTGGCGTTAAAAATCAGCCGCGACGTGCTGCGGCCGTACTGGCCGGCAAGTTGACGGAATTGGTCGGGCGCCGCATCGTCCACTCGATCGCCGCCTTCAAGGATTCTCGATGCGTTACTTTCCCCTGCTGGGTTTGCTATTGCTGGTTGGTTGCGGCAAGCCGGACCCCGCCGAGAAGCCGATCCCAGTCAACGAGCCGATCGCCGACGAGCCGGCCCCGATCGCCGACGAGGCTGACCCGAAGGCAGACGATCTGGCGGTGTTTCGGACCGTGTTGCAGCACATGGCGAAACGGACAGGCGACGACGCCCTGTGGACCTCAGGCGACGGAGTCACGCTGTATATTTCAAATGAATCGCTTGCAGCCGGACGCTCGGGGATAGACGAAACCCAGATCTCTGTCGACATCCGCGGTCGCACGCTGCCGGACGGCGTGTTGGCGTCGTTTTACGACCGAAACGCGAAGCCGACGGCCCTGCCCGCTGAGGGTCTGGAATCGCCGACGGTGACTGTCGGCGAGTTCGAACCGGGAAGCCATTACAACGCCTTTATGGATGATGTTTCCTTCCCGGACTTTAAAGCGATCGTCACGTTCTGGCGGCCCGGCTATTCGACCGATGGACGATCCGCCTTGGTACGGTTCATCCCTTCGCCCACGCCGCACGGGGCGACAGGCTACTACCTGCTCCGCCGTACGGACGACGGCTGGGCCGTCGAGTGGTTCGAGACGGCGTATTACGTTTGACGCCGTCGCATCGCGTCGAACCGAAGGACGCTTCCCCCAACCCTTCATAGTGTACGCTTGACAGCCTGTTGCCGCGGCGCAAGGTGTCGGCCGTTCTCCCCCGAGTCCCCCACAGGAACCCCCGCGATGTCTGACGCCGCCTCGCCCATCAACGCCGTCGGTTGGTTCGAGATCTACGTCTCGGACATGGACCGCGCCGTCGCCTTCTACGAAGCGACCCTCGCCGTGACGCTGGAGACGCTGGATATGTCCGGGGTGCCCGGCGGAGAGGGTCCGTCGATCGAGATGCGGGCGTTCCCGATGGCCCTGCACGCCCCCGGCGCCGCCGGGGCGCTGGTGAAGATGGAGGGCGACGGTCCGGTCCCCGGCGGGAACGGCGGCACGCTGGTGTACTTCAGCTGCGAGGACTGCGCCGTCGACGCCGAGCGCGCGGCGAAGGCCGGCGGCACGGTGCTGCAGCCCAAAATGTCGATCGGCCCCTACGGCTTCATCGCCATCCTGCACGACACCGAAGGCAACACCATCGGCCTGCACTCGCAGGCGTGACGGGGCATGTGAAGAACCCTCCCCCCGTCCGCATGATCGCCGCCGGCGTGGCGTTGGTCGCGCTGCTGCTGTTGTGGCGGTTCCTCGGCCCGCCGAGCGTGCCGGAGGTCCGGGCGCTATGGGGACTTTCCTGGATCGCATTGCCAGTCTGGGTCGCCGCGGCGCTGCTGTACACGGCCGATCGGTTCTTCCTACGTCGGTCGCCGGAACGGCGACTCGGCCGCGTGGACGCCGCAAAGTGGGGAACCGGCCTGTGCGTCGTCGGCGGGATGGGAGGGCTGCTTGCCAACGGTCTGGCCGCGTTCCTGATCAATCATTTCTTCTACGGACCCGTTCCCCCTTTAATTTCGCCTCCGTTCTGGGCGTTGCTGTGGACATCCCTTTTGACGACTGCGGGAACCACGCACGGGGCGGCAGCGTGGGTCGCTTGGGCGGCCCTACGCCGCGGCGCCGACCCGGTTCGAGCGGCGTGGGTCGCCGTGGGGACTGCGGCGCTCTGGGTCGCGGCGATCATCGCGTGGATCGCGATTTCAGAATGGGTCTGGTGAGCAGCAGGGCCCGGCAGCCCGAGGCGCGAGCCGAGGCTGTGTAGCCTGGTCGACTCACCCAATTGGGTGGCATGCTTTCGCCGCGACAGAGCTTGCCGGAACCCCGTGACGCAGCGCCGCGGCGTAAGCATGGAGAGCGACGCTCGATCGCGGAGAAGCAGACGAGCGTCGCCCTCCATGCTCACCCACCTGCGTTTCGCTGCGCTTCACTCCGGCGTGAGAGCATGCCACACGGTACGTCGGACTTTGCGATCACCCTGCTCGGGCTGGCGGCAGACCTCGTCTCGCACGTCGCCGGCCGGTACGCTCCGGTCATGTCCGACGCCTCCGCCCCGGTCCGGTCCGTACCGGCGCCTCTCCAGTTCCTCGGACGCTTCCTCCGCAACCCGCGGGCGGTGGGGGCGGTGGCGCCGAGCAGTCGGTTTCTCGCCGAGGCGATGCTCGACAGCGTGAACTGGGACGCCGCCGAGTGCGTGCTGGAGTTCGGCCCCGGCACCGGCCCGTTCACCCGCTGCGTGCCCGACCGTTTGAAGCCCGGGGCGAAGTTCCTCGCCGTCGAACGCGACCCGGCGTTCGTGGCCCGTTTGCAACACGAGTTGCCGCACGTGGACGTCGCCCATGCGGACGTCACCGACGTGGCGGACGAACTGAGCCGCCGCGACCTCGGCCCCGCGGACGCGATTCTGTGCGGCCTGCCGTGGGCCGCCTTCCCGCCGGATCTCCAGAACCGGTTGATGACCGCCACGCTGGCCCACCTCAAGCCGGGCGGATCGTTCGCGACCTTCGCCTACGTGCAGGGCGCCGTGCTGCCCGCGGGGCGCCGCTTCCGCGCGCTGCTGGGCGAACATTTCACGCAGGTCGGCGCCTCGCCGGTCGTCTGGCGGAACGCCCCGCCGGCGTTCGTCTATCGCTGCGTGAAGTAGACCGCTGCGTGAAGCAAGCGTCGCGGACTCCCGTCTCCCCAGCCCCGCCTCGGAGATTAGCCCCACGCCGGAGGTTCTTCCGGCTTGGCCAGGGCGGCGAGCAGTTCGTCCCGCGTCATCAGGGAGCGTCCGCGGATGCCTTGGCGGCGGGCCAGATCATAGAGATCCCGCGTGGACAGCGCGGCGGGGTTCGGCGGCGGGGGGTTCGAAGCGATCGGTTTGGGGG
>NZ_WTPX01000219.1 GCF_013036045.1 Alienimonas chondri
CGGTCTTCAAGTACCAACCCGCCGCCCGCCGGGGGGCGGGGGCGGGTAGGTTGGCGCTGATTCGTTCCCGACCGGAGATCGACCCGTGTTTCGCCTCGTTCGTTCCGCCGCGCCCCTGCTGATCGGGCTGTCGGCGGCGGTCGCGCTATCGGCCGCGGCGGGGTGCGAGGCCGAACCGGCGGGCGGAGCGGGCGAGGGGGCGGCGGACGTGGGCGGGGTCGAGGACTTCGGCGAGGCGCCTTTCGATCCGTACTCCTCCGCGTGGGACGTGCCGGTGCCGCAGGCCAAGGCGCCGGTCGCGTTGGCGAACTACGAACCGGCCGCCGCCGACGAGTCTTCCCCGGGCCAGGAGATGCTGGACCGGGCCGATTTGATGAAAGCGGCCGGTCAGTACGACGTCGCCCGCGGCGCTTATGAAGTGGCGTTGGAGCGGGATCCGGACTTCGCGCAAGCGGCCTATCAACTGGCCTGCAACGAGGCGCTCGCGAGGAACGAGGAGGCCGCCCGGGCGGCGTTCGAGCGGGCGATGGAACTGGGTTACGCCGACTACGTCGTCGCCCGCACCGACTACGAACTGGGCACGCTTCGCACCGCCCCGGACTTCCCGGATCACCTCAAAGAAATCCGCCGGCGGTATCTCAAAGAGGCCGCCGCGAAGGTCGGCACGCCCTTTTATATCGTCCCCGCGGACGTCCAGGCGGACTCCGAAGCGGACCCCGAACAGGCGAACGCCGAGCAGGCCGGCGTGCCGAACGCCGGCGGCGGGGAGCGGCCGCCGGTGATGCTGTTGCTGCACGGCTACGGAGACAGCCACGAGAGCTACGCCCCGGAGGCGACGGCCTGGGCGAAACGCGGGTGGGCGGCGGTGTGCGTGCCGGGGTCCCTGCCGACCGCCGAAGGCGGCTTTACCTGGCCGACCAGCGACGAAACCGGCTACGACACGGTCGATCGACAGTTGCGGGCGATCCTCAAAGACCCGGGGCTGAGCGCCGTCGCGGATACGTCCAAAGTCTATTTATTGGGGTTCTCGCAGGGGGCGAATCACGCGGTGATGCAGACCGTCCTGCACCCGGATCGCTATGCCGGGGCGGTGGGCCTCAGTCCCGGCGGCCGACCGGGGGCGATCTACAACGATCCGGAATTAAACGCCGCGGCGCCGCGGCCGATCGCATTGTTTTATGGAACCGAGGAGGAACGCGGCGAACTGCTGACGCGGTGGAGCGACGCCCTGACCGCCGCCGACTGGCCGGCGCTGTGCGAGGAGTTCCCCGGCGCCCACCACTTCCCCCGCGACTGGCAGGACGAACGCCGGGCGCGCGTCGCGGCGTTCTTGCTGGGAGAGTAAGATGCCGGCTTGATATCGCCCGACGAAGGTTATGAAAGGACGCTTCGGTCGTCGGGGCGTGGAACAGGGCGATTGCAAAGTCCGACCTCCGTGGTGGCATGCTCTCCCGCCGGAGTGCAGCGAAGCGGAACGCAGGCGAGTGAGCATGGAGTGCGATGCTCGCTTCATTCTCTAGGGTCGGGCGTCGCTCTCCATGCTTACGCCGCGAACGTGACGGGGCACAGCGCTTCGGACGCGGCCTCGCCGCGGCGAAAGTATGCCACCCAATCTCAGTCCGTTCGCCGACCCTGCTGACTTTGCAATCGCCCTGGGGCGTGGAGGGACCGCGTCCCCCGCCCGACGTTCCGCACGGTAGAATGCGTGGGCAGCGCGCTCATGCCTCTTCCGGAGAACACTCATGTCCCTCCATCTGCCCCCCTCGCGGCGGAACTTTCTCCGATCGACCGGAGGCGCCGCCTCGCTGCTGGGGTTCGGCGATCTGGCGTTTCTGAGCCGCCTGCGACCGGTCTTCGCCGACGAGGCCCGCGTCGATCCGGGTTCCGTCGCGTTCGACGCCGGGATCGAACCGACGGTCCGCCTCATCGAAGACACCCCGCGGGAACGGCTGCTGGAAGAGGTCGCCGTCCGCATCGACAAGGGTCTCAGCTACCGCGAACTGCTGGCGGCCCTGCAACTGGCGGGCGTGCGGAACGTGCAGCCGCGGCCCTCGGTGGGGCATAAATTTCACGCGGTGTTGGTGGTGAACTCCGCCCATCTGGCGAGCCTCGCCTCCACGCCGCAGCACCGGTGGCTGCCGATCTTCTGGGCGCTGGATTATTTCAAAAGCGCAGCCGCCCGCGACGTGCGGGAGGGGAACTGGACGATGAGCGCGGTGGACGAATCCGCCGTGCCGGGTTCGACCGCGGCCGGGACCGCGTTCACCGCGGCGATGGACGGCTGGGACGAATCGGCCGCCGACGTCGCCGCCGCCGGCCTGGCCCGCACCGCCGGCGAGAACGAGGTTTATGAACGTTTCTTCCGCTACGGCGCCCGGGATTTCCGCTCGATCGGGCACAAGGCGATCTTCGTGGCGAACAGCCGGCGGACGCTGCAATGCATCGGCTGGCGGCACGCCGAACCGGTCGTGCGGTCGCTCTCCTACGCCCTGCTGATGCACGAGGGCGACAACCCCGCCGGCCGTGACGCCGACGCTGATCGCCCCTTCCGCACAAATCAGGAGCGGCTGACCCGCATTCGCCCCGACTGGCGGGACGGCGCCCTCGACGCCGGCGCCACGGAGGAACTGCTGGCGGCCTTGCGAACCGACTCCAACGAAGCGGTCTGCGATCTGACGGTCGAGGTGTTGAACCGGGGCGCCTCTCCGCAGTCCGTCTGGGACGGCCTGTTGGTGGGAGCCGGCGAGTTGTTGATGCGGCAACCGGGGATCGTCGCCCTGCACGCCCTGACGACCACCAACGCGCTCCGCTACGCCTACGACGCCAGCGGCGACGACGAAACCCGCCGTCTGGTCCTGCTCCAGAACGCCGCGTTCCTGCCGATGTTCCGCGACGCGATGCGCGGCCGCGGCGAAGTGCGGGATCTGAACGTCGAGAACCTCCGCCCCGCCCCGACAAACGGCACGCCGGAGGAGGCGATCGAGCGGATCTTCGCCGACGTCAGCGACGACCCGCTTTCCGCCGCGGAAGCGACGCTGGGTTATCTTCAGGCCGGCCATTCGGCTGAAGCGCTGATCGACGCCGCCCGCGTGCTCGTGTATCTGAAGGGGAACGACGCCCACGATTATAAGTTCAGCTCCGCCGTGCTGGAGGACTATTACAAGGTCTCCCCGGCGTGGCGGGACCGCTATTTGGCCGCGAACGTCTTTAAATTGCAGGGCTCCGCCCGCCCGGACAACGCCCTCGTCCAACGCACCCGCGAAGCCTTCAAGGCCTGAGCGCTTGTGTCTTGAAGAAACCGTCTGCTCACCCGCGGCCCGTCGCCGCGCGGGGAGCGCGGTGGGCGTTCGTCGTCCGTGCCGCCGTCCGCGCAATATCGATCCGCCGATGCGACGAACGACGAGCTAGAGATCGTCGGGGGTAAGGTCCGGCTGGGCGAAGCCGCGGACGGTCAGCACGCGGACGGCGTCGCCGTCGATCTCGAAGATGAGGCGGTGGGTGGGCTTGCCGCGGGGGCCGAAGGGCGCCTGCCGCAGTCCGCGGTCTTGGACGCCGGGATCTTGGCAGAGGGAGAAACGAGCGGGGTCCTCCTCCAGTCCGGCGAGGGCGGCGTGGAGGGCGTTTTCCCATGCCCACGCCTCGCCGGCGGGGCGATACATGACCAACCAGAGATACTGCCGATCCGCCGTTTCGCGAAACCGGCGGGACTCTTCAACGCTCATTCCGCCTCACCGCTCGATGCGGCGAGGACATCCGGGGGAAGATGATCGGCGGGGTCGAGGCCGTTGAGGCGAAGCAACCGCGCGGCACGCTCGGCCCTGGCGCCGAGGTCCATTTCGACCGGCCGACCCAAACCGGCGGCGAACTCAGCGTCCGCGGTCGCGACGTCCTCCGCCAGCGTCGTGACGACCGGCGGGCCGGCCTCGAGAACCGGCGAGGTCGCAAAGACCGGCCGCAACCGCAGCGTCTCGCCGGTGCGGGGGTGTCGAACCAGCATCGTGCAACCGTCGCGGATCGCGGAATCGACCGCGGCGGCCACCGCCGCAGACAACACCGGCGGATCGGCGGGCTCGGCGCTCGGTCCCGCGGACGACGGACGCGACCGGGCGACCGGAGAGTCAGCTGCGGCCGGCGGAGCGGCGGGGAAAGAGGAGGTATCCATGACCGCAGTTTAGCCGCTCAAGTCGCCCGTTGGAAAAATCCGCAGATTCCCGCAGACGGCCGCCAAGATCGGAGGCTCCGCCGCGAAGAACCTCATGTGCGGGGCGTTTCCCGCCCCCCGCCGCTTCTTCAGAAGCTCCCATGAAAGTCATTCCGAAAGCCACTCCGATGATTCGCAAGGCCCTCCTCGGGACCGCCCTGACGCTGGGTCTGGGCTCCCTCGTCTTCGGCACCGACCTGTTCACCTTCGGCAAGACCGCGTTCTCCGAAGCCCAGACCGGGCTGCGGGATGCGGTGCCGGTCTCCTTTGAGATCAAGGCGGCTCGCCAGAAGCTGACCGAACTGGATCCCGCCGTCTCCGCCGCCAAGCGGGTCGTCGCGGAGCAGCAGATCGCCGTCGAACGCCTCAAAACCGATCTCGCCGGCCGCACCGCCGCCCTCGACGAGCAGGCCCGCGAGATGGCCTTCCTGCGGGACAAGATCGGCTCCGGCGAGCTGCACTACGCCGGCCGGGTGATCCGAGAAACCGATATGAAGCGGGATCTGGCTGCTCGCCTGACGACCTACGAAACCGCCAAGGCCACGCTGGGCCACAAGGAAGCCCTGCTCGACGCCCGTCAGCGGACCCTCGCCGCCAACGAGCGGAAGCTGGACGCCATGCTGGCCGCCCGCGGACAGCTTGAGGTGCAGATCGAGCAGCTCGAAGCCAAGCACCAGATGGTGCAGGCCCGCGAGACGATCGCCGGCGTCGAGATCGACGACACGGCGCTGTCCGACACCCGCGACCTGATCCAGCGGATCGACGACGAATTGAGCGTCCGCGAGAAGATGCTGGACGAAGACGGCAACACCTGGAACGGCGCCGTGCCGGTCAGCGAGATCGTCAAGGAAGGCGCCGCCGCCGAGGACGCCGCCGCCCGCTACGACGCCCTGTTCGGCGCCGAGCAGCCGGCGAAGATCACCAGCGACGAAGCCTGAGCCGGTTCGGTTCGCCAACCCCCTCGCCCCGTTCGCGCCTCCGGCGCGGGCGGGGTTTCCTCTTCTCCCCTCTCCCTCAGGGAGAGGGGCCGGGGGTGAGGGTGGCGAACCCTTACAGGTATCCGGCCAAAGTGGTTCAGAGCGAACGCAGCGTCCCGGACGCTCGATGACCGGCGACCGGGCGTGTTCAGGGAGAGCAGTGGGACGGTGAAGGGCAATCGTTCGGTTCCAGCCCCCTCACCCCCAGCCCCTCTCCCCCAAAAGGGGGCGAGGGGAGTACGGCACGCTCCCTCCGATTGCGGCTAACATGCCGTTCTTATCGTAAAGGAAACTCCCATGCTCGCTGAACCGCTGATCGCCTGGGTGGACGCCCTCGGGGCCGTGCTGTTGTGGCCGGGGGAGCGGCTGACGCTCGGCGGGCCGCCGAAGCATGCCCAGCAAGCCGATCTGCCGCTGATCGCCCCGCTGCGGCCGGTGCATGCGGCGGTGGTGCGGGTTGGTGAGGGGTGGGCGATTGAGG
>NZ_WTPX01000022.1 GCF_013036045.1 Alienimonas chondri
GCGTCGGCGTGGACCCGACCGCCCCCCGCGAGGGCCGCGAGCCGGCCGGCGGCGGCGCGGTCGAACTGATCCGGGCCTACTTCGACGACCGCACCGCCCGTCGTGCGAACGACCCGCCGGTCGACTTCGTCTGCTGCTTGTCCGCGTTTGAACACGTCCCCGAGCCGGCGGCGCTGCTCCGCACGGTGCGGGACATGTCGGGCGATCGGGGGGCGGGGCTGTATTTCGAGGTGTTCGACGCCCGCCGGGCGCTCGGCCGCGGGGAGATCTGGAGCGTGCACTACGAGCAGTGCAACCTGTTCGGGGCGGCGTCGCTGGCGGCGCTGTTCCGACACGCCGGGCTGACCGTGACCGATGCCGGGAACTGTTACGCCGGCGATCAGTACGCCTTCGTCGACGCCGCCGCCGACCCCGCCGCCGCCGACCCGCCGGACGATCTGGAACCGGACGGCCTGCCCCCCGAATTGGCGTCGTTCAGCGCGGCGCACCGGGCGAAGCGGGCGGAGTGGTCCGACCGCTTGGCGGGCTGGCGGTCGGCCGGCAAGACCGCGGCGTTTTGGGGGGCGGCGGGCAAGGGGGTCACGTTCTTGAACTCCCTGCCCCTTGCTGCGCCGGGCGACGGAGTGATCGGCTTCGTGGTCGATTCGAACCCGGACAAACACGGCCGGTTCCTTCCCGGGACCGGTCATCCGATCCTCCCGCCGGCGGCCCTCGCCGAGAACCCGCCGGACGTCGTCATTCTCTCGAACGCCCTGTACGAGCAGGAGATCCGACGACAAGCGGCGGGCCTGGGGTTCGACGGCGAGTTCGTCATCGCCTGACCGCCGCCCGACTACCGCCGCCGCCCGACCGCCGTACGGGCCGCTCTTCGCCGCTTGCCCCGAGCGCCGCAGCCAGCGCTTTTCCAGTCGCCGTTTCCAGCCGCCGTTCCCCCGACCCCCGACGCTGCCGCATGGCGACGCTCGCGCCGATCACCCCGGACCTGTTCCCGAAGCTCTACGATGCGTTCCTGCGCGACGACGACCCGCTCTCCGGGGAGGCGGAGTGGCGGAACGTGTTCGACTACGCCTGGGAGAAGCCGGAGGGCCACGCCGGCTATGCGCTCTTGGAAGACGGCGAGGCGATCGGCTTTCTCGGCATGATCTTCAGCCGACGGACGGTGGACGGGCGGGAAGAACGGTTCTGCAATCTCCACACCTGGTGGGTCCGCGAGGACCGCCGCGGGCACAGCCTGGCGTTGCTGCGGCCGATCACGCGGCTGCGCGGTTACACGATCACTCACTTCACGCCGGGCGATCGGGTCCGCGCGGTGCTGCGACGTTTAGGCTTCGCGGACCTCAGTTCGCAGCTCACAATCCTCCCGCCGCCGGGTCGAATCGGACGGACGCCGGCGGGCGTCACGCTGTCGTTCGACGCGGACGAGATTACGAACCGCGTCTCGGACGAGGAACGCCGCCTGCTGACCGATCACCGCCCCTACCCGGTGGAGCCGCTGTTGGTGGAGGAGGGCGGCGCCCGTTGTCTCGTGCTGCACGGCCACGTTCTGCGACACCGACTGCCCTACGTGCACGTCAGTTATTTCAGCGACCGGGATCTGTTCCTGAAGCGTGAGCCGGCGATCCGGGCGGCGCTGCTGGACCGGTATCAAGTGCGGTTCGCGGCGGTGGATACGCGGTTGGTTCCGGGCCTGCGGTTCCCTCGGGGGTTCAAGTTTTGGGCGCCGGCGAACGCGTTGTTCAAGTCGGAGCGCGTCCCGCCGGAGCGGATCGACAACCTGTACTCGGACGTCACGCTGCTGGCCCTCACGACCCTGCCGGACCTGACCCACGAGATCAGCGAGCGGGTCCGCCGCCTGTTCGGGCTGCCCTCAAACGCGGACCCGGCCTGAGACGCCCCGTTCCGGCCGCCGTCTGGACGAGGGGCGGTCTTCGGGGCAGGATCGCCGTTCGAATCGCCCCTCCCGCCGTTCCCCAGCTTCCGTTTCATCGCGATGTCCGACCCGTCCCCGCCCGCGCCGTTCGGCGGAGTCTTCGCCGGCCGCCG
The DNA here is from genome assembly GCF_013036045.1 of Alienimonas chondri. Taxonomy (GTDB): domain Bacteria; phylum Planctomycetota; class Planctomycetia; order Planctomycetales; family Planctomycetaceae; genus Alienimonas; species Alienimonas chondri. The sequence continues at coordinate 2,044 of NZ_WTPX01000022.1, forward strand.
GGTGTTCGTCACGGGACACACCGGATTTAAGGGGAGCTGGCTCTGCCTGTGGTTGAAGCGGTTGGGGGCGGAGGCGACCGGGTACGCGTTCGACCCGCCGACCGACCCCAGTCATTTCGCCGCCGCCGGGATCAGCGACACGCTGGCCAGGGATCTCCGCGGGGACGTCCGCGACCGGGCCGCGCTGGCCGCGGCGATCGACGAGTGCGACCCGGACCTGATCCTGCACCTCGCGGCGCAGTCCGTGGTGCGGACGGGGTACGAAGAGCCGTTCGAGACGTTCGAGACGAACGTGATGGGCACCGCCGCGGTGCTCGAAGCGGTGCGGACGCGGTCCGCGACGTCCGGCGGGGCGCCGGTCTCGGTCGTCTGCGTGACCAGCGACAAGTGCTACGAGAACGTGGAACAGGTCTGGGGTTACCGCGAGACCGACCCGATGGGAGACCACGACCCTTACGGCGGCAGCAAGGGGGCGGCGGAGTTGGCGATTCGGGCCTATCGGCATTCCTTCTTTCCGACCGAGCGGCTGGGCGAGCACGGCGTGCGGCTGGCGAGCGTGCGTGCCGGCAACGTGATCGGCGGGGGCGACTGGACCCGCGACGCGTTGATCGTCGATGCCGTCGCCGCCCTCCGCCGCGGGGAGTCGGTGGGGCTCCGCAGTCCCGGCGCCTACCGCCCTTGGCAGCACGTCCTGCAGGCGCTCGACGGCTATCTGACGAGCGCCGCCGCCCTGTTGACCGCCGACGCGAACGACGCGGAGCGGCTGTCGGCGGTTTGTTCGGGCTTCAACATCGGCCCGCTGCCCGGCCGCGCTTTGAACGTGCGGGAGGTGGTCGAAACCCTCGCCGCCGAATGGGGCGCCGGAGGCTGGGAGGACGTCAGCGACGGGAACCACCCGCGGGAGGCCGGCCTGTTGCACCTCTCGATTGACCGGGCGATGTGGGTTCTCGGTTGGAAGCCGGTCTGGGACGTGGACGAGGCGTTACGACAAACGGCCCGCTGGTACCGGGACTGCTTCTCCCTGGAGGACGCGGCCGGGGGCGACGCCGGCCCCGCGGCGGTGAGGGCGCTCTCGGAGCGGCAAATCGCCGGCTACGAGGCGGCGCTGGAGAACCGCCCGGCCGCCCGCTGAGGCCGCGGCTCGATTTCCGACCGCGACGCGGCCTGACCGAATCGCCCGGCGAAACCGACCGATCCCGCACGGTCGGCCGGTTCCGCCCGGTTCGCCTCGTTCTCCCAGGCGGCCCGAGCGTTCGAGGGGCGGATTGGCTCTAAGCTTGCGGACCGTCGCCTCACGCTCCGCAGTTCTACTTTATGCCCGCCGCGTCCCCGCCCCGCCGCGTCTCTCCGGCGACGGACGCCTTGCGGGAGCGGGCGCACGAACTGATCCCCGGCGGGTGCCACACCTATGCCAAGGGAGACGATCAGCTCTCCGCAAACGCCCCGCCGTTCATCGTTCGCGGACAGGGCTGCCACGTCTGGGATGCGGACGGCAACCGCTTTATCGAGTACGGCATGGGTTGCCGGGCCGTCGCGCTGGGGCATGCCTTCCCCGCCGTGCTGGACGCCGTCCGCAAACACCTGCCGACCGGCACGAACTTCACCCGCCCCCATCCGATCGAGGTGGAGTGCGCCGAAGAGCTGCTGGGCCTGATCGACGGGGCGGAGATGGTCAAGTTCTGCAAGGACGGTTCGACCGCCACCACCGGCGCCCTGAAGCTGGCGCGCGCCCAGACCGGCCGGGAGAAAGTCGCCGTCTGCGGCGATCACCCGTTCTTCGCGATCCACGACTGGTTTATCGGAACCACCCCCTTCGACGCCGGCATCCCGCAGTGCGTCAAGGATCTCTCGCTGACGTTCCGCTACAACGATCCGGAGAGCCTTCGGGGGCTGTTCGAGGCGCACCCCGGCGAGATCGCCGCGGTCATCCTGGAGCCGGCTAAGTACGACGAGCCGGCGGACGGCTTTCTGCACAAGGTTCAAGCGTTGTGCCGCGAGCACGGGGCGGTGTTCGTGCTGGACGAGATGATCACCGGGTTCCGCTATCACTTGGGCGGAGCCCAGGCTCTGTACGGGGTGACGCCGGATCTGTCGACGTTCGGCAAGGCTCTGGCGAACGGGCATTCGGTCTCCGCGCTGGTCGGCAAGCGGAGCCTGATGGAATTGGGCGGCCTGCGGCACGACCGGGAGCGGGTGTTCCTGCTCTCCACGACGCACGGGGCCGAGACCCACGCCCTCGCCGCGGCGATCGAGACGATGCGCGTCTACCAGCGGGAGCCGGTCATCGAAACGATGGCCGAACGCGGGGCGCAGTTGCGGGACGGGATCGAGGCCGTCGCCCGGGAGCGCGGGCTGTTCGAGGCGATCCCGCTGTTCGGCCCGCCGTGCAATCTGGTGTTCGGCGCCCGCGACCGGGACGGGAACGCCAGCCAGGAGTTCCGCAGTCTGCTGATTCAGGAACTGATCCGCCGCGGCGTGCTGGGGCCGTCGCTGGTGATCTCCTATTCCCACAGCGAACGGGACGTGGAGGAGACCGTCGCCGCCTTCGACGGGGCGATGGAGGTCTATCTGCGCGCTCTGGAGGACGGCGTGGGCGAATATCTCGTCGGGCCGCCGTCGAAGTCCGTCTATCGGAAGTTTAATTAGTCCCGTGGCGACCGCCCCCCCGCCGCCGATCGACGCCCCGGGCCGCGAGGCCGGCGACCGCATGCTCGCGCTGCTGACGGAACTGTTTCCGATCTGCCGGGCGAAGACGGGCGCGGGGGTGCGAGAGTCGTTGGCGCTCCTCGCCGACCGTCTGCCGACCGGCGGCGGGGAGTGGACGATGACGGAGGTTCCCACCGGCACGCCGATCCTGGATTGGGAGGTCCCGCCGGAGTGGAACGTCCGCGACGCGTTCCTCCGCGACCCCGCCGATCCGCCGGGCGTGCGCCTGGTCGACTTCGGCGAATCGAACCTGCACGTGCTCAGCGGCTCCGCCCCGGTCGACCGTCGCGTCTCGTGGTCCGAACTGCAGGGGCGTCTGCGGACCGCCCCGGGCCGGCCGGCGGACGTGCCGTTTCGCACCTGCGAACCGGGGGCGGACTGGGGTTTGTGCGTCTCGCAGGAGCAGTACGACGAACTCGCCGCCCGCGGGGAGCGGGAGTACGAACTGCGGGTCGACGCGACCGTTGCGGACGGTTCCCTCACCTACGCGGAGTTCGTCCTCCCCCCGACCGCACCGGCCCCGGACGGGCCGAACGAGGTGTTGATCTCCACGCACGTCTGCCACCCATCGCTGGCCCACGACGGGGTCAGCGGAATCGCCGTGGCGACCGAATTGGCCCGGACCCTCGTCGAGCGTCCGCGGAGGCGGTTCTCGTACCGATTCCTGTTCGCGCCGGCGACGGTGGGGGCGATCGCCTGGCTGGCGGGGAACCGGGACTGTGCGGACCGGATGTTCGGGGGGCTGACGCTCGCCTGCTGCGGGGACGACGGGCCGTTCACGCTCCGCCGCAGCCGGCGGGGCGACTCCCCCGTCGACCGGGCCGCGGCGCACGTTTTGAAGACCTCCGGCGAACCGCACGAGGTGCGGGAGTTCGCGCCCTTCGGGTACGACCAGCGGCAGTTCTGCTCGCCGGGGTTCGACCTGCCGGTCGCCGCGTTGAGTCGCACGCCCGACGGCGAGTACCCGGAGTATCACACCTCCGCGGACGACCTGTCGCTCGTTTCCGCCGCGGGACTGGCCGGGGCGCTGGGCGTTTGCGCGGCGGTCTTCGACGTGCTGGAACGGGACCGCACCTGCCGGAACCTCAAGCCGTTCGGCGAGCCGCGTTTGGGGCCGAGCGGGCTGTACGCCGCGTTCGGCGCCGACCCGGCCGGGGCCGCGGCTCAGCGGGCGGTGCAGTGGGTCTTGAATCTGTCGGACGGGTCGCGGTCGCTGTTGGCGATCGCGGAGCGGTCCGGCCTGCCGTTCGCCGCCGTCGCCGCCGCCGCCGACGCCCTGCTCGCTCACGGTTTCCTCACGGACGATCGCTCCGCCGACCTATCTCTCGGATCTCACACATGACGGCCGTTTATTTTAATGCCGACCACCCGGACGATCGCCGCCGGGAGAACCTCTACGCCGGGGCGATCTACGTCGACGCCGCCAACGCCGCCACGCGGGCGTTCTGCGCGTTCGCGCGAACGCTGTCCGAAGAGGCGTTCGCCCCGCACGACCCGCGGGACGCCCAGCACGTCCTGTCGGTCGATGAATATAACGCGGTCCTGAAGGATCTGAAGCCGAAGTTCATCCACCACCCGGATAGTAAGACCCTCATCCGCGAGGTGCTGGCGGGGGCCGGATGCGACCTCGACCGCACCTACGCCGACGTGCCCCGGCTGCGGACGGCGACCTCCCACGGGTACCTCACCAGCGGACTGGCGTACGCCTTCAAACCGCACAGGGACACGTGGTACTCCCCGCCGCAGTGCCAGCTGAACTGGTGGCTGCCGGTGTACGAAATAGAGCCCGGCAACGCGATGGCCTTCCACCCGCATTATTGGGACCGGGCGATCCGAAACTCGTCGGCGGGGTTCAACTATCAGGACTGGCAGACCGGCGGTCGCAAAGCGGCTCACGACCAGGGAAAAAAGGACACGCGGGTGCAGTCCGAGGCGCTGGAGGAGCTGGAATTAGAGCCGGCGTTGAAGCTGGTGCCGGAGCCGGGCGGGCTGATCGTGTTCTCGGCGGCGCATCTGCACTCGACCGTGCCGAACGAGACCGGGCGGACCCGGTTGAGCATCGACTTTCGTACGGTCCACCGGGACGATCTGGAGGCCGGCCGCGGCGCCCCCAACGTCGACAGCGCCTGCGGGGGGACCACGACGATGGACTACCTGAGGGCCGCGGACTTCACGCACCTGCCGGAAGAACTGATCGACCGGTACGCCGAGTCCCGCCCGGACTGGGCCGACGCCCCCGCGGCGTTCGCCTGATCGCCCGTCGGCCCCGCAAAACCGACAGTCGCCGGCGGGGCCGCGCTGCGACAGCAAGTGGTGGACCTCGGCACTTCGCCGCTATGCGAGAACTTCCTGACGGCGGAAGAACTGAACCGGCCGGAGCCGTTCTACCCGCTGGCGGCGTACGTCTGCGGCGAGTGTTATCTGGTGCAGGTCGAGGAATACGTCAGCGGGCGGGAGATATTCGGCGGGGAGTACGCGTATTTCAGTTCGTTCAGCGACAGTTGGCTGAAGCACGCTGCCGACTACGCCGACCGGATGACCGACCGGCTCGGGTTGAACGCAGACAGCTTCGTGTTGGAACTGGCGAGCAACGACGGCTACCTGCTGAAAAACTTCGTGGCGAAGGGCGTACCCTGTCTGGGCGTCGAGCCGGCCGCGAACTGCGCGGCCGCCGCGGAGGAGCGGGGCGTGCCGACCCGCGTGATGTACTTCGGCGTGGAGGCCGCGCAGGAACTGGCCGCCGAGGGCGTCTCCGCCGACCTGATGGTCGCGAATAATTGCGCCGCCCACGTGCCCGACCTGAACGACTTTTTCGGCGGGATGCGGCTGCTGCTAAGGCCGGGCGGGGTCGTCACCGTCGAGGTCGCGCACTGGCTGACGATGCTGGAGGGCAATCAGTTCGATCAGATCTACCAGGAGCACTACTGCTACTTCTCGCTCTTGACGCTCCGCCGGGTGTGCGCCGCGCACGGGTTGACGCTGTACGACGTGGACGAGATCCCGACGCACGGCGGATCTCTGCGAATCTACGCCCGGCACGAGGCGGACGATGCGAAACCCGTCACGTCGGCGGTGACCGACCTGATCGAGCGGGAAAAGGCCGCCGGGCTCACGGAGATGGCGACCTACGCCGCCTTCGGCCGCCGCGTCGAAGAGACGAAGCGTAAATTGTTGGAGTTCCTCATCGACGCCAAACGGGCCGGCAAGTCGATCGTCGGCTATGGAGCCCCGGGGAAGGGGAACACGCTGTTGAACTACTGCGGCGTGCGGACGGATTTCCTGGACTACGTCGTGGACCGCAACCCATATAAGCACGGCAAGTTCCTGCCGGGGACGCACATTCCCGTGTATCCGACCGAGCGGATCGCGGAGACCAGGCCGGACCTCGTTCTGATCCTGCCTTGGAACTTGAAGGAAGAGATCGCCGCGCAACTGACCTACGTTCGAGAGTGGGGCGGCGCGTTGGCCGTCCCGATCCCGGAAGCGACCTACATCTAGGCGCCCCCGTTTCCCCTCCCCCGCCCCGGTGATCCCGTCGCTATGAAAGTCGTGCTGTTCTGCGGCGGATTCGGGATGCGCCTGCGGGAGTATTCGGAGTCGATCCCCAAGCCGCTGGTGGAGATCGGCGACCGGCCGATCCTGTGGCATATCATGAAATACTATGCCCACTACGGGCATACGGATTTCATCCTCTGCCTCGGCTGGCGGGCGCGGGCGTTCAAGCAGTATTTCCTGGAGTACGACGAGTGCGTCTCCAATGACTTCACGCTGTCGTTCGGACCCGAACGCCGCGGCGTGGGCGAGCGCCGCGGCGCCGAAACGACGGCCGCGGGCGGTCGGCGGCACAGCCGCCGGGTGCATCTGGCGGGCCGCGACCTGGAGGATTGGAACATCACGTTCGTGGACACGGGAACGACCGCCTCGATCGGGGAGCGTCTGCGGGCGGTGCGCCCCCATCTCGACGGCGAAGAAACGTTCCTGGCCAACTACGCCGACGGCCTCGCCGACCTGCACCTTCCGGACCTGGTCCGGTTTCACCGGGAGCGGGAGGCGACCGCCAGTTTCCTGACGGTCAAGCCCTCTCAGACTTTCCATACCGTGGACATGGACGAACGTGGCCAGGTCCGGGAGTTGAGGGACGTGACTCAGACCGACACCTGGATCAACGCCGGATTTTTCGTGCTGGACCAGGCGATCTTCGAGGCGCTGCGGCCGGGCGAGGATCTCGTCGCGGAGCCGCTGGAACGGCTGGCCCACGCCGGACGGCTCTCCGCGCTGCGGTACGAAGGGTTCTGGGGCTGCATGGACACGTTCAAGGAGAAACAAATGCTGGACGACCTCTACGCCGACGGAAACGCCCCCTGGGAGGTCTGGCGGCCCCGCGTCCCGGGCCCCGCGGTCCCGACCGCCGGCGGGCGCTGATCCGGTGTTCCATCCCTCCCTGACGGGCGTGCGAGAGGTCCTGTGCCTCGGCGCCCACCCCGACGACATCGAGATCGGCTGCGGCGGCACGCTGCTGCGGTTGCTCGCGGAGAACCCCGGCGTGCGCGTCACCTGGGTCGTGTTCAGCGGCGAAGGGGAGCGCCGCGACGAGGCTCTGCGCGGGGCGGACCTGTTCCTGAACGACGCCGGCGAACGGGCCGTCCACGTCGAGCGTTTCCGGGACAGTTATTTCCCGTTCGACAGCGGCTTGAAGGATCGCTTCCACGAACTTGCCGCGGGCGTCTCGCCGGACATCGTGTTCACCCATCGCCGGGACGACGCCCACCAGGATCACCGGGCCGTCGCGGAACTGACTTGGTGCGCCTTCCGGGATCACTTGATCTTCGAGTACGAGATCCCGAAGTACGAGGGCGACCTCGCCCCGCCCAACCTGTTCGTGCCGCTGGACGCCTCCACCGCCGACCGAAAGATCGCGCAGCTGGCGGAGGCGTTTCCCTCGCAGGCGGCGCGGCGGTGGTTCACGGCGGACACGTTCCGCGGGCTACTGCGGCTGCGGGGCGTGGAGGCGAACGCCGTCAGCGGGGTGGCCGAGGCGTTTCACTGCCGGAAACTCGTGCTGTGACGAACGCGTTGCTCGACCCGGCGACCGACCCGGCGACCGACCCGTCCCCGCCGGCGGCCGGCGTGCGGGGCGCGGTGCGGTCGGCGTGGAGGCGGTCCGCGTCCGATCCGGTCTTGGCGGTGTTGGATCAGGGGCTGGTCAGCGGGACGCGGTTCGTTACCACCGTGGCGGTCGGGCGGGCCGCGGGGGAGGAGGAGCTGGGCCTCTACTCCTTGGCGATGGCGGGATTGATCCTTGCCGGCGTGGCGCAGGAAGCGGTCGTGACCAAGCCGTACACCGTGCTGCGGGAGGGCGAGGTCGACTCCGACTACGCCGGCAGCGCACTGCTGCATCACGCCGCGTTGGGCGGGGGACTGGCCGTCGCATTGCTGGCGGCGGCGGGGATCGCGGCGGCGGCCGGGGCGGGAACCGCTGCGATCGTGCTCGCCGTGACGGCCGCCGCCGTCCCGCTGTCGCTGCTTTGGGAGTTCGCCCGCCGGATGAGCTTCGCCCATCTACGCCTGCGGTCCGCGTTGGCGGTGGACGGCGGCCTGGCCGCGCTGCAACTCGGGGCGTTGGCGGGATTGTGGGCGACCGGACGCCTGACGGCGTTGACGGCGCTGGCGGCGACGGCGGCGGCGGGGCTGATCGCGGGATCGATCTGGCTGGCCCGGTCGCGGACCGTGTTCCGGCTGGGGACTGGCCGCGTCGGCGCGGACTGGCGGCGGAGCTGGCAGTTCGGTCGCTGGGTTCTGGCGGCGCAGCTGTGCGGCCAGGTGAACGGCAGCGCCCCGCAGTGGGTGCTCGCGGCGGCGGTCGGAATAGCGGCGACCGGACGGTTCGCGGCGGCGCAGAACGTCGTGCTGCTGTGCAACCCGTTGATTCTGGCCGTGGCGAGCCTGCTGGTCGCCCAGACCGCCGCCGCCCGCCGCACCGGCGGTCCGACAGCGGTCCGCCGCGTGGCGGTGCGGGCCGCGGTCGCGCTGACGGCCTTCGCCGGGCTGTTCTGGCTGGGTCTGCTGGTCGCCGCCGGGCCGCTGCTGGGACTGCTGTACGGGACCGAGTTCGCGTCCGCCGCGCCGGTTATCCTGCTGCTGGGGCTGGCGCCGCTGGCGTGGTCGGTCAGCACCGCGTTTGAGGCGGGGCTCTCCGCGATCGACCGGCCGGAAGTGGGATTCCGGGCGATGCTGGCCGGCCTGCTGACGACCGTCGCGGCCGCCGTCCCGCTTTCGGCAATCTACGCCGCGCCGGGGGCCGGGGCGGCCGTTCTGCTGGGCAGCGCCGTCGCCGCGGTTGCCTTGGCCGTCCCCTTCCTCCGCCTCACCTCCGCAAGCCCCGCCCCCGAGCCCGCATGACCGACGCCGCACCCGACCCCGCCGACGCGATCCGCGCATTCGTCCGCGAGCAGTTCCCTTTAGCCGCGCAGCGCGACCTGTCCGACGACGCCTCCCTGCTGGACAGCGGGGCGGTCGACTCGCTGGGCGTCCTGGACCTGGTCGGTTTTCTGGAGAGCCGCTTCGAGGTGCACGTCGAGGACGAAGAGGTCGTCGGCGAGCATTTCGAGTCCGTGGCCGCGATGGCCCGCTTCGTCGAGTCGAAGCGCGGCTCCGGGGCCGGGCGGGCGGAGAACTGATCGGCCCGATGGACTACCTCCTGCACCACACGCTGTTCTCCTCCGCCGCCCGCAGGCCTGATGCGGAGGCGCTGGTCGACAAGGACCGACGGCTGTCGTTCGGGCAGTTCGCCGCGGCGGCGGCCCGTTTGGGCAACGGGCTGCGGGGGTTGGGCGTACGGCGGGGGGACCGGGTCGCGATTTTTCTGGGACCTTCGCTCGAACTGCCGATCGCGATTTACGGCGTGAGCGCGGCGGGGGCGGCGTTCGTGCCGATCCACCACGGGCTGCGGCCGTCGCAGGTGGGCCACATCCTGCGGGACTGCGGCGTGCGGGTTCTCGTCACCGCCGCCGACCGACTGGGCGAACTGGCGGAGACGGCGGGCGGCTGCCCCGATCTGGAGCAGGTCGTTGCCGTCGGCGGGGCGGACGGCGCTCCGGGATTCCCCGCGCCGGTTCGTGACTGGGACGACCTGTGTCGCGCCGCGGACGCGACGCCGCCGGCGGACGTCGGCGTGGACCGCGACCTCGGAGCGGTGCTGTACACGTCGGGTTCGACGGGATCGCCGAAGGGCGTGATGCTCTCGCACGCGAACTTGCTCGCCGGGGCGTCGATCGTTTCGGACTACCTGTCGATCGTCGCGACCGACCGGCTGCTGGCGGCGCTGCCGTTCAGCTTCGACGCCGGTTTGAATCAACTCACGACCGCCGTACGACAGGGGGCGGCGTGCGTGCTGATCCGGTTCGTGCTGCCGCGGGATCTGGTCCGCGTGCTCGGGGCGGAGCGAATCACCGGTTTAGCCGGCGTGCCGCCGCTCTGGGCGCGGCTGACGGCCCCGGGGGCCGGGCTGGCGGAGGCCGAACTGCCGGCGCTGCGGTACCTTACGAACACCGGCGGGGCGGTCTCGCGGGCGTTACTGGACAGGCTGCGGGCCGCGGCGCCGGCCGCGGACGTCGTGCTGATGTACGGGCTGACGGAAGCCTTCCGCTCGACCTACCTGCCGCCCGCCGAGTTGGACCGCCGACCGGATTCGATGGGGAAGGCGATCCCGAACACGGAGATCCTCGTCGTCGCCGAAGACGGTCGCCTCTGCGGACCCGGCGAGGTCGGCGAGTTGGTGCACCACGGGCCGACCGTCTCCCGCGGCTACTGGGGCCGGCCGGAGCAGACCGCGGCGGTCCTCCGCCCGCACCCGTTCCCCCCGCCCGGCGGGGCGGAGCCGGACCGGGTCTGCTACTCCGGCGACCTCGTGCGGACGGACGAGGACGGGTTCCTCTACTTCGTCGGCCGGCGGGACGGGCAGATCAAGACCAGCGGGTTCCGCGTCAGCCCCACCGAAATTGAGGCCGCCGTCGCCGCCGCCGACGGCGTGCGGGAGGCCGCGGTCGTCGGCGTGCCGGACGAAACGCTCGGCCAGCGGGTGATCGCGTTCGTCGCCCCCGCGGACGTCGACCCCGCCGCCGTCCGGGCCGCCTGCGCCGCGGCCCTGCCGGCCCACATGGTTCCCGGGGCCGTCGAACCCCGCGACGGTCTGCCTCGCACCGCCAGCGGCAAGACCGACTATCCCGCCCTCCGCACGGAAGCCGCGGCCCTGCACGGCCCCCCCGAAGAAACCGCCGCCGGTGCCTGACCCGCTCCCCCCGCACGTCGCCGCGCTGATTGCCCGACGGTTCCCGGACTCGACCGAGGAACTGGTCGTCGGCGGCGTGCCAGTCGGCGAGCTGGCCGAACGGTTCGGCACCCCGCTGTTCGCCTACGACGGCGGGATTTTGTCGGACGCGGTGCGGTCCGTCCGCGACACGCTGCCGGCCGGGTGGGAGCTGTTCTACTCGATGAAGGCGAATCCCGCCGCCGCGTTCCTGCGTTTCTTCCTCGGCCGGGGCTGCGGAATCGAGGTGGCCTCCGCCGGCGAACTGCGGCAGGCTTTGGATGCGGGCTGCGAGGCGAACGAAATCATCTTCGCCGGGCCGGGGAAGACGGATGCGGAACTGAGGCTCGCCGCGGAGGCGGGCGTCGGCGAGTTGCACCTCGAATCCGTCGGCGAGGCCCGCCGACTGGCCCGAATCGCGGCCGGCTCGCCGCTCCGCACCCGCCTGGCGGTGCGGGTGAACCCGGACGCCGCGGTGCAGGGCGGGGCGATGCGGATGGGCGGCCGGCCCAGCCCGTTCGGCGTCGACGAGGAGCGCTTCGAAGACGCCGTCGACGAGAGCGAAGCCGCGGGATTGCAGGTCGACGGCCTGCATCTGTTCACCGGCACGCAGATCCTCGACGCGGACGTGCTGCTCGCCCAGTACCGGCACGGATTCGCCCTCGCCCGCCGGCTCGCCGACCGGACCGGCCGGCCGGTCGGTACGGTGGACCTCGGCGGAGGGTGGGGCGTTCCGTACTTCCCGAACGAAACCCCGCTGGACCTCCTCGCCCTTGCCGACGGACTGAGCGAACTCGAAGCCGACCGCGGCGCCGACCCGCGGTTGGCCGAGGCCCGTGTGGTCTTGGAACCGGGCCGGTTTCTCGCCGCCGAAGCCGGCGTCTACCTGACCCGGGTGACGGACGTGAAGTCCTCCCGCGGCAAGACGTTCGCGGTGCTGGACGGCGGGATGCACCATCACCTCGCCGCGTCCGGGAACCTCGGCCAGACGATCAAGCGGAATTACCCGCTCGCCGTCGTCAACCGGCTGCGGGAGGCGGCCGACGCCCCGGCCGAGCTGGTCGGCCCGCTCTGCACGCCGCTGGACATGCTCGGTCGGGCCGCGGCGGTCCCGGCTCCACGGGTCGGCGACCTGGTGGGGGTGTTTCAATCCGGAGCCTACGCTCGTACCGCCAGTCCGCTGGGCTTCCTCAGCCACGCCGCCCCGCCGGAACTGTGGGTCGAGGCCGGCGCCGCCCGCCTCATCCGCCGCCGCGGCACGCCCGCGGACCTCCGCGACGACCAGATCGACGCCCCCGACGAACCGCCCGCGGCCGGATCGACCGACGACGCCGAACACGATCCCGCTGTTTGAGGCTTTGCGTTGCCCGGCAACGCGATCGCGAAATGAAGCCGCCGCCGCCTCGTTCGCTTGGGCCCTCAGCGAAGGTTGAGCGCTCGGCGAAGGAACGACGGGAAAGTGGAGTTCTGGACGGAGTGAAACCGAGGACTTCGTCCGCAGTCTTCGACGGTTCGCCTCCGCCAGCGACGGTTTCTCCACGCGGAAGTCCCGCCGGTTGGGGGTTCAAAACTCTTCGGGGTCTCATCGCCGAAGGAGGTGCGGGGGCGGCGGCGGGCGAGAGCCGTTCCTCAGGGCGAACCTTCCAGGAACGCGAACAGGTCGGCCATCTGCTGCGGGGTGATCTCGCGTTCGAGTCCCTCCGGCATCAGCGACAGGCCGCTGCTTTGGAGCAGCACGATCTCCTCCCGGCGGACGGTCAGGTCGGGACCGTCGACGCGGCGGAGCGTCACGCCGGTCGCCGATTGCTCCGCGATCAGGCCCGTGTGCGTCCGGCCGTCCTTGAGCAGCGCCACGTAACTGAGGTACTCCGGGTTCGCCTCGCGGTTCGGGTCCAGCACGTTGACCAACAGGGTCTCCCGTCCGCGGGCGGTCGCAGCCACGAGGTTCGGGCCGATCGTCGTTCCGTCCTCCCCCACGCGGTGACAGCTCGCGCAGCGCTTGAGGAAGACCGGCCGGCCGGACTCGGGGTCGCCCGGACGGTCGAGCGCGGCGCCGTACTCGGCGAGGACATCGTTCCGGTCGCCGACCTCCGTCTTCGCGAGGATCGCGTCGATGCGGGCGGCGGTCTCCGCGTTCACCGCGATTCGGTGCAGCCGCAGCCGTTCGGGGTTCCAACGAGAGCGGGGCGCCTCGCCGGACTCGATCGCGGTCAGCAGGGCGTCGTTCCACTGGATGCGCGACAGCAGCGTGTCGAAGACCGCATCCTGCAACTCCGGGCCGAGGCTGGGCCAACGCCGCACCAACTCCCCCCCGATCGAGTCGTCGTTTGTCGCGGAAAGCGTTTCGAACGCCGCGCGTTGGACCGCCGCCGGCTCCCGCGGGTCGAGGCGGTCGAGCAGCCGCCGGACGTCCTCCGGCGAGGCGCCGGCGGCGAGCGTGCGGATCGCGGCGACCCGCTCGTCGAGCGGCCGGTCCGGGGCGTCGAGCGTGCCCCGGGCCGTCGCGAGCAGACCTTCGAGGATCCCCGCCAGGCCGTCGCCGGCGGCGAGTTCGTCCGCGACCGGGTTGCGGGAGTTCTGCAGTCCCCGGGTGAGCTGCGTCAGCACCGTCGCGGCCCGCGAATCGGCTTGCGGCGTGCGGGAGGCCGCCTGCAATACGGCGGCGACCTCGGCGGGGTCCGCCTGCCGGCCGATCAGTTCGGCCAGCGCCCCGACAGCCCCCTCCGTCCCTTCGCGGGGGGCCGCGGCGAGCTGCGTTGCAACGACTCGGCCGGCCCCCGTCGACAGGGAGCTGAACGTCGCGAACCGCATCCACGGGTCGTCGCCGAACCGGGTGAGCAGTTCCGCGGCGATCGGCGCCCGCCAGCCGGTCGGGAACTCGCCGATCGTGAAGGCGAGCTGGAACCGCACGAGCGGATCGGGGTCGTCGACCAACCGCGTCAGTTCCTCGCGGACCGGCGTCGACCGTGGGAACCGCTCCGCCAGTCGCAGGGCGAACGTGCGGACGCGGGGATGCTCGTCCCGCAGGCCGGCGAGAACCGCCGCCTCGTCGAGCAGACCGAGACCGTCGATCACCGCGAGCGCGTGCAGCCGGCCGAGCGGGCGGTCGCTCGTTTCCAGCAACGTGCGCAGCGGACCGAACGCGCGGGGGTTCTGCCGTTCGTACAGCAGTCGGGCGGCGGTCTCGCGGTGCCAGCCGTTGTCGTGGGCCAGCAGGGCGACTAGCTCGTCGGTCGCGGCGCCGGAGAGCGTCGGTGCCGGCCGGTGCGCGTAGTCGTCGGGAACGATCCGATAGAGCCGTCCCCGGTCGCGGCCGCTGGTGAGATCGAGATGCCGCTTGATGCTGTCCGGCAGCGACTTCGGGTGCTCGATCGTCTCGCGACTCATGTCGAGGACGTACAGCCCGCCGTCCGGGGCGTTGGCGAACTGCACCGGCCGAAACCAGATGTCATCGGAGGCGAGGAACTCGGTCGCTTCGTCGATGCGGCGGGCGATCGGCACGACGCCCTCCCCCTCGAACGTCACCGCCTTGCGATGCACGAGGTTGCTGCCGACGTCGGCGACGAAGGCCCGCCCGCGTTCGGAGGGCATCGCGTCCCCCCGGTAGATCGTGGCTCCGGTCGCCCCGGTGAAATAGCCGGCCGGCGTCCCCCCGCCCTCAACCGGGCCGGGGGCGGCGCCGGCGACCCGCAGCCGCGTGCGGAGCGTCCGCCACGGTTCGACCGGGCTACGCCGGAACACCGGCGCCTGCGGCCCGTCGGCCGCGATGCTGTGCCGCACGCGCGGCGCCGTCAGCTCGGGGAATCGCGCCGCGTACCGCGGTTCATAGACGACGTACTGCAGGTGGTCGCTGTTGGCGCTGCTGAACTTCCGGCCCCAGTCGTCGAAGCCCATCCCGTGCTGGGCGCCGCCCGGTTCCGCTCGGAGGTCGAGGGTCCGGGGATCGAACGAGAAATCCCGTCCGTCGAGGGCCACGGGGGTCATGTCGGGCACGTCCGAACGGACGACCGTGCCGCCCGCCGTCCCCGTGGCGCCGTGGATCCGGTTATCGAGTCCCCAGCGGAGGCTGTTCATCAACCCCTGCACGTTCGAGCGATCAAACCCCTCGAAGACGACCCGCCGCTCGTCCGCCCGGCCGTCGCCGGTCGTGTCCTTGAGGTAGAGCATCAGCGGCGGCGTCCCCACGAACACGCCCCCGTCGTAGGCGATCACGGCCGTCGGCCAGGAGAGCCCCTCCGCGAACACGGTCGCCTGATCGAACGTGCCGTCCCGGTCCGTATCTTCCAGCAATCGGATGCGTCCGAGATGGGCCTTGTCCTGCTCGGAATAGTCCCGCATTTCGACGACGTAGAGCCGCCCGTCGGCGTCGAAGCTCATCGCCACCGGGTCCGTCACGAGCGGTTCCGCGGCGACCAGATCGACTCGGAATCCCGGCAACGTCTGGAGGGACTTGAGCCCCTCCGCCGGCGACCGTGGGGGGATGCGGGGGAGCTGGGCTGCGTAGTCGTCGGCCTGTGCCTGTGTGGGCTGTACATCGGCGTCCTGAGCCGTGGCCGCTGAGGCGAGGCCGATCGCGGCGCCGAACGTCAGCATCGCCGCGGCGATCCGGGACGGGGGGGCGATCCGTCCCGCATATGTTCGGACCGGTCGCATTATTCCTCCGCGGCGGGTGCGCGGTCGGCGGCGGGCGCTTCGAGCAGGTCGCGGATCGCGTCCATCAGGAGTTTCTCCGCCCCGGGGTCGACGTTCGAGGCCTGCTCGCTCGTTTCGTAGCCGCCTTCGTCATAGGCGACGGCCGTGCCGATATAGCCGGGGCCGTAGTCCCCGTACGCCGCCATTGCGACATGCAGGTCGCTCCGCATCGCTTTGGCCGCCAGTTGATATTCCACAAACAACTCCCCCGGCAGGTGCAGGACGCGGGCGTCGCCGACCGTCAGGCAGCTCACGTCGATCGTGTGCCCGGATTCAGCGCGGAGCAGCCAGGCGAGTTGATCCGCTTCGGCGATATAGCCGCTCGCCGGCTCCGTCTTGATCGACTCGATCAGCGCCTCCCGGTTCAGGTGATCCCCGGGCGGCAACGTGACGGGCACGGTTCGCCAGCCGACATCGCCCGCCCGCAGCGGGACTTTCTCGACATCGTCCCAAGCCCGCTCCATGCCGTCCGCGAGCCGGAGGGCGAGCGTCATGCGGTTCCGCTTGTCGCCGTCGTTGTATTTCCCCGCCCCGATATTGCCGCCGGCCCCGTTGAAGTGGACGTGCAGCGCCGCCGGGACGGACTGGCCGCGGACGAACCGAGCGATGCCGGGGAAATCGGAGCTAGGCACGCCGGTTCGGTAATAGCTCTGCGGGTGACAGGCGTAATAACTGAGCACGGCGACCGGCTCGTCTCCGTTCCAAAAGCTCAATAGCGAGACGTCCGGATCGATCACGCCTTCGGGCAAGGCTCGCAGCACCGGGTCGCGCGTCGTGGTATATCGAACGGCCCGCACCTTCCCGTCCGCACCGAGGATGCGGCGGTTGGAGGCGACCTTCTCGACCGCCGCCTCGCCCCAGCCGTACGCGGTGATCGGCCGGGCGCTGGGGATCGCCTCGTGGACGGCGGCGGCGACGCGACGGAGCACCTCGCGCGGGAACCGGCTGTCGAACCGTCGATAGTTCGTCACGCCGAGGTCCGCGAGGATCCGCTCGGCCGTGAAGTCGGCCCCCGGGGCGTCGTGCTGGTGCAGCGTATGGACGGCGACGCGGTCCGGCGTCGTGCCCGCCGCGGCGGCTAATTGTTCGCGAAAGGCGTCGTGGGCTCCGTTGGCGATGCCGATCCAGTCCACGGCGCAGAGCACGATCGGCGCGTCCGCCCCCAGCAGCACGAGGCCGCGACAGCGGAGCGTCAGTTCGTCGACGCGTCGCACCGGGTCGTACGCCATCTGCGCCCCGACCGGCGGCGTGGCGTCGACGTCGAACGTCGCCAATCGGAACGCCGTCTCCCCGGCTCGGAGCGCCCCGATCGGAGCGGCGACCATCATCCACGTGGCGACGAGCGCGAGGGCGAAGATCCGCATAACGAGACGCCGCTGAAGTGGATGACTGACCGATCCGCCCGCCCGTTCCTCACGCTAGGTCTCGCGGGGGAACGGCACAACCGCCCGCGGATCGCGGCCCGTGGACGACGCGTGCCGCGCCCCGATCGCCTCTCTCCCGGTCTTCTTACTGGTCCACGGGATCAAAACGGGACCGTATCGGCCCTCTCTCCGCTCGGTCGCGTCGCGGCGGCGGAGGCGATCCAATGGTCCCGCGTCTCCCGCCGGTTTCCTCTCAGCCCGCCCCTCCGCCATGCGCCGTGTTCTGCCGGTTCTGTTCCTCGCGGCGGTCCTCGGCGGGGGAGCTTCGGCGGCGGGAGACGAGGTCGATCTGCCCCGGGGCGATCAGCCCCCCGCGCTCGCGATCGATCACTTCCCCAGCCGATTGCATGCGGTCGTTTGGCGAAACTGGCCGATCCTGCCCGCGGACCGGATTGCCCGCACGGTCGGCGCCGAACCCGCGCAGATTGAAGCGCTCGCCGCGTCGATGGGTTTGCCGGCGAATCAGCCGATCCCCGATCGCTTTAAACCGTACTTCTACAAGACGGTCCTCCGCCGCAATTGGCACCTGTTGCCGTACGATCAGTTATTAACGTTGCTGGAGATGGACGCGGAGGAACTGGCCTTCCTGCTGCACGAAGACGACTTCCTCTATAGTAAATTCGGACGTTCCAAGCCCCTGTGCGAACCGGTTCGCTGGCGGGCGCCGAGCGAGTCGGAGCGGCGCCGGGCCGCGGAGATTCGGGACCTCGTCGCCCAGCGGTTCGGCGATCTATCGTCGCCGACCGGCGACGCCCGCTTCGCGTTTATCGACGATCTTGCGGCGCCGGTCGCCGCGACGGGCGCCGGCGATCCGGTCAGTCCCAGTAATTCGGCGCCGGCGACCGGGGGGCCGCGGTTCCTCTATTCCTATTTCGCCGTCTATGGCGATCCGCTGCTGGACCCGGCGGTCGACCCGTATCCGGAAGGCCTGCTGCAACGATTGGCGGCCCGGGGGGTGAACGGCGTGTGGCTGCACGTCGTCCTGCGGCAACTGGCGCCGGGCGGCCCGGACTTTCCCGAATTCGGAAAGGACCATGAGCGTCGGCTGGCGAACCTCCGGCGGCTCATCGAACGGGCGGAGCGGCACGGCATCAAGCTTTATCTCTACCTCAACGAGCCGCGGGCGATGCCGCTCTCGTTCTTTAATGATCGCCCGGACCTCCGCGGCGTGCAGGAGAATGAGCTGGCGGCGCTGTGCACCAGCGATCCCCGCGTCCGGGACTGGATGCGGAACGCACTGACCCATGTCTTCCGCGAGGCGCCCGGGCTGGGCGGCGCGTTCACGATCACCGCCAGCGAAAACCTGACCAACTGCGCCTCGCACGGCCGGCACGCGGACTGTCCGCGTTGCGGCTCGCGGTCCGCCGCGGAGATCATTGGGGAGGTCAACGCCGTCGTCGAACAGGGGGTACACGCGGGCGATCCAGAGGCCAAGGTGATCGCCTGGGACTGGGGCTGGAACGGGCACGGTCTCGCCCCCGACCACATCGCGCAGCTCCCCCGCGACACGTGGCTGATGTCGGTCAGCGAGTGGCATCTCCCGATCGAGCGCGGGGGCGTCGAGAGTCGGATCGGCGAGTATTCGGTCTCCGCGGTCGGCCCCGGCCCCCGGGCGACGGAGCAGTGGAAGACGGCCCGTGATCGCGGACTGCGGACCGTGGCGAAAGTGCAGGTGAATAATTCCTGGGAGCTGTCCGCGACGCCGTGGCTGCCCGTGCCGGATCTGGTCGCCGAGCACGCGACCCGGCTGCGAGACGCGGGCGTCGACGGCGTCATGCTGAGCTGGTCCCTCGGGGGCTATCCGTCGCCGAACCTGGAGGTGATGAATCGCCTGCTGACGGACAAGACCGCGGCGGCCGAGGACGTGCTTCAGCAAATCGCGGTCGATCGTTACGGCGACGCGGCCGCTCCAAACGTGCGGCGGGCCTGGACGGCCTTCAGCGAGGCCTTTCAAGAATATCCCTATTCGGGGGCGACGGTGTATCGGGGGCCCCAACAGATGGGCCCGGCGAACCTCCTGCACGCAGCGCCGACGGGCCGGGCGTCCACGATGATCGGCTTTCCCTATGACGATCTGGACGGCTGGCGCGGCCCCTACCCGCGGGACGTCTTCATTCAACAATTCGACAAGCTGGCCGCCGGCTGGCAGGTCGGGCTGGACCGCCTCGAAGCGGCGGCGTCCGTTGCGGCGCCGGATCGGCGAGCGGTCGTGGAGGAGGATCTGCGGTTGGCCCGCGCCGCCCATCTGCATTTCGCCAGCACGGCGGCGCAGGCGCGGTGGATCGCGCTTCGGGATCGGTTGTCGTCGGACGACACGCCGGAGACGCGCGAGCAAATCGCCGCGACGCTCGACGCCGAAGACGCGTTCGCCCGGCAGCTTTACGACCTGACGCGGGCGGATTCCCGCATCGGCTTCGAGGCTTCGAACGCCTATTATTATCTTCCGCTCGACCTGGTGGAAAAAACGTTGAACGTCGATTGGATGCGCCGGCGGATCGCGGAGCGGTAATTCGCTACTTCCGGCCCCCGACCAGGGGCGCGTCTCAGGTTCGATGTCGTGTCTCAGGCGGCGTGGGGAGTCCGTGGGTTGCGGCGGACGTCGTCGGACTCCCCAGCGGGGCGCCGGATTTCTGCGGCCGTTAATTCGTTGTGGATGCAGCCGTTCCCGCTGTCGTGATCCCGCTTCGATCTCCGGCGGCGCCAAGTCCGTGCGAGATCCCCCGATCCCCCGGGACTTGTCGATCCCCAATATCGGAGCGCTCCGAAGCGTTAGCGTTTCCTGTCCGCCGATTCCCCCCCTGAAAGTCTCCCATGCAGAACCTCATGAAAGTCAACGACGACGTCACGGTCGGTCCGCAGCCGAGCGAAGCGGAACTGGGCGAACTCGCCGGCGAGGGCTTCAAGACCGTCGTCAACTTCCGCACCGACGGGGAGGAGGATCAACCGCTCTCCCCGTCCGCCGAGGGCGACAAGGTGCGGGCCGAAGGGCTGGAGTACCTCAACGTCCCGGTTTCGATAGACTCCATGGGGCCGGATTTGGTGGATCAATTCCGCCACAAGTACGCCGATCTGCCCAAGCCGGTCTTCGCCCACTGCAAAAGCGGCAAGCGGGCCGGGGCGATGGTGATGATGCACGTCGCCGTCGAACGCGGCATGAGCGGCGAGGAGACGCTGAAGCAGGCCGAGGAGATGGGCTTCGAGTGCGATCAGCCGGAGCTGAAGGACATGGTCAAGAACTACGTCGACGCCCGCACCGGAAAGGACGGTGAGTGATGCTCGTGCTCGAACAGATCAACACCCCCGGTATCGCCCAGCTCTCCTACCTGATCGGCGACAGCGGCGCCGGGACGGCCGCGGTGATCGACCCGCGGCCGGACTGCGGGATCTATCTGGAACTCGCCCAGCGGCACGGGCTGTCGATCACCCACGCGATCGAGACCCACATCCACGCCGACTTCCTCAGCGGCAGTCGGGCTCTGCGGGCGCGGCTGGGCGGGAACGTCACGGTCTGCGTCAGCGGCGAGGAGGACCCCGACTACGGCGACGAGGTGAAACGCCTGCGGGACGGCGACCGGCTCACCTTCGGCGACGTCACGCTGACCGCCCGCCACACCCCCGGCCATACGCCGGAGCACCTGGCCTTCGAGGCGGCGGACGGCGAGGACGTCGACGCCCCGTGGGGCGTCTTCAGCGGCGACTCGCTGTTCGTCGGCAGCCTCGGCCGGCCGGACCTGCTCGGCGAGGAGGAGACCGAGGAGCTGGCTAAGAAGCTGTTCCGCACGATGCGGGACTACTTCCGCAACCTGGACGACGGCGTGCTGGTCTACCCCGGCCACGGCACCGGCAGCGCCTGCGGCGCCGACATCGGCGATCGGCCGGTCACCACGATCGGCCGGGAGAAGCGGGAGAACGACGCCCTCAACATCGACGACGAGGACGCGTTCCTGGAGTTCGTCAAAGAGGGCGCCCCGCCGGTGCCGGCCCACTACCCCCGGCTGAAAAAGGCGAACCTCCAACCGTACGACCTCGCCCACGAACCGACCTGCCCGCCGCTGTCGGTCGATGCTTTTCAGCAGCGGAGCGAAGCCGACGACGTGCAGTTGCTCGATACCCGGGACATGCTCGCCTTCGGCGGCGGGCATATCCCCGGGTCGATCAACATCGGCGACCGCGACGAACTGAGCGTCTGGGCCGGGGACATGCTCGATCCGGACCGGCCGCTGTTGCTCGTCGCCTACGACGACCGGCAGATTCCGGAGCTGGTCACGCTGATCCACCGCGTCGGCTTCACCGATTTCGCCGGCTATCTCGCCGGCGGGATGACCGCGTGGAACGGCGACGGCCTGCCGCTGGCGACGGTCCGCGAGCTGAGCGTGAACGAGTTGAACGAGCGCCGCGGCGACGTGCAGGTGCTCGACGTCCGCAACGACGGCGAGTGGAACTCCGGCCGCGTGCCCGAGGCCACGCACTTCTACGTCGGCGAGATGCGCGACGGCGACCTGCCGGACCTCGACAAGCAGTGCCCCGTCGCCTGCTATTGCGGCAGCGGCTACCGGGCCAGCATCGCCGCCAGTCTGCTGAAACGCGGCGGCTTCGCGGACGTCGCCAACGTCCCCGGCAGCTGGGGCGCTTGGCGGGCCCAGGAACTGCCGGTCGAGGGCGGCGACTAGGCCGCGGGGTCTTCTATAACGAAAACCGAGCCGGCGAAGTTCTCTCCGCAGCCCTTCGTCACAGCACGGCAGCCCCAGATCGACCCTTCAACCGGCGGACCGTTCGGTTCGCGTACTCGCCGATCGCCGCGACGATCTCCGCCTCCCGGCCGGCCAGCGCCCGTGGCCGCGCCGGGGGGTTCACTCTGCTTTCACGTTGTAGCAGAGCAACAATCCCTGATCGCGGACGTATAGCTTTCCGTTCGCCACGACCGGGTGAGCCCAGGCGGGGAGGGAGGTGCGGTCCGGTTGGTCGAACCGGCCCTTGACGATGAGTTCCTCCCGTGACGGCTCGATCAGAAGCAACTCGCCCCCTTCGGCCCGCAGGTAGAGCCGCCCGTCTGCCATCACCAACGACCCCTTGGGGGCGTCGCGGTCCCGCCACAGGACGTCGCCGGTGGCGAAATCGAGGCAGGTCAGGAACCCGCCCTCGTTACCGCCGTTCGCCCCGTACAAGGCGCCGTCGGTCACGATCATGCCGCCGTGGTGGTTCTGCATCTCTCGGGCGAAGTACACCTCCTCGGCCTTCACGCCGCCGCCCGGCTCCTCGATCAGTTTCGCCGCTCCGCCGCCGTTGCCGTAGGCTGAGGACGCGAACAGGATGCCGTCTCGGTAAATCGGCGTCGAGATATTAATGCCCATTCGGTTGGCCGGGGCGGCGTACCGCCACAGCAGCTTGCCGTCGGACGCGGCGACGCCGACGAGCGCGTCGGAGGTGAGTTGCACATATTGCCGCTCCCCCTCGAAGTCGATGGCGATGGGCGAGGAGTAGGCCGCTCCCGAGCGACCGCCGCCGAAGCCGCCGAATCCCCCACGGCCGCCACGACGCTGGCCGGCTGGGGCGCCGGCGGGAGAGGCGCCGCCGAAGTTCATGGTCCCCGGATTGCCTTGGCCGCCGACGAAACCCTGATCCGCCAGCCAGACTCGATCTTCGGAATCCGTGAACGGCGTGGTCCGTCCGGCGTTGATGCGAATGGGAGCGACGTTTTCTGCGTCGTCTCCCCGCCGGATGATCTCGATCGCTTTGATCGCCGGGTTCTCAACCTGACGGGTGAACGTCACGTCGAGCCGACCGTCCATGATTTCGACGGGCACCGATTCGATATACGCCTTATCGCGGCCCCCGGCCTTCTCCCAGATGTCGAAGTCCTCGAACTCTTTCCCCTCGACATCGAAAGAGAAAACCCGCTCGCCGGAGCCCGTGATGCCCGCGTAGGTTTCCGCGAAATATAGTTTCACGAGGTAACTTCCGTCGGGAATCTCCTTCTGGAAACCAGTCATCCCCCAGCGTTCGCTCTGGAACAGGGCCGAGTCTTTCGTGCCGGCGATTTGCGGAGCCGAGTTCCGATCGTCGCCCCGACGATCCGCCGTTTCCGCTTGGGGCGGCCGGCCAGCGTCGCCCCGGCTTTCGCGGCCATCGGGGGCGGAACGAGGCGAAGCCTCACCGGCCGCCTGATCCGAGGCCGAGGGCGGCGACGTCTTCCAGATCGTCTCGCCCGTGAGCTTGTCCAGCGCCGCCAACAATGCCTCCGGTCCCCCGGGCGTGCAAACCACCTTGTCGCCGTCGACCAGCGGGGATTCGCGATAACTCCAAGTCGGGGCGACGCCGCCGAAGTCGTCGACCAAGCTGCGCTGCCAGAGAACGTCCCCGCCGTCGACGCTCAGACAGGCTAGCCTCCCGCCCATCCCGAGGACGTACAAACGGTCGCCGTCGACCGTCGGTGTACACGCCGGCCCTTCCTGGGACTGCGGCACCCGCTGCTCGACCGCGTCGCCCAAGGTCGTAATCCAGATTTCCTCGCCGTCGGCTTCGGACAACGCCCAAACGATCTCCTTCCCGTCGCGGGCGCTCATCCCGAAGATCCGCCCGTCAGCTACGGCGGGCGCCGAATCGCCGCCGCCGAGTCCTTCGACCCGCCACGCCAGCGGCGGGCCGCCCTCGGGCCACTCCTGCAGCAACCCGGTCTCCTGCGAGACTGCGTCGCGGTCCGGCCCCTGCCACTGGGGCCAGTCGAACTTGTCCGCCCCGACCGCCGGAGCGGCGAGGCAGAGCACGGAGGCGAGGAAAGCGGGCGTTCTCACAGGATCTGTCTCGACGGGGGGATCGGCGGGGGACGAACGATTGAACGGAGCCGCGATCAAGCGGCGACGGGGGCGCTCGGTTCGCCGCGCAGGCGGTCGACGTCGCGCTTGGGCGGGAGACCGAACTGGCGTTTATATTCGCGGTTGAACTGAGAGGCGTCTTCATACCCGACGAGGGAGCCGGCCTCGGCGGCGTCCTTGCTTTCGTCAAGCATCAGCCGGCGTGCCTCCTGGAGCCGCAGCCGCTTCTGGAACTGCAGCGGACTCATTGCGGTCGCTGCTTTGAAATGGGCATGGAAGCTGGAGGGACTCATGTTCAATTCGCCCGCCACGTCGTCGATACGGAGCGTCTCGGCGAAGCGTTCGTTGAGCAGAGCGATCGCCCGGACCATGCGGGGCGACCGACCGCCGACCGTCGTGAGATGTCGCAGCCGCTCCGCCTGGGCGCCGATCGACAGCCGGAACACGATCTCCCGCATCACCAGCGGGGCGAGCGCCCGGTATTCCCGCGGCCGATCGAGGAGACGCACGAATCGAACCACCGCATCGAGCAGATCTTCGTCCAATTCGCTGACGTCGATGCCGCTCGGGATCGGCCCGCCCCGGGCGGGCGGGGCGCCGGACTCCGCCAGCACGGAGGTGACGAGCGAAGATTCAAGCGGGAGACGCAGGCTGAGGTACGGCTCTGCCGCGGAGGCCTGCACCACCTGCCCGCTGACCGGCAGTTCCATCGTGGTGATGAGGTATCGGGCCGGATCGTAGCGAAACTGAGAGTCGCCGAGCCGTACTTCCTTGCTGCCCTGAGCAATCACGCAGAAGCACGGCTGAGCCACGGCGTGAAAGACTTCGCCGGCGGCGGAGGCGCGATTAAAGAAGACGCCCGGGCCGACTTCCGTGCGGCCGTCCTCGGGCATCGCGTCCCTGATGCGAAACGCGAGTTCCGCGTGGTGGCGCCGGAGGCGTTCGGAAGACATTAAGCGGCGATTCGGGGGACGTCGGAGACGGCGACAGCGTACGGTACCCGACTCCCCCGAGGCGTTGAGTCGACTGAACGCTTTGATTGGAGGATCGTTCAAGGACCGGAGAGGATCGTCCTATCGTCGGTGATCGCGGCGGCCCGAATGCGTCTCGCCGAGCCATGAAAACGCTTTCTCATGGCGACCCGCCGGTGCGACAGTTAGGCTCGCGAGATGAACGTGCAGCTGCTGCAGTTCCGGGTCGGGGATCATCGGTTCGCTCTACGCATCGAGGCGGTGCGTGAAGTCTTGCGAGCCGTGGCGTTGACGGAGCCGATCGATCGTTCCCGTCGGATCGAAGGTCTGTTGAATCTGCGGGGCCGGACGTTGCCGGTGGTCGATCTACGCGGCGCCGTGGGGTTGCCCGAGAAGCCGATGGCGCTGACGGACGCACTGGTCGTCATCGACCATCAAGACGCCTCATGGGCGCTGCGGGTGGACGGAGGGCTGACGACGATCGAAGCCGCCGCGGACGCCGTGCAGTCGTGCCGGCACTCGCCGGTGATGTCCGAATCGGTGCAGGCGGACGGCCGGGTGACGTTCCTGCTGGACCTGAACAAGTTGCGGGCACTGGTCGAATCGAGCGATCCGCTCCGCCGGGATCATGCGGGCGCCGGCCACGCGGAACCTGCCGCCGCGGGAGTCGTCGAATGAACGGCCTGGACCGTCGAGACGTTCGGGCGTTGCTCTCGGACATCTCGGCGAGAACGGGTCTGGACTTTCACGATCGGCACGTCGACCAGTTGCGGGAGACGATCGAACGCGCCATGCGGGAGGCGCAGTGTTCGTCGATCTCGGCCTTTCGACGGACGTTGCAATCGACCGTCGGCGCCTTCGACGATCTGGTCGGAAAACTCACCGTCGGGGAAACGTACTTCTTTCGCGATACGCGACAATTCGAGTTCGTCCGCGATCGGATCTTTCCGGACCTCCTGTCTCGCAAGAGGTCTGGCGGCTCCCCGCGGCTGTGGAGCGCGGGCTGCTCCTCCGGCGAGGAGGCGTATTCCCTGGCGATTCTGCTCCAGGACGCCGACCCCGCAGGCGAGGGTCGGGTGCTGGCGACCGATCTGTCTCGCCCGGCGCTCCGACGCGCCCGCGAAGCGCGGTATCGGGAGTGGTCGCTGCGGGGAGAGTGGCGTGCCGTCGCGATGCGCTATTTATCGTTGGAAGACGGAGTCTATGCGCTCGATCCGCGCATCCGACGGCGGGCGGTGTTTGAATATCTCAATCTCTCCGCCGATCGATATCCGTCGCTGGCGACGGACACCTGGGGGCTGGATCTGATCTTTTGCCGCAACGTCTTGATCTACTTCGATCGCCAGACGACGGCGCGCGTCTGTCGTCAGTTTTATGAGTGCCTGGTCCCGGGCGGCTGGCTGGTTCTGGGAGCGTCGGACCCTCTGGCGGCTGCGTTTGCAGGCTTTGAAGTGATCGAGGCGCCCGCCGGCCTGGTCTATCGGCGACCGCATATGGCGATCCCCGCGGCGTCGGTTCCGCCGCCGAGGTTTGAGGCACCGGGGCGTTCGCCGACCGCTGCATGCGAACCGACGGCTCTCAATTCCTCATCGGGAGAATCCGGCTCGACCGAGTTCAAGCACGCCGGTCGGAAGCAGGCCGGGGCGACGAAAGGCGGGCGTCGATCCGTCGGAGCGGAGACGCTCCACGCGGCCCGCGCGGCGATGGAAGCCGGCGATTATGCCTCCGCCGTCACGCTCACCCGGGAGTATCTGGCGGATGGGCCTGCGGCCCCGGAGCGCCCGGACGCCGTCGAGGCCGGCGTGCTGCATGTTCGCGCGTTGACCTTCCAATCGATCGAAGAGGCCGAGCAGGCCTGTTCGGCGTTGGTCAGGCAGCATCGCCTGTCGCAGGAACTGCTCTATCTGCACGCGATCCTATTCATCGACCTCGGTCGCAGCGCCGAGGCCCTGGAGCAATTACGCCGAGCGCTCTTTCTGGACCGCTCCGCGGCGATCGCCCACTTCACGCAGGGCGCGGTGTTCCGCCGGCTGGGGAGGGCGGAGGAGGCGCGCCGCGCCTTCCGAAACGCCCAGCGTTACGCGGCCGCTCTGCCGGCGGACGAGACGCTCCCGCTCGGCGACGGCGAAACGGCCGGACGGCTGCTGGAGTCGGCTCATCAGCAATTGCGGTTGCTGGGCGAGACGGGGGCGGGCGAGACGGCGGCGGGCGAGGCGGGGGCGGTGAAATGAGACGTCGGCCGACGCCGAGGCTCATGAGGGGCGCCGACGGGCGGTCGCCCGGCGCGATGGGCGGGAAGGCCACGCGAATTTTGATTTGTTCCCGGTCCCCGCTGGCTCTCGGCCTCGGGAGGGCTGACAATGAGCGCCGACAAGGGTGAACCTCCCTCGGCTCCCGTTCCATGATCCCGACCGACGCCGCGTCTGCGTCCAAGCTCGAGGGGCCGCCGCCCCGGGATCCGCAGGGTCAGGCGACCGGGTTGGCGGCTTCTCGGGAGGTCGAAGCGATTCTTGCCGAGCGGGCGAGAATACTGGCCAGGCCGGCGGACGATTCCTCGGAATCGGAAGCGACGCGGGACGTGATCCCGTTTCAGTTCTCCGACGAACGATACGCGATCGAAGCGGAGTTGGTGCGGGAGGTGATCCGGCATCCGGCCGTCACGCCGATTCCCAACACGCCCGATTTTCTAAGAGGGATCTATAATCTGCGGGGCGAGATTCTGGCGGCGATGGACCTGCGGACGTTCCTGAACGTGTCCGCCGACAGGCCGATCGGCGAATGGCTGATCGTGTGCGGCCGCGATCGCAACGAGTTCGGCATCCTGGCCGACGTCGTGCTTGAAGTGCGGGCGCTGCCGCTCTCCGCCGTGATGAAGCCGCGCGCCGCGACCGCGGTCGGCGAGGGTTTGATTCGGGGGGTGACCGCGGACGCTTTGTCGCTGTTGGACGGCGACGCCTTGATGCGGGATCAGCGCCTTTACGTCACCGGGGCAGAACGATGAACGGCGCCGACCGACCCAAAGCGAGGCGCCGCGAACATGACTTGAAGGGGGACCGACCATGACGCCCGCCGTCCCGCGCAGCAGCGTCATCCAGCGATTCGCCGGCCTGTCGCTGCGGTGGCAGATCGGCTTGTTCACCCTGACGCTGCTGGTCCTGTCGTTGATGGGATTCGGATATGCCGCCTGGGCGGAAAGCCGCGCCGTCGTCACCGAGATCACGCTTAATAAACTGGCCAAAGAGACGAGTCGGGCGGCGAAATCGATCGGTCGCCAACTCACGACGGCCGGCTCGATCGCCTTGCAGGTCCGGGACTTCCCGCCCATCCCGGGAATTTATCGGAGCCTCGACAACGACGGGACCGATTTGGAGCAGGTCGGCTCGACGACCGAGATCTGGATCGATCGGCTGGCGACGATCGTCGCTTCGCAGATGAACGCTCATCCTGAATACCGCAGCGGGATGTTATTGGGGGGGGCGGGCGAGCCGATGCTCCACGTCACCCGGAACGCCAACGGCGAGCCGGAAGTCGCCACGCAATCGACCCCGGCCGGCGGCAAGCGGGAGACCTTCTCCGGGACGGCGGCATTGCCCAGCGGCGCCGTATACGTCTCGCCCGTCCACCGGGCTTCGAGGACGCTGACCATCGACGTGGCGACGCCCTGCTTTGATACGACCGGCGAGTTTCGCGGCGTCTTTTTATTCGTCGTGGACGCCGAGACGATCTTCCACGAAGCCGCGGACACCATCGAGTCCGGATATCTGGACGTGGTGGACGATCGGGGGCTGTACGTCTATTCGGGAGAAGATCCTCAGTACGTCATTTCGAACAGAGAGTATCGAAAGGACAAGCCGGTCCGGGGGAAATTGCTGTTGGAGCCGGACGGTCCGGACGCCGTTCAACGGGTGGTCGCCGAGGACGAGCGCGACGGAACGGCGCTGATCGCCTGTTACGAGAAACTCTACTTTATGCCGCAGGAGCCGAGCCGATTCCTGGCCGTGGCGCCCAGCATCGACGCCGACGTCGCTCTGGCGCCGATTACCGATCTGGCCGTCCGGATCCCGCTGGCGGGGCTGTTGGTCGGCTCCGTCGGGGGGCTGTTGGTGTGGTGGTTCTCCGGGCGAATCACCCAGGCGTTGCATCAACTGGCCCTGTCGTCCGACCGCATCGCCGCGGGCGATTTGGACGCCGACGTGCCGACGATCCACGCCATGGGCGAGGTTCGGACGTTGGCGGATTCGTTCCGCCGGATGACGGGCACGCTGCGGCAGTCGATCACGGAAGCGGAATCCGAACAGCGGCGGACCCGGGCCATTCTCGACTCCACCGCGGACGGCATTATCACCGTCGACGCCGACGGTCGGATCGTGAATATCAACCAGCCCGCCCTGCAATTGTTCGATTATCCCGTCGAGGAGATCCGCGGGCAGGACGCCGGCCGGTTGGTGTCGGCGCTCGCCCGCCAGATGGTCGAGCGCGATCGTTCCCCGCTGAAGGAAGGGGAGGTGCGCCGACTCGGCGCGGAGGTCGAAGTGACCGGCCGGAACCGTAGGGGCGACGAATTTCCGATCGCGCTGCGCGTCACTCAGATCGATCACAAAGGCGACCGGCTGTATATCGCCACGCTTCAGGACATCGCGGACCGCAAAGAGGCGGAAGCGGAGCGGGATCGCCTGTTCCAAGGCATCCGCGAGGCCGTTCGCCATCTCGCGACTTCCAGCGCTCAGATCCTGTCCACCACGGCCGAGCAGGCCCGCAGCGCCCAGGAGCAGGCCTCCAGCGTGACGGAGACGGCGACGACCGTCGAGGAATTGACCCAGACCGCGGAACAGGCGCGCGGACGCGCCGAAGAGGTGGCCCAATCGTCTCGTCAGGCGGACGAGGTCAGTCAATCCGGTCGCGACGCGGTCGAACAGACGTTCTCGGCGATGGAGCACGTCCGGGAACAGGTGGAATCGACCGCGGAAAATATACTGGCGCTCGCGGAGCGGGCCCAGGCGATCAGCAAGATTATCTCCACCGTCGACGACCTTGCCGATCAAACGAACCTGCTGGCGATCAACGCCTCGATCGAAGCCTCCCGGGCCGGCGAGCACGGCAAAGGCTTCTCCGTCGTGGCGACGGAGATTAAAGCCTTGGCGGAGCAGTCCAAAAAGGCGACGAACCAGGTCCGCGAGATCCTCGGCGAGATTCAACAGGCGACCAATAAAGCCGTGATCTCCACGGAGCAGGGCACGCGGACCATGCATGAGGCGCGGCAGGTCGTCAAACGGGCGGAGGAAACCATCGAAAAATTGGCCGGTACCATCAGCGTCGCCGCCCGGTCCGCGTCGCAGATCGTGGCGTCCTCCGGTCAACAGGCCGGCGCGATGCAACAGATCAACGAGGCGATGTCTCATATCGATCAGGCCACCAAGCAGACCCTCGCGGCCACCCAGCAGGCGGAGCAGTCCGCCGCCGACCTGAACGACCTGGGCCAGCGGCTGCGCGATCTCATCGACCGCGAGGGGCAGGCATAACGATGGATAAGGCCCGGCTCCTCGAACGATTAATGGCGACGTTCCTCGACGAATTGGTCGGGCACGTGCGGACCATCAATGACGAAGTGATCGCCTTGGAAGCCGACCCGGTCGGCGACGATCGCGAGGAGCGGCTGACGCGGTTGTTTCGAGCGGCGCACAGCTTGAAGGGAGCCGCCCGAGCCGTCGATCAGCCGAGCATCGAGCAAGTCTGCCATCGTATGGAGAACGTCTTCAGCGGCCTGCGCGACGAGCGGTTGCAGCCCACGCCGAAGGTGTGCGGTTTATTACTGGACGTCGCCGATGCGATTGAGTCGGCCGGCATGCAACTCCGCGAGCAGGCCGGCGTCGATCGGGCCGTCCTCGACGGCCTCATGCAGCGAATCGACGAAGTCGGGGGGCACAAATCGGCGGGCCGACCTGGCGCGCAGGTCGCCGCCGCGCCGCCGACGCTCCATGAATCGGAGCCCACGCCGCCGGCCGAACCGGCCCCGCCGCCGACTGCGCCGCCGGCCCCAGAATCGCGCGTCCCACAGCCGTCCCGGGCAGCCGAGTCGGTCTCCCCGCCGGCGAAGGAGCCGCCGAAGGACGCGAGTTCACCGAGCCGGTCGTTGCCGACGACGATTCGCGTCGCCGAGGAGAAACTCGACTCGCTTCTGGCTCAATCCGGCGAGTTGCTCGTCGCTCGCCAACGGGTGGAGGCGCGGCCGGGGGATCTCGAAGGGCTAATCGAGGGTCTGCATTCCTGGCGAGCCGAGTGGCGGGGCATCGTCGGCACGCTCCGTCAGTTGGTGCAGCGGGACGGCGTCGATCCGCTCGTTCAACGGTCGTCGCGACTCAAGGAACGAGCCGCCCGCGCGGTCGACGAGACGGAGGACCGGATCGCTCGGGTCGAGGAGCGGCTGGAACGCCTGGCCCGCGAGATGACGGCGGATGCACGCCAATTAAAACTCGCCAGCGCCGCGCTGCAGGAGGACGTGCATCGCATTCGCATGCTCCCGTTTGCCGAGGCGTGCAGCGGTCTGGCCCGGGCGGTGCACGACGTCTGCCGCACGGAGGAGAAAGACGCCGAGCTGGTGATCGAGGGGGGAGAGATTGAAGTCGACCGGAGCGTCCTCGAGGGACTCGGCGATCCGCTGCTGCATCTGGTTCGCAACGCCGTCGATCACGGCCTCGAATCGCCGGAGGACCGGCGGCGGGCCGGCAAGCCCGAGACGGCCACGGTCACGGTCAGCGCCGCGATTCAGGGCGCGGAAGTCAACGTCACCGTGTCGGACGACGGCCGGGGACTGGATCTCGCGAAGATTCGCCAGCGGGTCCGCGCTCTCGGCCTGCCGGAGCCGATCGACGATCAGGAACTGGCCCATTGCATCTTCCTGCCCGGGTTTTCCACGGCGGACGTCGTCACCGACGTCTCCGGGCGCGGCGTGGGCATGGACGTGGTGAAGAGTCGGATCGAATCGCTCCACGGGCGGATCGAGATCGTCACGGAGCCGGGCCGGGGCGCCCGATTTACGCTGTCCGTCCCGCTGACGTTGACGACGGTGTCGGCGCTGTTCGTCCGCTGCGGGGAACGCACGCTGGCGTTCCCCACCAGCACAGTCGCCCGGCTGGTTCGGTTCGATCCGTCCGCGTTGAAACGGCAGCAGGGACGGACGGTTCTCCCGCTGGGCGGCGTGCCCGTCCGGGTGGCGTCGCTCGCGAACGTGCTGGAAATGTCCGCCTCGGAACCCGCCGGCGGGTTGCAAACGGGCGTCCTGCTCAGCGTCGGCGACCGGCAATTACTCATGCTCGTCGATCAGGCGCTCTCCGAGCGGGAAGCGGTCATCAAGACGTTGGGGCCGCGCATCCTGTCCGTCCCCTATGTGTCCGGCGCCGTCACGCTCGGGTCCGGGGAGTTGGCGTTGCTCCTCAATACATATAACCTCCTCCGGTCCGTGGAGTCGGGCGGCGCGGGCACGAACGTCCGTCGCGCCCTGCCCGACCTTCCTAGAACCCGCGAGGACAAGCGGCCGTGCCCCCGCGTGCTGGTGGTCGACGATTCGCTCACGACGCGGACGCTTCTAAAAAGCATCTTGGAGACCGCCGGATACGACGTCATCGGGTCTCCGGACGGTCAGGACGCCTGGGAGCGTTTACAGAGCGAGGCGATCGACCTCGTCGTCTCCGATGTCGATATGCCCCGGGTGGACGGCTTCGAACTGACCGAGTTGATTCGTAATTCCCCGACTCAGGGACAGCTGCCGATCATTCTGGTGACCTCCCGAGACAGCGACGCCGACAAACGACGGGGCGTGGACGTGGGCGCCGACGCGTATCTCGTGAAAAGCGCCTTCGATCAGACGGAAGTGCTGGAGACCGTGGAGCAGTTTATTCAGTTTCCTTGATGAAATCTCTTCGAGGCCCGAGCGTTGTTACGCGTGCTCATCATCGATGATTCTCAGGTCGCCCTCGATCTGTTAACGGCGATTCTTGAGCACGAGTCGGATATCGAGGTGGTCGGGACGGCTCGCGACGGGGTCGAAGGCGTGGAGCTGGTGGAGCGGCTGCGGCCGGACGTCGTGTCGATGGACGTGCAGATGCCCCGCATGGACGGGTTCGCCGCCACACGTGCGATCATGTCGACCCATCCGACGCCGATCGTCATCGTCAGCGGCAGTATGGAGAGTCCGAACGTGGAGAAGTCGATCCTGTCGCTGCGGGCGGGAGCGTTGGCGGTGATCGGCAAACCGGGGGCGCCGACGTCGCCCCGCTTTGACCGATCCCGGCGAACGCTCGTGGACACGCTGCGGACGATGGCCGACGTCAAAGTGGTTCGCATCCGTCCGGCGCCGCTTCGTCCGGCCGCTCCGCCGAAAGTCGACGTCGACCACCGGATTCCCGGCGTGATCGCGATCGCCGCTTCGACGGGCGGCCCCGTGGCGCTCGATCAACTGCTGTCGGCGCTGCCTGACGATTTTCCGGCCCCGATTCTGCTCGTGCAGCACATCAGTACGGGATTTCTCGACGGATTCGTCGCCTGGTTAAACGATACGATCGCGTTGAAGGCGGTGACCGCCGAGCATGGACAACGAATTCGGCCGGGCGTCGTGTATGTCGGTCCGGAGGGGCGCCACCTGTGCCTCGGTTCCAAAGGGAGGCTGACGCTCACGGACGATCCGCCGCTGGGCGGGTTCCGCCCGGCGGCTTCGGCGTTATTCGAGTCGACGGGTCGGGTCTATGGAGCGGAGGGCGTTGCCTGTATCATGTCCGGGATGGGATGCGACGGCGTCGACGGACTCCGAGCCGTTCGGCAAGCGGGCGGTCTCGTCCTGGCCCAAAGCAAGGAGACGTGCGTGGTCTATGGGATGCCCAGAGCGGCCGCGGAGGCCGGGCTCGTCGACCACTCCGAATCGCCGCAACGCATGGCGGCGCGCCTGTTAAAACTCACTAACGTCAATCCCTGACCAGGTCGATCCGATGTCGCGCATTCTCGTCGTCGAAGACAGCCCGACCCAGGCGGTTCAGGTCGAGATGATGCTCGCCGACGCCGATTATGAAACGGAGTCCGCCGCCGACGGCGTGGAGGCGTTGAAGGCCATCGAGCGGCGACCGCCCGATCTGGTGCTGACGGACTTGCACATGCCGAACATGAACGGACTCGAACTGGTCGAAGCCGTCCGTCAGCAGTACGAACGCATCCCCGTCATTTTAATGACGGCCGACGGCACGGAAACGATCGCGGTCGAGGCGCTGCAGAAAGGCGCCGCCAGTTATATTCCCAAGCGGCTGCTTGAACGGATCCTGCATTCGACGCTCAGCGACATCTTCGGCGTCATGCGGAAGGAACGGTCCCGGGAGCACGTGTCTCGCTCCCTGGTCGAGTGCAACGCCCGATTCGTGTTCGGCCACGATCCGGAGATCGTCACCGGCATGGTCCAGCGCTTCGAAGAAGAGCTGCGGGGCATGCAATATCTGGACGAGACCGGCCTGCTGAGAATCACGTTGGCCCTCCGGGAGGCGCTGGTCAACGCCGTCGATCACGGCAATTTGGAACTCGATTCCGCTTTGCGCGACGACCGCCCGGGCGAATACGCCCAGATGGGGGCCGACCGACGGACGCAGTCGCCCTACCAGGAGCGGCAGGTCACGCTGACGGCGCAGATCGTTCCCGAACAGGTGACGTTCGTGATCCGCGACGAAGGGCCGGGGTTCGATCCATCGAAAATTCCCGACCCGACCGACCCGGAGAACTTGATTCGCGCCCACGGCCGCGGACTCATGCTCATCCAGAACTTCATGGACGAGGTGCGACACAACGAGACCGGCAACGAGATCACGCTGATCAAACGTCGCGAGCCGTTGAAAAGCGTGGCTGCCTGAGCGCTCGCGCGCCCGCCTTCGTCAGTAAATCAAAGCGCCGTGGATGCGATGAGACCGGAGCTTGCGCTCCGGTTTCACGGAAGAGAAACGCGAACCCCGCGGGAGGGCGCTGATCACTCGTCCTCGACCGCCGCCTGTCGCGTGACGATCGGCACATAGCCGATCTCGAATCCCTTCGGCGGCGTCACGATCAGGGCGGGGTCGATTTCGGCCAGCGAGCCGGATTCCGGCGGCGGGAGATAATCCCGGTCCGGCGTCCAGTTCCGGTGGAGCAGTTCGACGCGGGATTGAAGCCGTTCCCGCTCTTCGTCCGACAGACCGGCTTTGAGAACCGCCGGTTGATCGGCGAAGCGATACCAGGAGTACGTGACCTCGCTGCCGTCGCCGGGCCGGGCGGTGAACGGGCCGGCGACCGGGCCGGGCGCGTTCCACACGCTGTCGGGGTCGTCCGGCGTGATATAAGGACCGTGCTGGTCGGCGCCGGGCGTGGTCAGCTTGGATTCGTCGAATTGCACGGAGGAGGGAACAGCCGACTCGGCGATCGGCTTCCAGAGAGGTTGCCCCCGCTGATCCTCGCCCAGCCGGTAGTACTCCGGCAGCAGGACGCAGGCCTTGCCGTCCACTTCCACCTGCCGAGTCAGTTCGGGATTCCAGCGGAGCCCGTAGGTGTCCTCGGAGAAGGCGGTCGGCGTGGCGATCGCATCCCAATCGAGCCGAATGCGATCCTCCCGCTGCGCCCCACGCTCGGCGATGCGCCACGTCGATCCGCCGCGGCCCGGGAAGGGGTGGAGGGCGGCTTGCTCCGCGTCGATCCGGCCGCTCGCCGGGGCGCCGCCGTCGAACCAGCGCTCGACGTCATCCCACAGGGCCGCTCGGCGATAAGAAGTCACCTTATGCACCGTGACCGAGGCGACTTCCCCCTCCTGCGGCTCGCCCTTCGGGGCTTCCGCTGGCCCCTGGCGATTGGCGGGGAACAACGTGCGGGCGACGCGGGCGTAGCGGGTTCCGTCCTCCGCCGTCGCCAGCACGGCGGGGATGAATTGCGTTTCCATCTGCAACGCCCGATTCGCCTTGGAGGGCCGGGCGTCGAGAAACATGCCCGCCAGGTCCGGCCGCTCGACGGTCGGCCGGGACCAGAAGGAGGGGGCGAAGAAGACGATCGGTCCCTTCAGGTTGTCCGTGTTGAGGAACAGCGTCCAGGACTGTCCGCCGGTGGGGACGGGCGCGCCGTCGGTCGTGGGTTGCGGGTCGATCAGCGGCAGCGGCAGCCAGCCGTAGCCGAACAGCTCGCCGTTGGTTCCCTGTTTCAGGTTCAAACCGTCGGGCGGCCAAAGAACCCGGGGACTTAATTGCACGACGGCGTACTTGCCGCGTGGGTTGTCCCAATCCCGCCCCTTGCCGGCGCCGGGGCCGTTCGCCCAGGCGGAGAAATTCAGCGCGACCCCGCCGGTGATGAACTTTGGCGTCTCCGTCGCGAAGCGGGTGTCCCGCCACCAGCCGAGTCCGCCTTCGATGGTGTTATAA
Organism: Alienimonas chondri; assembly: GCF_013036045.1. Taxonomy (GTDB): domain Bacteria; phylum Planctomycetota; class Planctomycetia; order Planctomycetales; family Planctomycetaceae; genus Alienimonas; species Alienimonas chondri. The sequence continues at coordinate 38,359 of NZ_WTPX01000022.1, forward strand.
AGCTTCTCCTCGGACTTCGTCTCGTGATACGGGTGCATCCAGGTGCCGAACAGGCCGGATTGGAACTCTTGACCGGGGTAGGTCTGCAGCATCGGCCACGCGGCGACGTACATGGAGAAGCCGGCGTCGAACTCCTGCGAGACCGGGCCGTTGGGGACCAGCAGATAGCCGTTCTTCGTCCCCGGCTCGCCGCCGCTGGGCGATTGCGCCCCGGCCGGCGACGCCCACATCGACAATGCGAGCGCAGCCAACGAAAGGCACAGGCGACGCAGCAGTCGGCGACGCGATCCGAGGGCGGGCATGAGGATTTCCTGCGTGTCATTTCGGCCGGAGCCTCGGCGGCTCCGCGGAGCGACCAACGTACCGGCATCGGTGACGCGTGACGAACAACCCCATCGCCGCCCCCGGCGCTTCCTCTCATCGCGAAGCCGGGCGATTCGGCCGGTTCGATCGGCTGTTTGCGGGCCGTGCGGATGAGGGGGCGTCCTCGGGACGCACGAGGGACGCCGTGGGGCGTCGGTTCGCTTCAATCTCGCGGACGTGCTCGTCGTAGGCCGTTTGCAACCGTTGGACGACCTCCGGGTGCGAGGCGGCCACGTTCCGGGTTTCGCCGATGTCCGCGACGGTGTCGTATAACTGCACGGGGAACTCCGACGGTTTGACGCCCGGACGGCGACCGCGACGATCCTGCCCCTCGGGCCAGGGGTAGAACTTCCATTGTCCGCTGCGGACCGTGCCCGGGCCGTGCATCAAGACGTACGCCTCGTGCGGACTGCGGGCGTTCTCTTCGCCGCTCATCAACGGCCAGATGTTTTTGCCGTCGATCTTGCGGGTCGGCAACTGCCCGCCGCTGAGGTGTGCGAGCGTCGGCATCAGATCGATCGACGCCGCGACCTCTCGGCAGACGGCGCCGGCGGGAATCGCGCCGGTCCACCGCATCACGGTCGGTTCCCGGATCCCGCCGTCATACACGCTGCCTTTCTTAGCCCGCAGCGGCAGCGACGATCCGACCGCCGCGCCGTTGTCGCTGGTGAAGATGATCAACGTGTTCTCCCCGAGGCCCGCCGCGTCGATCGCGTCGGCGATCTGGCCGACCGACCAGTCGACCTCCTCGATCGCGTTGGTGATCAACGTCTTATCCGGATCGTCGAAGGCTTCGGAGACCGCCAACGGCAAATGCACCATCGTGTGCGGCAGATAGAGAAAGAACGGCTCCTCTTTGTGCTCTTGAATGAACCGGACGGACTCTTCCGTATAACGCTTCGTGAGGGTGGACTGATCGGCGGGGTATTCGACGACTTCGTCGTCTTTGAAGATCGGGACGGCGTTCTTTCGCTTCTGTCCCGCTTTAAGGTCCGCGACGGTCACTCCGTCCCGCAGGAGCACGTCCTCCGCGATTTTGTTGGCCGGGTCGATCCACATATCGTTGCTGTACGGGATGCCCCAGTAGCTCTCGAACCCCTGATCCGTCGGCAGGCAGGGATGAAGGTGCCCGAGATGCCACTTGCCGACGCAGGCGGTGCGATAGCCGGCGTCTTTGAGCATGTCCGCGAGGGTCGTTTCGTCGGGATGCAGTCCCTCGGAACTGTTCGGAAACAGCACCGGCTTCATGCCGACCCGCTGATAATGACAGCCCGTCAACAGCGCCGCCCGCGAGCCGGAGCAGACCGCGCAGCCGACGTAGAAGTCCGTAAACTTCATCCCCTCGGCCGCCAGACGATCGAGGTTCGGCGTTTGGGGAACGACGGCGCCGTTGAACCCGACGTCGCCGTACCCCATATCGTCGATAAAGATCAGGACGACGTTGGGACGCGGCGTTTCGTCGGCCGCTGCATCGGCCGCGAGGAGCGGGGAAGCGACGCCCAGCAGGGAGGCGATGCTGAGGAGGCTGGCGAGCGATTGCGGCGTCATCTCGATGCTTTCTAAGGCCGAATGCCGCTCCGAAGAGGGGCGGCGCGGGACGGAACGGTCGCCCGGGAGTCGACCATACACATCGGCGGCCGCCGATCGCACCCACCCGGCCCCCGGCGCCGAGGACTGTCCCGGAAACATTCGAGACCCAAACGAAAACGAGGGCGCCCGCTACGCGGACGCCCTCGCGATCGCTCCGGGGGAGGCGATTCCGTTAGTTCTCAGACCGCGGCGCCTCGGCTTCGGCCTTTTCCTCCGCGGCTTCGTCGGGGGACTCCGTGTCCGTCTTCGCCTCGGCGGCGGCTTTGGCGGCCGCTTTCTCTTTCGCGGCCTTCTCCTTCGCCGCTCGCTCCGCTTCTTTCCGGGCCTCCTGCATCGGGTTGGACTCCGTCTTCTTCTTAAACAGTTTGAAGCGGCTTTCCACGATCTCGCGGGGCAGCATGTTGTCGCTGCGGTCCACGTCGGCGGTCTCGCGGTTCGGGTCGAGTTCGACCTTTTCGACGGCTTTCTTCCGCATCAACACCTTGGTGACCTTCTGAATGTTCGCCCGCCAGATCTCCGCGGGGATCCGCACTTCCTCGGTCGAACCGTCCGCGTAGGTCAGCTTCAGAATCACCGGCATCGGCAGGCCGCCGTCGTTGGTGATGTCGACCATGTAGAACTTCGCGTCGTTCTTGAGCAGCCGGAGTTGCTCTTCGTCGAGCTTTTCGAGGAACTCTTTGTAAGACCTGATCGACTTGTTGGTCGCCTTGAGTTCGTCGTAGCTGTTATAGAAGTCCGCCAGCTCGGGGAACTCCGCGAGGCGCTTGGGGAGATCTTTATTGAGCCGGTCGGACAGCGTCTCCGGCTCCTCCTGCTCCTCGGCCCGCTCGCGGTTCTCCTTGTCCACCGGATCGCCGGCGTCCACGGTATAGACACGCAAATTGGAGACGCCCAAGTCCACATGTTGGGTGGTGTAGAACCAGCCCCGCCAGAACCAGTCGAGATCCCGACCGCTGGCGTCCTCCATCGTGCGGAAGAAGTCGGCGGGCTCCGGATGCTTGAACTTCCACCGGCGGGCGTAGGTTTTGAACGCTTTGTCGAACAGGTCGCGGCCGAGGATCGTCTCCCGCAGGATGTTCAGCGCCGTCGCCGGCTTGGCGTAGGCATTGGAGCCGAACTGCAGCAGCGATTCGGAGTTCGTCATGATCGGCACCTGCGTGGTGCTTTTCATATAGGAGGCGATGTCCTCCGGCCGCCCGCGGCGGGAGGGGTACTCGTCCTCCCATTCCTGTTCCGCCAGGTACTGCAGGAAGGTGTTCAGGCCCTCGTCCATCCAGGTCCAACGGCGTTCGTCGCTGTTGACGATCATCGGGAACCAGTTGTGGCCGACTTCGTGGATCACCACGGAGATCAGGAAGTATTTCGTGCGGGCGGTGTAGGTGCCGTCCTCCTCCGGCTTCGGACCGTTCCAACAGATCATCGGGTATTCCATCCCGCCCCCGACGACTCCGTACACGCTGATCGCGTTCGGGTACGGGTAGGGGAAGGTGAACTTGCTATACACTTCCACGCAATGCGCGATCGCCTGGGTGCTGTATTGGCTCCACAGCGGTTCGCACTCGCTGGGATACAGGCTCTGGCACATCACGAAGTGCTCGCCGCTTTTGGAATCTTCGTCCGGGATCGTGCGGCCCCAGGCGTCCCAGATGAACGCCCGGCTGGCGGTGAAGGCGAAGTCGCGGACGTTTTTGGCTTTCCACTGCCAGCTCTTCGTCTTGCCGCCTTCGTTGCGGGTCTTGCGGGCCTCGTCAGATTCGGCCTGCGTGACGACGAACACCGGCGTCTCGGAGGTCTTCGCCGACTCCAGACGCTCACGGTGCGTTTCGGTGAGGCACTCGCCGGGGTTCTGCAGCACGCCGGTCGCGGAGACGATGAGGTCTGCGGGGCAGGTGATCGTGACGTCGTAGTCGCCCAGTTCGAGGGCGAATTCGCCGCGGCCGTAATATTGTTTGTGCTGCCAGCCGACGGCGTCGCCGTAGACGCACATGCGGGGGAACCACTGGGCGATGCAGAACAGATCGTTGCCGTCGTCCAGCGGCTCGTAGCCGGTCCGGCCGCCGATCTCGTCCACGTTGTTAATATTGTAGTGCCAGCTTACGTTGAACGTATAACTCGCCCCCGGTTCGAGCGGCTTGGGCAGATCGACCCGCATCATGGTGTCGACGATGGCGTGCGGCAGGTCCGGGCCGTCCGCGTCCTTGGAGCCGGCGGCGACCTTGTCGATCTTGAATCCGCCGTCGAACGTCTCCGCGGCGAGCATCGCTTTCAGGGCGTCGAACGACATATCGTTCATTTCGCTCGGCCCGGAAGCCGTGCGGCGGGCGAGGCTGTCCGGGGTGAACAGGTTCGCGTCGAGCTGCATCCACAGATATTCCAGCCGGTCCGGGCTGTTGTTGTGGTAGACGACGGTCTCGGCGCCGGTGAGGGTGTGTTCGTCCTCGTTCAGCGTGACGTCGATCGTGTAGTCGGCCCGCTGCTGCCAATATTCGTGCCCCGGGGCGCCGCTGGCCGTGCGGTAGGCGTTGGGGGTGGGCAGGATCTCCGTCAATTCGCGGAAGACGTCGGCTTGGCCGTACTTCGCGTTGTCAGGGATCGGGCCGTTGTCTTTCATCGGCGAGAGCTGTGCGAACGCCGGACTCGCGGCGAGCGCGACGGCGGCTGTCAGCCACAGAAACCGGGAGAGCAGCAGGGAACGGGTCATCGGCGGTCGCTTCGGGCGTTGGTAGGTCGACGGAGCGGGCGGGCGGCGCCCCGGCGCACGCATGGCGGGTACAGTGAGAGACTGTACCGATCAGGGTAGCCGGGGCGACCGGGCCGACTCAACCGGGCCGGGCGTCGCAGGCCGCCCCCCGCGATCGCGTCGGGGTTAGAATCCGTTCCCCCCTCGTCCCCGCCGAACCCATGCTGATCTTCACTGGATACGGCTGGACGGTCCCGGCAATCTCGTTCGGCTGCTGTCTGGCTTGCGAGTACGTCGTCGAGCGAGCGACCGGCGACGATCTGTTTTATCAGCGGGAACTCTGGCCCCTGCCGGCCGCCCTGTGCGCGTCGGCGGTGATCCTGACCGCGATCGACCTGGCGATCCGGCGACGCGACTTGCAGAACGGCGCCGTCCCCGCGTGGTTCCGCATTCAAGATTCGTTTTTCTTCCTGCCGCTCAACGTGTGGCCGCCGATCCTGCTGATCTGCGCGGCGGGGTCCGTCGCGGGACTCTGGTAGCGGTCGGCCCGCTCAGTCTGCCAGCGGCGTCAGGACGATGTCCTTGTATTCAATCGGCGCCCCTTCGCTTTGCAGGCAGACGCTGCCTTCGGTCACGGTGCTGTCGAAGCCGTAGTTCACCAGCTTGCCGTTCACCAGCACGGTGATCGTCGCGTCGCGGCAGATGACGGTCATCTCGTTCCACTCGCCGACGGGGTTCTCGGCGCCGTCGACGAAGTTCAAATGGCGGCGACCCTGCACCATCTTCTCATAGCCGGGCACGCCTTCGAGCGGAATTTTAATCTCGCTGCCGATCACCCAGAAATCGCCCGCGTTGCCGTTCATCAACTGCACCTCCTGGCACATCGGCCAGACGTTCAAAGCGTTCGGCGTGGTCGCGTGCACCAACACGCCGTTGTTGCCGGGCTTGCCGGTCCAGCGCCACTTGACCGACAGCGAATAGTTCTTGAATTGCCGATCGGTCTTGATATAGCCCTTGGGCCGACCGGTGCACCTCAGCAGGCCGTCTTCGACGCTCCAGACCGTCTTCGGATCGGTGTCGTCGGCGAGCACCGCCGTCCAGCCGTCGAGGCTCTTGCCGTCGAACAACACGATCGGCTCGCCCGCCTTGGCGTCGCCTTCGTGGTGATCGGCGAAGCCGGGGGCGCAGAGCAGAACGAGCGTGAACGCGGCGGACATCGGGCGACCGGAGCAGGGGGGCGAGAAAACGTCGCCCCGCAGTGAACCGGCCGTGCGCCGACGGCGTCAAGCGGCGCCGGGCCGTCCACCGGCCGTCGCCGAGCCGGCGTTTACTTTGTCGGCTCGGGCTTCGGGTCGGGCTTGGGCGGAGGGGCGTCGGCGACGGGTTGGGGTTTCGCCGCGTCCTCCTTCTTCTCCGCCGGTTTCTTCTCCGCGGGCTTCTTCTCCGCCGGTTTCTCGTCCGTGGATTTCTCGGCGGAGGCCAGTTGCACCTCGCCGCCGGCCGCGGGCGGGACCGGCTCCGGCGGGGGCGGGGCCGGATCGAGGCCGTACACCCGAGGTTCGTTGTAGTTCTCAAGCGAAGCGATCGGGTCGTGCGCCACGGGCTCTTTCTTACGGAGCCACTTCGGAACGATGCTCAGCTTGTCGCCGGCGAAGCGGGGGCCGTCGTAGATCTGGCCTTTCTCGAACGGGCCGGCGCCCAGCAGCCAGGTGTGCGAGGCGCGCGAGTTGGCGCTCGCGTCGCCGCTTTGCCAGACGATCTCCCGGCGCTCCCGGTGGTAGGCGAACAGACGCAGTTTGGTCGCCGCGTGCTCTTGGGCCTGCTTGGCGACGGACAGTTCCGGGATCACCGGCAGCGGCGGGCTGTTCGGCACGAAGCTGGCCGCGGAGGACAGCAACGAGTTCGCCGGCATCCCGTACGTCACCTCGTGCGAGTCGCTGCCCACCGCCCCGGCCCGCGCTTCGACGATGAACTCCGCGTCAGTCGCCTTGTCCTCCAGCTTGGCCCCGGCGGCCATCAGCTGTTGGCGGAGCGACCCGATCAGATAGTTCTGCGCGCCGATGCCGACGGCGTCGAGCTTCTTGTGTTCCAGTAACTCGGTGTCGAGGTACACCGACCGGTCTGCGAAGGGGGACAGGTCCAGTTCCGCGACGGCCCGGTCGATGCTGTCCGCGGTGAGGAGCTGCTGGGTCGCTTCGTGGGAGATCGTTTTCCCGCACCCCGAAGCGCCGCAGACCGCCGCCGCGGCGCACAGCAGAGCTGCGATGCGAAGGGGCCGGCGCGGGGACGTAACGGGGCGGATGG
>NZ_WTPX01000220.1 GCF_013036045.1 Alienimonas chondri
GGGGTGAGGGGGCTGCGACGCCCGATCGCGGGACGTCGTCCGCCTGCTCGCTGACCTGTCAAACGGCGGCTCGTGACCGGCTGCGTGAGAATCATTCGCTCACCCTCACCCCCGGCCCCTCTCCCTGAGGGAGAGGGGAGGACGACCACAGGCCGCCTGAATCACTCGGCCTGTTCGCCCGAGGCCTCTTTCGCCTGTTCATCCGCCTGTTTGTTGGCAACTTCGTGCACCCATTGCGGCAGGCTGAACCGGCGGGGGGCGCCGCCGTGGCCAGTCAGGTAATCCTTCCGCTTCAGCCCCCGCGAACGGCAGGAGTGGCCGAGGGTGCGGATCTTGGAGAGCAGCGTCTCGACCGGCACGCCGGACGCCTCCGACAACGCCGGGACGGTGAACTCCGCTTCCGGCTCGAACTGCTGGGCGGCGAGCGTCAGGAACTCCCCGCAGGCCAATGAGAGTAGTTGATTGAGGCCCCGCCGCACCGCTTGCGGGTCGGTCGGAACGGGCCCCTCGTGCGTACCGCGGCCCTTCCTGCCGGGACCGCCGGGACCGCGGCCGGGGCCGTGACGACGCCCGCCGTCGGGAGCGTCGAGGGGGCGCATGAGCCGACGAACGAGTTCGCGCTCGGCGGGGATCGTGGGATCGAAAGTGACTTGCATCAGGGGAAGCGTCAGGGGACGAGTCTCGAAATCGGCGACCGACAGGCCACCCGTGAGCAGAAAGCATCGCAACGAGACCTGGCCTGTCAACTGGCCTGATAGGCAGCCTGTATAAAAATCGCTAACCGCCTGCGTGAAGACGGGGCGGTCGCGGCGCCGTCGGAAAGGCTCTGTCGCGGTCGCGGAGCGGGGCCGACAGACTGCCCGGTTCCAGTTCCTTCTCCCGGCTCGACGCTTCTTCCGTGCGGATCTGCGTGATCTTCAACCCCGCCGCCGGCCGTCGTCGTGCGCGGCGGCGGCTGGCCGGGTTTCTGGAGCGATGGGGAAACCGAGTGACGCTGCGGCCGACCGAACGCCCCGGACACGCTGCCGGACTCGCCGCGACCGCAACAGGTGAGGGGTTCGACGTCGTCGCCGCGGCCGGCGGGGACGGCACGGTCCACGAAGTCGCCGACGGGCTGCTGCGCGCGACCGGCGGGGCGAACGGTCCGGGAGCGGGGCAGGCCGGGCCGATCTTCGCCGTGGTCCCGATCGGCAGCGCCAACGACTACGCCCACAGCCTGCAACGGCAGTTCGGAACTTCTCCGCTGGACAGCCCGGCCGCCCACGCCGTGGACGTCGGTCGGCTACGGTGGACCGCGTCCTCGGCGGACGGATCAGACGGCGAGGAGCGGGAGCGGTTCTTTGTCTGCTGTTGCGGGGCTGGCCTCGCCGGCCGGGTGACGCTCGAAAGCCGCAAAATCGGCTGGTTGCAGGGCGTGCCGCTGTACGGGCTGGCGGCGATGCGGGCCGTGCGGGCGGCCGGGACGCCGGCGGAGTGGACGGTGACGCACGACGACGCCGCGCCGGTCGTTTGGCCGACGCGTTCCTTCCACCTGCTGCTGGGGCGACGGGAGGGCGGGTTCCTGCTGGCGCCGGACGCCTCGCTGAACGACGGTCTGTTCGACGTGGTCCGCCTGGGCGCCGCCGGCCGGTGGGGGATGATGCGGATGCTGCCGGGCCTGGCCCGCAGCGGCCCGCCGGTCGCTCACCCGCACGTCGCCCTCGGCCGCTGCCGCTCGGCGTCGGTGGAGAGCCCGACCCCGCTGGCGGTGCACGTCGACGGGGAGTTGGCCCTCATCCCGGAGAACGGCGTCCGCAGCGTGCGAATCGATCTGCTGCCGGGCCGGTTGCGGGCGAAAGTGTGTGCGGTGCGTTCGTAGGTTCTGATCGTCCTCCCCTCGCCCCCTCTTTTAAGGAACGCCGGGGGGGGAGAGGTTGGGGGCGAGGGGGCTGACGCCGATCGATTGCTGCTCACGATCCCGCTGTTCTCCCGGAGATCGGCCGGTCGCCGGCGGTCGAGCGTCCCGGACGCTTGGAGCGTCCGGGACGCTGCGTTCGCTCGGAAACACTCTGTGCACGGCTGCGTGCGAAGGCTCGCTCACCCTCACCCCCGGCCCCTCTCCCTGAGGGAGAGGGGAGGACAACGGACGGCCGTCCCCCGGTTAATCCTCGTCCGCCTGGTCCGCCTGCGGAACCGATTTCGTCAATCGATATCCGTCGCCCTCCAGCACGATTCCCCGCACGCCGCGGTTCTCGTTGTAGGCGCGGTGCATCGCCGGGACGTCGTCGAACCAGCCGACGACGTACGCCGCCCCGATCGCTTCCCCCTTGGCGACCGGGCGGCGGTGTAGCTCTTGAATAAAGCAGATGTAGCCGCGTTCGTGGCACCACGCCTCGGCGACCGCCGCCGGGTCCAGCGTCATGCCCGCCAGCCAGGGGCCGGGTTCGGCGTCGTCCCCCTCTCCCAGTCGCACCTGATAGGCGCGAATCATGCGATTCGGCACGTCGCCCGTTCGTTGATAAAGAAACCGCTCGTCCGGGCCGAACCGCTCGGAGAACGCCGACGCGGGGATGGGGGCGTCCTGATAACTCAGATAGATTTGCTCGAACGTGCTCCCACGCTCGCCCCCATGTTTCAGGTGGCCGGGCATATCGATTCGATAAAAGAGATCGTCGACGGCGTTCGCGCTGACGATCCGCTCCGCCGTCAGGACATATCGCAGGCCGGGGCGAAACAGCAGGGTCTGTTCCCACGTCGACCCCGGTTCATAGCCGGCGCCGGCTTCGGTGAACGTGTGCCGCAGGCGGACCGCGGCGAAGCCGTCGCCGCGGGTGACCTCCCCCGTCAATCGCTTCGCCTGTGTGCAAAGTTGCGGGCCCTCGACGTAGTGCTTGGGCAGGTCGCCGTGCAGCTTCGGATCGCGTTCGTAGCCGTCGTCGCGCCAGCCGGGCGCCATGAGGAAGTCCATGATGTGCAGGCCGAAGCCGAGGTCCGTCGCCCCCGTCCGCTTGTCCCGCAGCGAACCGGCCTGCACCCCGCTGACGTACCCGGCCAGCGGGATCGTCGCGGACAGGGCGTCGGTCTCCACGAGGATTGCGTCCTCCCTCTCGGTGACGGTCACGAACCCCGCGACCGGCGCCGGGCCGTTGCCCCGGGAAGCCTCTTCAACACGGGAACGACTGTCCTGAGCGACGGCCGAACCGCCGAGCGCCAGCAGAACGGCCGCGGCGGCGAACGGGCGCAGCGATATCAACGGGCAGGACGGCATCGGAGACTCCGGGGAAACGAACGCCCCACCCTGTGCGTCCGCCGCACGCCCCGACAAGCGGACGCGGATTCCGGGTTTTCGCGTCCAGGCTTCAGCCGAACTTCCGCAGATAAATCCCGCCGCCGAAGTTCTTCCGGCAGAGCGGCATCTTCTCTTCCATAAACTCCGGGAACTCCAGGTTCACGTAGTGGTTAAACAGGACGATCTCCCAGTCCCGATTGCCCATCAAGAACGCCTGCAACAAATACAGTTCGTTCCAATAGACGCCTTCTTTCAACCAGTCGGCGGGGTACTCGAACGGATAGAAGATGTCGTGAACATGAACCAGCGTGCCGGTCCGCAGCGTGGGCAGCACGTCGAACAGCAGCATCTGCAGGTCGCTGCCCGGTTTCATGACGTGGCTGGAGTCGATGAACAGCAGATCTCCCGCGTCTAACTGCTCAAACGGCGTCACGCCCGCCCGCTGCACCGTCGATTCGATCAACGTCACCCGCGGATCGGCCTCCGGGTCCACCAGCTTGCGGAGGCGGCCCGGGTACGGCTCCACGAACGTCAGTTCGCACTTCTGCGGCCCGAATCGGTCGAGCGTGTCCAACATCACCGCGGAGGAGAACCCCGACCCCACTTCGACCACCCGCCGCGGTTGGAAGTGACGGAGGAAGGCGTACAGCAGGATCGCGTCGCTGTAGCAGAACATCGTTTGATCGAAGTAATACCGGCAGCCCTCCGTCTGACGTTCCGGGAACGGCTGCTCCGGGTAGAACGCCGCCAAGTCCTCCAACAGGGCCCGTTGAGCGTCGCGGTTCATATCGACGCCCCCCAGTCCGGTCTGAACCAAGCCGGCCCCTTCGCCGGCCGGGGCATTCGGACGGAGGGTCGCCGCGTCGATCGCCGCGGCTCGCCGGAGTCCCTCCGCGATCTCTTCCTCGGAGGGCAGGGGCGAATGGAAGTGTCCCGGCGGATAGATCCCGTGCCCGGCGACCAGCTCCCGCAGCTTCGCGATCGGGGCGATTTGGTCCGTCAGATGACGCAGCGTCGAGCGCAACACGGCCGGTCTCCTCCTGAAACAAAGGCGGCCGGACGGCCTGTCGCGGCCGCGAGGCAGGGAATCATCGGGCAGGGATCACAGTCGGCGTCGGTCGCGGCTGTCAAGGCGGCTCGGAGACTTGCGGCACGGGGTTCGGAGCCGTGTCGCGGGTGCGGGATCGGCGGCTCGTTCCCGGGCGCGTTCGAGGTAAAAACAGGCTCGTCGAGAGCTCAAACTCCGGCCTTCGGCGCCGGCTCTCGAAATCCCCGCCAAGATTCCCCCCGCCGCGGCGAACAGCCCCCCATGATGGACGCCGCCGCCACCCCGACGACCTGGCTCATGCTCCTCGTCGCCCTCGCCGCCGTGTTGCTGATCGTCGTGCCGCTGGTCACGGCGATCGTGCTGGCCGTCCGCGGACGACGCGGTTGGGCCGTGGCGGCGGGAACCGTGGCGATGACGGTCTTTCTGCTGGGCGGGACGTTGATCAGCGTGCGTACGGCGGACCACGGACAGCGGGAGTACCAGATTGCGGTCGCCGAACAACGGCAGCGACACGTGGAGTCGATGACGCAGTACCAGGCGGAGGTCGACCACATGCGGCTGACGACTCGCTTCGCCAACGACGACCGCGTGCAGGTCCGCGACGACGGGGTATTCGTCACGCAGGAGGGGCCCGACGGACAGGAGGAGGAAGTGCGGGTCGGCCCGCCCGCCCCGTGGCGGGACGCCGCTCGCCAGCACGACGAACGGCTGCGGCAGCGGGACCAGGAGCGTCGCCGCAATGAACGCCGCCCGCAGCAGGTTCACGCCCCCGTGCCCGCCGATCTGGTCAGCGAAGACGATCTGCCGGAGTGGATCGCGAACCCGGGCACGCATCGCATCGTGGTGGTCGGCCCGCTGACGACGGATGAGGACGGCGGCCCGACCGCCGCCCGCGCCGCCGCCGAGCGCACCGCCGCCGCGCAACTCGCCGAAGCCGCCGGCCTGCCCCCCGACGCGCACGTCAATCCGGACGACGTCACGCGCTCCGTTCGCCGGGCCGCGGTCGTGCCCTTCACCCGCACCACCGGCGAGAACGCGTTCACGGTGTATCAGGGCCACCTGTTGGTGGACGCCTCGCCGCAGTCGCTCGATCATCTGCACCGCGGCTATCGCAGCCGCATCGGCAACGAGCGGGCCGTGTGGGCCGTCGGCGGCGCCGGCGCCTTGGTCGTCCTCTTCAGCGGTCTGTGGGGCCTCGGCCGCCGCAAGCTGCGACGGGCGTGAGGCGAGTCGGCTCGTCCTCCCCTCGCCCCCTCTTTTGAGGAACACTGGGGGGAGAGGGGCTGGGGGTGAGGGTGAGCGATTTCTCACCCGCAGGCGTTCGTAGAGCGATGCACAGA
>NZ_WTPX01000221.1 GCF_013036045.1 Alienimonas chondri
CCTTTCATTCCCCCGTCTCCCCTCCGCGATTGTCCCGTCCCGCCGTCACCAAGTTTGCCTTTCGCCTGTTCGACCGACCGCTGCACCCGGAGCTGTTCCCCGCGGCGGCGACCGAGCGGATCGAACGTCCTCTGTACACGGCGACGCTGTCGCTGGGCGAGGACGGGCACCGCATCGAGGTGCGGACGGGCGGTCGCACGCTGACGGAACTGCTCGCCCCGGCGGACTATGTGCTGCCCGCCGGCGGCCGCCGGGTCGGTCGCGGGGTGCGGGGGGCGGGGTTGGAAGACCTGACGTTCGACGACGATCGCGGTCCCGCGGTCCGCTATCAGGCGGGCCATCAGGCGGAAACGCCGGCGGCGGGCGTGTTCGATCACATCACCGCGGAATTGCTCGCCGACGCCGCCGCCACGGTTGCGCTCGGCGACGGCGAGGAACGGGCGCCGTTGAAACGATCCGACATCCCGGGACAGACGGCGAGGCCCGGGGCGCTGGCCTGTCGATTCACCTCGGGGGGACGCTTGGCCGGCGATTCCGTCGGGTTGATGCGGGTGGAGGCCGCCGCGGATTCGCTGCTGATTCACGCCGCGCACACCTTTGCGGATACGCGCACCGTGGTCCGCACCCAATCGCTGTGGGAGTGGATTGAGCCGTAGAACTCTGCGGCGGTCCGGGATTCCCCGGTGCGCCGAAGGGCCAGTCGGAACTCCCCGGGGGAGGGGCCGGGCGTTCATAATGACTGCGTACTTTCGTTCGCCCGCTCCAGCCCACCCCGCTGAGATGTCCGCCCTTCGCACCGCCCTGACCGCCGCCGCCGTCACGCTAGCCCTGTCGCTCTCCGCACCGACCGCTTCCGCGGGGGGCTACGGATACGGCGGTTACGGAACCGGAAGCTATTACGGCGGCGGTTACGGAAGCTACTACGGCGGATTCGCTCAGCCGTACGGGAGCTATTATCGCTCCGCCTACGTCGCCCCCGCGGTCGCGGTGCCGGCGGGGTATTACTCGCCCTACGGAAACGGCGGATACAGCTATTCCGCGACCAGTTTCTATCGCCCAGTCACGCCGACTTACTACAACACGTCGTTCTACAACCCGTACAGCTACGGATATCGCAGCCTCGGCTACGGCGGTTACGGCTACCGGAGTTCGGGTGACCGTGGTTTGAGCTACAGCGGGTACGGCTATCGTGGGGTGGGCTACCGAGGGCTCAGCGGCTACCGGGGCTTTGGTTACGGCTTCTGAACGGCGACGCGATTCGTCGAAGTCCGGCAAGCAAGAAGTTCTGACATGCAAAGCGCCCCGATCCCTTCCTGGGGGATCGGGGCGATTTCGTTCGTCCGAAACCGGCCGTGTCAGAGCGCGTCCGTCTCGCCCAACGCGGCCCAGACTCGGCGGCTCAACTCATCGAGGTTCAGCCCCGTGGCCGCGGAGATGATCAGCGGATCGACGTTCAATTCCTCCCGCAGCAACTCCGCAGCGGGGGCGGCGTCCGGCAATTCGCCCTTGGAAATGCACAGCACTTCCGGCCGGGAGGCGAGGTCCGGGTTGTAGCGTTCCACCTCGGCGCGGATCGTCTTGTAGTTGGAGACCGGGTCCGTTCCGTCGGTCGGGTCCGGTTCGACCAGATGAATCAGCACGCGGGTTCGCTCAACATGCTTGAGGAACTCGTGCCCGAGACCCACGCCTTCCGCGGCTCCTTCGATGAGGCCGGGGATGTCGGCGAGGACGTATTGACGTTTCGCGTCCCACCCGGTTCCGTCGCGAACGACGCCCAGGTTCGGGTACTTGGTGGTGAAGGGGTACGCGGCGATCTCCGGAGTCGCGGCGCTGAGGCGCGACAGCAACGTCGACTTACCGGCATTCGGTTTGCCGAGCAGGCCGACGTCCGCGATCAGCTTCAATTCGAGCACCACGTCGCGGTGTTCGCCCTCGCCGCCGGGTTCCGTCTCGCGCGGGGCGCGGTGGATCGCGGTGGCGAACTTTTTGTTGCCCTTGCCGCCGGACCCGCCGTGAGCCACGACGACTTCGTCGCCGTGTTCGGAAAGGTCTCGGAGGGTATGCCCGCGCTCGGCGTCCTTCACGAGGGTGCCCGGGGGCACCTCGATGAGAATATCGTCCGCGGTGGCTCCGGTTTGCAGCTTGCCGCGGCCGTGCTCCCCGCGACCGGCGTTCCAGAACTTATGGCCGACGAGGTGAATCAGGCTGCCGACGTTCTCGTTCGCCCGCACGACGACGCTGCCGCCGCCCCCGCCGTCGCCGCCGTCCGGCCCGCCTTTGGGCACGAACTTCTCGCGGCGGAACGACATACAGCCGTTGCCCCCGTCGCCCGCTTTGCAATGCAATAAAACGTGATCTGCAAACATCGTTCAGCTTCGTCCGTTCTTGGGAGGACTCTTCAATTTGCCCTCGCCGATCGCTCGCATCCGCTCCGTAAAGGCTTTGGCGAGGTCGTCGCGGTTCGCCGCCTCCGCCGCGTCGATGCCCCGCTTGTGCATGGCGATGGCGTACTCGCTGGGCGAGTTGCCGCGGGTCGGCGGGATCAGCGGAAGAAAATCGACGTAAAAGAGCGCCAGATCTTCCGGCCGGTCCTTCGCGAGTTCCGTCAAGCGGTCGAGCGCATCCGGGACGTAGCGGCCTTCCTCCGCGTATTTCGACACGGCCTGCACGATGAAGCCCACGGCGTCGCCCGTCTGCTCGTTTGCGACCAGACCGTCGACGTACTCCGGCAGCGCCTCGAAGGACAGGTCCGGCCGGCCGGCGACGGCATAGAGGTCTAACAACTGCTTTTGCAGCGCCAGCCGTTTCTCCGCGTCGGGTTCGTAGCTGCTGATCCCGGAGAACACCTCTCGGGTGAAGTCGGGGAAGGGGGCGAAGTCTTTAAACAACTTCTTGAGGTCCAGCTTCAATCGACGGGCCTGGTCCTTGGAAAGGTCCCCGGCGTTGTCGGCAGCCAGCTTCGCCCGTTCCCGCCACGCCGGTGCGTTCCACGGATCGATCTGATTAACCGAGTCCAGGTAGTCGAACCGGGCGTCGAGGGACAGCTCTTCGCCCTCTGCGCCGGCCCGCTTGGCGACGATCGGGTAGGCTCGCATCAGCAGGTCGGCGTGACGAGCGGCGTCGCGATCGGTGGCGACCGCGTGCAGGCGCCGCATGAGGTCGCGGTCGGTTGTCTCCTCGCCGGTCTGGGGATCGTTGAGGAAGCCGACGTAATAGTGGTCGTCCTGATAGCGGCCGTGGCTCTCCAGCGAGAACTTCAACGCGGAGTCCGTCACGCCGGTCACGTCCACCCACATCACCCAGGCGTGGCCGGCGCCGCCAAACTTGCCGTCGCCGCGGACGTACATCGCCGGCACGCCGAGGCTCTTGCCGACGCGCGAGGCGTAGTCGGCCTGATGAGCGCACACGCCGCCCTTCGCCAGGATTGCGGGGAGCGTATAGGGGAGACCGTTCAAAGCGCCCCGACGGCTTTCCGTCTCCAGCATCTCTTTGTCGTAGGGCACCTGCGAATAGCACTCGCCGAACCGGCTGCGATTGGCCCCGTAGTTGGCCAGGGCGAAGTTCCGCTCCTCGATGGGGGTGCGGTGATCGATCGTCATCACCAGCAGTTCCCACGGCAGGCGTTCCGCCCGGCCCTGCATCACGTCCTCCCGATCGAGGAAATAGCGGACGTTCTCCACCGCCGCCGGGCGTTCTTCCGTCGGCAGTTCCGCCTTGGCCCGTTCGGCGTGGTGGTCGTATTGATAGGGGCCGCGTACCGGATCATCCCAAACGACCGCGGCGGCAGTCGCGAGGGCGCCGTATTTCCCGAGTCGATCGCCAAACTCGTCGTAAAGTTCGCGGAACACCGTCATGCCCGCGGCGACGTCGTCCGCGGGCGTGAAGGCGTTGAACAGCGTCTCCCGCAGGTCGGGACGCTCCTTCAACCAAGCGAGGATCTCGTCGGATTTGTCGCCGAGTCCCTGGCGGATCTCGCGTTCGTGCATGCGGGCGAATTCCGTGGCGAACAGCGTCCGCACCTGTTCGTACTCCTTGGAGGCGAGCAGCGGCCGCCGCCGGTCGTCCGGCTCGCCGTAGAGGGCCAGCAGCGGGGCGACGAAGTTCTCCTCGTACGCTGCTTCGTCGTCGTTCAACGGACCGAATTCGGCGGCGTCCAACTCCGGCTTCGCGGCGACCCGCATTGCCGGTTCCGGCGCCGGATCGGCGGGCGCCGGATCGGGTTCCGTCGCCGCCGGCTCCTCGGCCATCGCCATGGCCGCCGGTTCCTCCGCCATGGCCTCCGGCTCGCTCGCGGCGGGATCGGCGGGCGCTGCATCGGCGCGGGCTGCATCGGCGGGGGCGGCCGGCTGCGGGTCGAGCATTGCGACGGACGGCGTCGCCGGTTCGCGACCGGGACCGGCGGACATCACCGACAGCCGGACCGGGGCGACGGTGCTGGCTCCGTCGCCGCCGTCGGCCTTCGTCTCGACGACTCGCACGCCGAACTCCGCATCGACTTCCGGGGCGTTCGCCGGCGGGGCGAATGTGATCGTGCCGTCGTCGGCGATGCTGACGCCGTCCGGCACGTCGCCTACCAACCGGAACGCGAGGGCGTTGGCCGGCTGATCCGGGTCTTCGGCGGAGACCTTGAGCGAAGTCGATTCGCCCGGGCCGACGACCACCGCGGCGAGCGGGGCGACCCAGGGCGGGGCATCGTTCTCGGCGACAGCGATTTCAAACGTGGCCGTCTCCGTGACGTCCCCGGTCGCCCGGTGGGTGAGCGCGACGGTGACGGAGGCTGTCCCCGGCCCGTCGGCTTCGCCGGGCGTCCAGGTGAATTGCGTGCCGGAGCCGCTCAATCGGGCGCCTTCCGGCGCCTCGCTCAGCACGACCTTGTGCGTCCACTCCTGCGGGGACTTCGGGTTGAATCGCTGGTCGAAGTCCATGGTGTTGACGACTGACACCTCCAAACGCTCGCCCTCCATAACCGATTGCGGTGGCAGGGCCGCGAGCATCGCGGGGCCGTTCTCCCCGGCCGCCCCGCCGGCGTCGTCGCCGGGCCAGAACAGGAAGGCCGCGACGCCCAGTGCCAGCGCCGCGACGGCTCCGCCGCCGATCGCCATCGGCACGACCTTGGATCGTCCTTCGTCCGCCGTCGAGCGAGCACGCCGCCGACCGCGGCCGGACCGCGGGGACGCCCGCTCGATGATCGGGGGACCCTCGTCGTTCGAGGGGGCGTCTTTCACGACCGGGCCGGTACGAATGACCGGGGGGAACCCCGCGGCGACCTGTTCGGTCGGTTCCGGCGTCGCCGATTCGTCGAAGCCGTCTTCGGCCGTCTCTGCGGCGGCCGTTTCGTCAGCATCCGAGGCGCCGGCGGCGGGCACGGTGAGCGCTTCCCCGCACTTGGGGCAGGCGGTCGTGCGACCGGCGTGCGACGGCTTGGCCTTCAACGTCTTCCCGCAGGCGGGACAGTCGAAGGACAAGACGTCGGGAACCGGGGCGTCGGGAGCGGGCATGACGAAGCTCGAACGGACCGCCCCGGGGGTCGGGGCGATTTCGGCAGTGTACCGGTCAAGCGGGTCGCGGTCGCGGATTGATGGACGCCGCTTGACCGATTCGGGGTGCGGACCTTGTCGTCGGGCCGTCCGAGGCGCATAACCCGCGCCCCGCA
>NZ_WTPX01000222.1 GCF_013036045.1 Alienimonas chondri
TTGTCGGGCGGGGAAAGCCCCTCACCCCCGACCCCTCTCCCCCAAAAGGGGGCGAGGGGAGTAAGAAGGAGGGGTCAATCCACGTACGCGAACTCGTTGCTGTTCAGCAGCAACAGGCACACGTCCGCCAGCGCCCTTGCGGGCGGGGCGAGGTCTTCGGGTTTGAGGTCGCGTTCGTAATTCTCGAAGGTCGGCAGGATCTCCGTATATTCAAACGGCTCGCCGGAGAACTCCTCCACCAGCGACCGCGTGATCCGTTCCGGGTAGGTCGGCGGATCCACCTCCACCTCCGCGTGCACGGCGGCGGCGTCTTGCAGATAGGCCGTCAGGGCGGACCGCTCTTCGTCGCTCGCCGGGCGGTTCAGGGTGAGTCGGAAGGCGCGGTCGATCGCCGCTTCGCCCTGCAATCCCTCGGATTCAATGCGGGCCGCCAGGGCGGCGGCGCGGTCGTTGGCGGTCACGCCGTTCAGCAGCGTGAACGACTGCGGCACCGTCGCGGCGGTCTCCCGCAGTTCGCAGGAGTCGTTCGGGCCGGGACGGTCAAACGTTTCCAGGAAGGGGTTCGCCTGCCCGCGGACGAGGTAGGCGTAGATCGTCCGCCGGTTCCGTTGCTCAGGCCGCGGCGAAGGCTGATAGGCCGGGGCGAGGGAGAACTGAATCATCCGCGGTTGCAGGGCGACCTCCATATTAATCTCCGGCCGGATCGGCAGGCCGCCGTTCGATTCGACCAGCTCGCCGGAGGCCAGCAGCATCGCGTCGCGAAGTTCCTCGGCGCTGAGCCGACGGCGGGGGAAGGTCGCGAAGAGTTGGCCGTTCGGATCGGCGGTTTCGAGGGCGTCCGGGTTGGGGTGACGCGAGGAGCGCCGGTAGGCCTCCGAGAGCATCAAACCGCGGTGGAGTCGTTTGAAGGTCCAGCCGCCGGCGATGAAGTCCGCGGCGAGGCGGTCCAACAGTTCCGGGTGCGTGGGCTTGCCGCCCTTCGCCCCGAAGCTGTTGGGGTTTCCGGCCAACGGCGAGCCGAAGTGCCAGCCCCAGACGCGGTTCACGATCGAGCGGGCGGTGATCGGGTTCGCCGGGTCGGCGATCCAACGGGCCAGCGCCAGCCGACGGCCGGAGACGCCGTTCGGCAGGAGATAATCGCTCGTCCCGGCGACCGGCAGACCCGGGGCGCTGGGCACGCCGGGCTGCACCGGCTCGCCCTTGGCTTCGAGGGCGCCGCCGTCGAAGATAAAGCACTCCGGCGGGTCGGTATTGAACGCCTTTTGATCGATCCGCAGCTTGCGAGCGCCGTTCCAGGCGAGCTTCGTCTCGCCGCCGTTGTAAACGCTCTGGGCCATCGGCTGGAAGCGCTCCAGACGCCGGTTCCAGATCCAGACGTCCTGCTCCCGGACCTTCAATTCGCCCTGCTCCTCGGTGGAGAGGCCGACGTGGCGGGGCGGCTTCTGTTCGTCCGGCAGATCCTTGCGAGCGTTCTGGTCGAGATACGGCAGACCGCGTTCGTCGAACCAGGCCTTGGCGGCGGCCTCCCGTTTGTCGGTGAGTTGTTTGACTTCGGCCTTGGCGAAGGCGAGCAGCTCCTGCACCAGGGCCTTTTCCTCCTCGAAGCCCTCGCGGTTCTCGCTCGGCAGGAAGGGGACGTTGCGTTCCGCCGCGTGCGTCGTGCTGAAGGCGGCGTACAGACGGTAATAATCGCGGGTGGGCAGGGGGTCGAACTTATGATCGTGGCACTTCGCGCACCGCATCGTCGTGCTCAAAAACGCCTGCCCGGTCACGTTCACCACGTCGTCGAGATAAATCTGCCGGGCCTCGTCGTCCGCGATCATCGCATTGTCCCACGGGCCGAGCCGCAGGAACCCGCTGGCGACGATCTGCTCCGCCTCCTCCGGCGTATAATCGCCGTCCAGACGGGCCTTCTCGACCGCTTTCGGATCGCCGGTGCGTTCCAGCACGGAGGCGTCCGCCAGTTCGTCCCCGGCGAGCTGCTCGACGACGAATTCGTTATAGGGTTTGTCTTCGTTGAACGCCCGGATGACGTAGTCCCGATAGCGCCACATGTTGGAGCGTTCGAAGTCGTTGCTCATCCCGCCGGTGTCGGCGTAGCGGCTGACGTCGAACCAGTGCCGCGCCCAGCGTTCGCCGTAGGCGGGCGAATCGAGCAACCGATCGACCAGCGCGACCCACGCGGCGTCGGGATCGGCGTCGTAAGCGGCGAGGAAGGCGTCGGTCTCGGCCGGGGTGGGGGGCAGGCCGGTGAGGTCGAACGTCGCCCGCCGCAGCAGCGTGCGGGCCTCGGCGGGGGCGGCCGGTGCGAGGTCCGCGTCGGCCAGACGGGCGTTCACGCGCTCGTCCACCAGGGCGGCGAGGGCGTCGGTCGACAGCGGCGCCTCGGCAGGCGGCAGCGGTTGAAGGGACCACAGATCCTCCGGGGCGTAACGGCGATTCGTCCATGCGTCGGACTGCCCGCCGCTGGTGCGGACCAGGCGCCCGTCGGCGGTCTCGGCGGCTTGGGCGTCCTGCCAGCGGATCGCATCCTGTTCCTCCTTCGTCGGCCAGACGGCGCCGTCGGCGATCCATTGACGAATGATCGCGACCTCCTCCTCGTTCAGTCGGTCGGCCTCCTTGGGGGGCATTTCGTAGGTGGCCCAGGTGATCGCGTCCATCAACGTGCCGGCGCCGGGCTGGCCGGGGACGATCGCCGGCGAACCGCTCTCCCCGCCGGCCAGCAGCGCGGCCAGCGAGTGCGTGCCCAAGGCGCCGCCGGGTTCTTCCACCTCCGCCCCGTGACAGCCGCCGCACCGCGTTTCCAGCAGCGGCAGGGCCTTGAGGGTGAAGTGCGTCGCCGGGTCCGGCTTGGCCGGTTCCTGAACAAGGCCGTCGACGACGAGGTTCGCGTCCTCCCCAACGGAGGCGTCCTCATGGCCTTCCGCGGGCGCCTCCGCGGCCAGATCGGTTCCCGCCTCTTCGCCGGGCGGCAGCGCCAGTTCGACGCCTTCGGCCGGGTTCCCCTCAGCCGGGGGCTGGGCGCCGACCGGATACGCGCACACGCTGAGCAGCGCGGCGAGGGGCAGGGCGAGCAATCGCGCGTCAGTCCGCATCGGGGCGTCCCTTTTCAAACAGCGTGTGGATTTCGGCAGCCGACAGGGGGGCGGCGAACGCCGCCAGTTCCCCGATCCGGCCGTTGAAGTTGCGAACCGTGAACTTGGGGTCCGTCGAATAGACCGGGTCGGTCCAGTTCCCGACGGTCGCCCGGCCGACGCTCACCGTCGAGGCGGCCGCGGCGAGCACCGGATCGACAGCCTGCCGACCGACGCGGACGCCGTCGGCGTAGTGGCAAATCTCCGCCGCGACCGGGTCGTACGTCACCGCCAGCATCTGCCAGCGACCGCTGCGGGCGGGGGTCCAGACGGGGGGCGAATGGAACTTCGTCTGCACCGACGGGTGCGCCGCGCGCACGTCGTCCGGCAGCTTGAGCGAGAAGAACAGCCGCCCGTCGCGGAGCAGTTGCCAATGCGGCGACCGCGCCCGGTGTCCGTCGGAGAGCAACAGCGAGTTGTAATCCCGATCGAGACTGCCGATTCGCACCCAGCACAGCAGCGTCAGACCGGCGCTCTCGCCCTCCACGGCCAGCCGCATTCGACTGCCGGGGCGGCTGACGTCCAGGGCGCCGCCCTCCTGCTCCCAACGGTCGGGGGCCGGCTCGGCGGCGATCACCACGCCGTCGCTCGCGGTCACGCTTCGGTTGGCCGTGGCGAGGTTGGGAACGACGCCGCTCTCCGCGGCATCGCCGGGGGCGTAGAAGGCGAACAGGCGGGGGTCGTTGAGCAGTTCGTCGCGGCTCGTTTTCCACTCCGCGCGGCGGCGGTTGCGTTGGTCGGCGAGGCGGCGGCGGGCGTCGATCAGCGGCTCCGCGGTCAGCGTCGCGGCGGCGTCCGGCGCGGCGTTCTGAGCGGTCCAGCGCCAGACGGCGCCGGGTTCGACGAGCTGCGCCTCCCGCTGGCCGGCGGCGAGCGTCACCGCTCCGTCCAACACCCGCACGCGGACGTCGTTCGTTGATTCGGAGGACCCCGCTTCGCCCGCGGCCCCGTCGCCCGCCTCGACGGCGAACTCCGTGCCGAGATCGACCAGTTCCCCCGCGGCGGTCTGCACGCGGAAGCCGACGGCCGGCTCCGGCACGCGGGCCTGGATGCGGCCGGATCGCAGGGTGAGCTGCATCGGCGAATCGACGGTGAACGCCGCCGGCCCGCGGACCAGCAATCGCACCCCGCTGAACAGTTCGAGATGAGCCGTGCCGGACTCCAACCGCAACGGTCCGCCCGGCGCCAGATCGCCGGTCCGCAAGCGGCGTCCGACCCACGCGGCGTCCTCCTGCCCGGTCACCACGCCGAACCCGGAGACGCGCTCGCTTTCAACCGGCTCGCTCTCCCCGCCCTCCGCCAGAACCGGCGCAGGATCGGCGCCGCGATCGCTCAGCAGGAACGCCCCGACCAGCAGGCAGGCGGCGAGCGCCAGCGCCGCCAGAGCGATTCGCCGGAGCGCCGGGCGTCGGGCATGAGACCGGAGCGCAAGCTCCGGCCGTGCGTCGATTCCCTCGGCGGCGCCGACGGCCGGAGCTTGCGCTCCGGTCTCACCGGCGACTTCTTCGAGCAGCGATTCCAGCGTCAGACGTTCGTACAGTCGCTGACGGAACGCGGGATCGACGGACAGCTCCGCTTCCAACGTCAGTGCGTTGGCTTCGCTCAGCGTGCCGTCGAGGAAGCCCTCCAGCAGCAGCGTGCGCTCCGGCGTGCGATCCGCGAGTTCTTGGGGCAGGTCGTTCATCGCGAACCTCCTTCGGCGAGGGCCAGTCGGCGTTCGACGCACTCGGCCAGCGCGGCCCGCACCCGATGCAGCGTGACCCGCAGTCCGCCGACGGAGCGCTTCACCCGCTGGGCATACTCGGCGAGCGATTCGTCTCGGGCGTAGCGGGCCGCGATCAGATCGCGGCGTTCGGCCGGCAGGTCGTTCAGGCAGGCTCGCAGGGCGTCGGCGCGATCGTCGGGGCGGGGGTCGAACCGGGCGAGTTCCTCGGCGACGGTCGCTTCGAGGTCGTCCGTGAACCGCAGTCGCTCGCGGACCTCCCGCTTCCGAGCGGTGAGGACTTCGTATTTCAACAGCGTCATCGCCCACGCCTTGAAGTCGGCGGCGGGTTGATCGGAGCGGGGGCTGAAGTCGGCGCGGCGCTCCCAGATCTTGGCGTTCGCCTGTTGCAGCACGTCCGCGGCGCCGGGATGACCGGGCATCAACACGCGGAGATAGGCCCGCAGAGCCAGTTGGCTTTCCGTGAGCATCCGCACGAACGCCGTATCGGCGTCGGGGGAACCGGCGTCGAGGGCGAGCGGGGCTACGGTGGGGGCGCCGTCGGCGGTCATGGGGTGGGTCTCCGGAAAGAGAAAGGCGCCGGACCGGGCGACGTTAGCGGGAAAATTGATGGGACGGGCGAAACGGGCGGTTTCAGCAACGCCTTGGGTTGGCAGGGAGCGCGGTCGATGACGGGTCTCCCCTCTCCCTTTGGGAGACGGCCCGGGGTTGAGGGCGAACGGTCCGCACGGATCGGACGGTTTCGAATCGCTCGCGGCGCCCCCTCACCCCCC
>NZ_WTPX01000223.1 GCF_013036045.1 Alienimonas chondri
CGCATGGGTCGCGGCGACCTCGGCCAACGCGGTCGGCAGATCCGCCGCGGGCACGGTGGCCAACGTCCAGGAGAGCAGCGGCGGCGCCGGACTGGCCGCCCCTTCGAAGAACACGTCCGCCCGGTTCTCGCCGGCGTCGAGCCGATCGGCGGCTGCGGCGAATCGCTTCGGCCCGGCGCCGCCCGCGCTTCCGGCGGACAGTCGCAACGCCTCGCCCAGCGGCGTGCCCGCGTCCGTGAGCAGCGAGAGTAAATGGGCGCAGCTGGACCACCGCAGTTCGTTGCGCACGCGCCGCACCCCCGGCAGCCAACCGAGCAACCGCCCGCCGGTGAGCCACGCCAACAGCACCGCCGCAGCCACGGCCGCCGCCGGCGCGAGCCAGAGCCAGGCCGAGCCGTCCTGCCCCATGCGCTCGAACAGCCGAACCGACCCGGAGACCTCGGCGCCCGCCTGTCGCAGGATGTTCGCCAGCGGTCCCGCGGCCAGCGGCAGGAACCAGGCGGCGAGCGCCGCCGCCGCTCCGATCACCGCCAGCGGGCCGATCAACGCGGCCCCGAGTTCCGCCCGCAGTTCGGAGACCATGCGGGATCGCTCCGCGACGCGGGCCAGCGCCTCGCCGGGGCGGCCGGAGCGCACGCCGCTTTCCAATACCGCCCGCATCGCCGCGGGCGCCGGGCCGCGTTCCTCCGCGTAGGCGTCCGGCAGGCTCATGCCGTCTCGTAATCGGCGGGCGATGCGTTCGCTCAGCCCGCGCGGTCGGCCGGCGCCCAGCCCGACCTCCAGCGGCAACCCGGCGGCGGCGAACGCGGCGGCTTCGTCGCCCAGTGCGATGACCTCCTCCAACCGCCGCGCGGGCAGCGCGTCCGGGGAGTCGGCGGCGGGAAGGAACGCGGGCACGATACGGGAGGAACGTCGCGGAGCGGGGGAGGCGCCCGCTGAGTGTGCCGGGTCGGAAGAATCTCCGCGACTTCCCCCGGTTCGCCTCAAGAATCCTCTCCAACAGAGAGCCGGCTACAGAACCGGCCCGAACCCGAAGACGCGTCGCACCTCCGCGGGGTCGGTGTCGCCGCGTTCGATCGCGGCGAGGGCGGCGGCGGACAACCGCGAGCCGTCGTCGGCGGCGTCGACGTCGAATCCCTCGCCCCCCTCGGCCGCATCGAACGCGGCGACCGGGAATCGGCCGCGGTATCCGGTCCCGTCGCAGGCGTCACAGCCGCGGGCGACCTTCACCGGCGTCTCCGGCGGAAGACTCAAGCCGAGGCGGGCGTCCGGGGCGTCGGTCGTTTCGGCACAATCGCACAGCCGGCGGAGCAAACGTTGGGCGAGCGTCGCCCGCAGACCGTGCCGAATCTGATACGGCTCCGCTCCGGTTTCTCGCAGGCGAACGGCCGCCCCGCGATTCGTGCCGGCGTGGAAGGTGGTAAAGACGAGATGTCCCGTCAGCGCGGCGCCCAACGCGATGCGGGCGGTCTCCGCGTCGCGCACCTCGCCGACGAACAGCACTTCCGGGTCCTGTCGGAGCAGACTGCGGAGACCGGTCGGGAAATCGAACCCGGCGGCGGGGCGGGTTTGACTCTGGCTGACTCCCGGAACGATCGCTTCGATCGGGTCTTCGAGAGTCACGATGCTGCGCAACTCTTCCTCGACTCCCGCAGACTCCCGCAGCAGGGCGTAGGCGGTCGTCGTTTTGCCGCTGCCGGCGGGGCCGGCGATCAGCACGAGTCCCCCACGGGCGGCGGCGGCGGCGCGGAGACCGGCGACGATCTCCGGCGTCAGGCCCAGATCGTCGAGGGCCGCGAGGCGGCCGGCGGGGGCGAACAGGCGGACGACCGCCTTCTCGCCATGAATCGTGGGGAACGTGCTGAGCCGCATCTGCGGGGCGGCGCCGGGCGCGCCGATTTCGGGGGGGGCGTCCTCCGGGGGGCGGATGCGGCCCTCCTGCGGGCGATCGTTGTCGTAGGTCAGCAGGCCGGCGAGGACCTTCAAGCGTCCGACGACGTTCGTCGCGACCGCCGAGGGAAACGTTCCTCGCTCCGAGAGGCGGCCGTCCACGCGGAACAGCGCCCGCAACCCATCCGGCTCGGGCAGGAGATGCACGTCGCTAGCGCGTGCGTCCGCCGCTTCCGCCAGCAGGGCGGCGACCGCATCGGGGACCGCGGCGGCGGATCGGCAGGAGGCGGGATCGAAGTTCATCATGCCGGTATAACGCAGCTGAGCCGGACGCATGCGTCCGGCTCAGGCGACGATTGGACGATCGTTCTCAGAAACGACCGGCGTAGTCAGAAACTATTTGGCGAGGGCGACCTGCACTTCGCGGAACGCCGGGGTGGTGTCCCGGGCACTGCTGGCGAGGTAGGCCCGCTCGCGGGTGTCGGCGTTCTTGATGTGGCCGTAAACCAGCTTCCACTGCTCGAACAGTTCGGTTTCCATCTCCCGCAGCTCCCGTAGCGGGCGACCGTTGACGACGGCCTCGTGGAAGTCGCGGCTCTTCAGTTCGTAATCCACCATGTCGGCCCGGGCGACGTTCATGTAGCTCGGCCGGCTCTGGCGGAGCCAGGATTCGGCGTCTCGCTTGATGGAGGCGGCGTTCGTTTCGATCCGGGCGGCGAGATCCGCGACGGCGCTGCGATCGAAGTTCCCGGTGAGGTTCAGGCTTTCGCGGAGAGCGTTCATGCCGGCTTCGATCTCCTTGAGGTCGGCGCGGGCCTGTTCGCTGTTGATCTCGCGGAAGATGTTTTGGAAGTCGAGCCACTGCTCATCGATGAACTGGTAGGCGTAGCTCCAGTCCGCGGGGTCCTGCGAGGAGGCCATCGTGGCGGTGAAGTTCTGGAAGGTGCCGTAGAAGGCGTTGCCGCTGGCGAGGGCTTCTTCGTTCCGCGGGATATCGCGGAGCAGTTCGAGCGTGGTGTTGTTGAAGAACCGTTCCACGTCCTGCTGCAGGTCGGAGACCATGTAGCCCAGTTGATCGCGGTCGATACCGCGGTCGATCAGCAGCAGGTCGGCGAACTGGCGCTGGTATTCCTGCACGTTCCGCACGTCGCGGCCGAGGGCCCGATCGTTGTTGCCGCGGAGCTTGCCGATCACCGGGTTCATCAGCTGAGTGAAGGTCCGGTATTCCTCGATCAGGTAGGTGCGATCCGGGCGGGCCGCGTCGAACACGAGGCCGTACATGCGGTCGGCCTGCTGACGGGCCTGGTTGGTTTTCACCCGCAGATCGCGACGGTCGGCGTCGGCCGGGATGGCGCTGGAGAACTCGATCGTGTCCGCCAGGTAACGCACGGCGCTGCGGAGCAGGACGGAGGTTTCGACCAACGCCCGGCGATCCAGCGTCGGGCCGCCGATGTCCAGCGAAGATTCGACGCCCTTGGTGGCGGCGTCGACGGTGCGGATCGCCTGTTCGGCGGTGCGGGAGAGGCCGGGGATGGAGATCAACCGGCGGCTCGTCTTGTTCCAGCCGCTGTCCAGTTCCCGCAACTGCGGTTCGTAGGTGGCGACGGTGCGAGCCGTTTGCAGATCACGGGCGAGCACGTCCGCGTCGATCTGGTAGCCGTTCACCTCGGCCATGTAGGTCCGCACGCTGGGCAGGTTACGCTGTTCCGACAGCAGCACCGCGTACAGGGCCTTCATCTCCCGGCTGAACGAATCCACCGCGGTCGCCACCTTGCGGGGGTCGAGGTCGGAGGAAAAGGTCGGTGCCGTGGGGGTGTCGTAAATGCTCCGCTCGAAGCTCCGATCGTTACGGAACGTGGAGTCGGCGGCGGGGGTGACCTGCGCATCGCGTTTGGCGATGCGGTCGTATTTCCCTTGGGCGGCGGCGCCGGGGGGGACGGCGAAGGCGGCGGCGATCGTGGCGACGGCGAAAGCCGCTGCGGCGAACGACGGGGGGGAGTACGTCTGCGGGGGACGCATGGGCGGGATCCTTCCCTGGTGCGAGTCTGCGGTGAACGCCCCAAGCCGTTCCGAACGGAACCGGGGCGGGACATGGGTCTTGACCGGTGGTGTAGCCCGCGGAGCCACGCAGCGGAAGGGGTGTTCCGCGCGCGGCGGAATCTTGCCCTCGACGACCGGTTCCATGCAGCCGTGCGGCCGTAACGCCGAGGCCCCGCGGGGCCTCGACGTTACGGGCTTGAATCACACGAACTCCTGCACCGTCGGCTTGATCGTCAGCTCCAGCACGTTCGCGCGCGGCGGCAGCGTGGCGGCGAGCAGCACGGCGGCGGCGACGTCTTCCGGCTGCAACATCAGCGCCCGCCGCTCCGGGCCGGGCGGCTCGGGACGCAAATCGAGAATCGGCGTCTCCACTTCGCCGGGGTAGATGTTCGTCACCCGCACGCCCGTGTCCTTCAACTCCGTGGAGAGCGCCAGACCGAGGCTCGTGCAGGCGAACTTGCTGGCGGCGTAGGGGATGCCGCCCAGCAGCAGCGCCCGCACGCCGGCCACCGAAGAGATGTTCACGCACAACCCGTCGCCGCGCTCCTTCATCGCCGGGACGGCGGCCTTCAAGACGTTGAAGGGGCCGGTCGCGTTGGCGGCCATCACCGTGTCCCACTCCTCGCCGGTCGCGTCCTTCAGCAATCGGCCGGGGACGTTCAGGCCCGCGGCGTTTACGACCACGCCCAATCCGCCCAGTTCGCCTTCGCACCGTTCGATCAGCGCCGCGACGGCGTCCCGATCGGCGACGTCGCAGACGTGGGTGAGAATTTCCGCGGCGCCGTCCGGGGCCGATTCGGCGACTCGTTTCAGCTTCGCCTCGGTCCGTCCGCAAATGACGACCCGACAGCCGCGACCGGCGAGGGCATGGGCGATCGCCTCCCCGATCCCGGAACCGCCGCCGGTGACGAGGGCGAGCTGCTTGTCTGTGGCGATGCGAGAAAGAGCGGTCATGACGAGGTCGATCGTGAGAGGTGAGATTGCCGGGCCGCCCGGGCGGCCCAGATGTGCAGGATGACGGACGCTTCCCGTAACGACGACCCCGCGGCGTCGCAGGTCTCCTGCAATACCTTGTCAGGGACGACGAGCCGATCCTCCGACGGACTGTCGAGCAGGGCGGCGGCGGCGATCCGCGGTTCGCACCAGGCGCGGAGCGCCGACGGCGTGAGCGGGGGGAACTCGTGCGTGACGATCGGCAGCCCGGCCCGGGTCGCCTCCGGGGTGAGATCGCGGTGCGTTCCGACGACGACCGTCGCCCCATTTCTCGCCGCTTTCCACAGGGCGAGCCACAGCAGCGGGGGCGGCACGCGGTCCGCTTCGTCCC
This sequence comes from Alienimonas chondri, assembly GCF_013036045.1. Taxonomy (GTDB): domain Bacteria; phylum Planctomycetota; class Planctomycetia; order Planctomycetales; family Planctomycetaceae; genus Alienimonas; species Alienimonas chondri. The sequence goes on from NZ_WTPX01000223.1 coordinate 5,255, forward strand.
AATAAACCAGCGGCCCGGCCGGCAGCGGAGCGAACCGCAGCAGCCCCGTCGGCATCGGACGACCCGGGGGCACGTAGCGATAGGGGCCGCGGCGTTCGTTCCGCCAATGCAGCAGCAGGGAGGTCTTCCCGGCGCCCTTTTCGCCGAGGAGTTGAATCACCTTCCGTTCGCTCGGTTCCGGCGAAGCAGGCGCCGGTCGATCAATCCAAAACGGAGCGTCGACCCCCGGGCGCGGGTCCGCGAGAAACGGGTTATGCCGCAGGCCGAGGGCCGCGTAGGGGCCGGCGGCAGAAAACGCTCGGCTTGTCGCTCCCCTCTCCCCGTTTTGGGGGAGAGGGGAGCGACAAGC
>NZ_WTPX01000224.1 GCF_013036045.1 Alienimonas chondri
CCCTCACCCCCAGCCCCTCTCCCCCAAAAAGGGGAGAGGGGGGAGACGAGGCGATTCATCGTGTGTTTCGTCCGCGACGCCCTCTTCACAGCCGGCCGGAGACGAACGCGACGACGGCCAGCAAGGCGACGGTGACGGCCAGGATCAGCCCCACCGCTCCCCAGCCGGCTTGGCGGTGGTCGGGGTTGCGGCGGACCTCCGCGAGCAACCCGCCCAGCGCCCGACGGGGCGGGTCGAGCGCCCAGATGTCCGGCGAACGGGTCTGCGCGTGCTTCTCGCGGCGGCGGTCGGCCCGTTTGTCGTCCCGCTCCAGCGTGCGTTCTTCCTTCTGCATCAGGGCTTCGGCCAGGCGCCCCTGCACCGCGCGGGCGTTCAGCGGACGCTTCTTCGGATCCTTCGCCAATAACTCCGTCACCACCGCGTCCAGATCGTTCGGCACCAGCCCGCACACCTTTTTCACCGGCGTCGGCTCGCGGCGGAGGTGCTGCTCGAAGATGTCCGCGAACCCCGCCCCGGTAAACGGCGGACGCCCCGTCAGGCACTCGTAGAGCAGGCAGCCCAGCGCATAGAGATCCGTCTTGTCGTCCAGGTGCTGGCCGCGGATCTGTTCGGGACTCATATAGAGCCAGGTCCCGACCGTCTTGCCCTGCTCCGTGAGGGCGGAGGAGGAGATATCCAACGCGATGCCGAAGTCGCCCAGCTTCACCACGCCGTCCTGCGTGAAATAGACGTTCGACGGCTTCAAGTCGCGATGCACGACCCCGTTGTTATGCAGGTGCTGAAGAGCGCTGCACAGTTGCCAACCGAGTTCGACGACGTCCTCCCAGTCGAGCACCCGCTTGACCTTCAGCAGGTCGGCCAGCGTGCCGCCCTCGACCAGTTCCATGGCGTAATACCACCGCGACCCGGCGGGATCGTTGGCGGGGGTCTTGCCGCTGGCCAGACATCCAACGACGTTGGGGTGCGACAGCTTCTCCAGGATCTCGATTTCGCGCTCGAATCGGGCGCTGATCTCCGGGTCGACGGAGACCTGCGGCAACAGGATCTTCAGCGCCACGGCCTCGCCGGTGGTGACGTCGACGGCCCGGTAGACGGTGCCGACGGTTCCGCGACCGAGCACCTCGCCCAGTTCGTACGGTCCGATCTTCTCGGGGGCGGAGCGGGACACGGAACGCTGCGGGAGCCGGGGGAACGAAACGAGGCGAACGGGCGAGGCGCCGCGATTCTGACGCATCGCCCCGTCCGCCGACCACCCCGCCGCGCGGGGCAGGGCCGTCGTCGGCGTCGGCGTCCTCGATGTCCGGACCTGACGAACGAGCGGACGTGGTTAGACTCCCGCCCCCCGGCCCCCCCGCTCCGCGTTCTCCGCAGCCAACTCGTCGTACGATGATCGTCAAACCGAAGCGTCGGCTGCCCTGGCTGAGCATGGTCTTCAGCATCTCCGGGTCCAGCCTGGAGGACGCTTACCCGAAGATCCTCAGCGCCGGGCTGTTCGCGACGCTGGTCACGGCGATGCACAAGCTGTTCTACAGCGGGGTCGAAGAGACGGAGAACTGGCTCACCTTCGAGCCGTTCACCGTGATGGGGCTGGCGATCTCCGTGTTCCTCAGCTTCCGGGCGAAAGCCACCTACGATCGTTGGTGGGAAGGCCGCAAGCTGTGGGGGCGGATGGTGAACGTCTCCCGCAGCTTCACCCGGCAATGCGCGATGATGACCAGCGGCGCCGCGGCGCTGAAGTCCGTCGGGCACGGCGGCGTCGCGGTCGACGGCGCCAACCTGCACGGCCAGGAGACCGGGGCGAAGGCCAACGGCATGGCTCGCATCGCCGCTCGGCCCGCGGCCCATGCTGATGAAAAGCCGGAGGGGGACGGCACGGGAACCGGCGCCGCCCCGACCGCCGGCGACGCCGGCGAGCACGTCTTCCCCGCGGACGACGGTACGCCGCCGAGCCGCGACGCCGGCGACGCCGACGCCGCCCTGTCGGAGTTGGGCGGTCGTTGCGGGGTGTTCGCCCGCGAGATGGCGTTACGACAGGTCGCCTATGTGCACAGCTTCCGCCATCACCTCCGCGGCTCCGACCCGCACGCGGACCTGCACCGCATCCTCGACGCACAGGAAACCAAAGCCGTCCTCGCCCAGTCCAACCGCCCCATCGCCTGCCTCCAGCAGATGGGTCTGCGGCTGCGCGAGGCGTGGGAGACCGGGCACGTCAACGACTATCACCTCGTGCACTTGGAAAGCTCCCTGACCGAGATGACAGCCATTCAGGGCGGTTGCGAGCGCATCAAAAACACGCCGATGCCGTATAGCTATACGGTGCTCACGCACCGGCTGGTGTTCTTTTATTGCTTCGCCCTGCCCTTCGGATTGGTCGGCACGCTGGGCTGGCTCTGCCCGGTTACGGTGCTGCTGGTCTCCTACGCCTTCCTGGGGCTGGACGCCTTGGGCGACGAAATCGAAGACCCGTTCGGTCTGGACCCGGAAGACCTGCCGCTGCTGGCGCTCTGCCGGACGATCGAGATTAATCTCCGCGAACTGACCGCCGCCGGCCGCGTGCCCCCGCCGCTGGAACCGGTGGACGAGGTGCTGGCCTGAGGGCGTTCAATACGCCGTCGCGCTGCTTTGGTAGCCGGTCCCCACCACCGTGCGGGCGTCGTGGTCGAGCAGGATCGAGACGCCGTGCTCCGGATCGATGATCGATTCGAACTTCAATTCGGCGACCGGCTGAGAGCGTTCATCGTCGAAGTCCAGTGCGTCCAGACCGTCGGAACCCGCGTCGTAGACGACGATCGCCGGCCCGTCGAAATACGGCCGCAATCCGGCGGCGTCCGTCGGGGGCGGCCCGCCGACTTCGTCGTCCCACATGCTGCTGAACTCCTCCGCGTCGCTCCACCACATATGGCCGGCGACGTCCCCCCGGGTTTCGGCGAGGAACCCGTTGAGGGCGGCGTTCATGACGGCCGTCTGTTCGGTCGCGAGACGCTCCGCCAGCGCGGCGGCGGCGTCGGAGGGCGGCGCCGGCGGATCGTCGCCGGTCGGTTCGGCGACCTCGATCCGCAGTTCGCGAACGCGGCCGGGGGAGGGGTCTTCGACCTCGTACGTCAGCGAATCGAACCCGCCGTCCGTGCCGTCCCCGGCGATCTCCCCTCCCCAGGCATTGTCCGCGGGATCGAAGGTCAACACGCCTAACGCCGCACGGGAGGGCGAGGACCAGGTGGGATCTTGCATCTGAAGACGCCTGTTTGCGGAAACCGCGGCGAACGCCGCTGCGTCCCATACTTTGAATTCACGACCTCGCGAACGCAACGGATCGTCCGAACGCCCCGGGTCGGAGACCGGCGGGGGGCGAGAAGCCGACGACGCCGCTACGATCGCCTCGCTGGGCCCTCCTATTTCTACTGCGCCGCTTCGACCCCACCCCGCCCCGTGCCGGACGACCTTTCCCTGCGGCTGACCAGCGGGCTGGGCCTCGTCTTGATTTTATTGACGGCGTGGGCGCTCAGCTCCCACAAAGCCCGCGTCCCGTGGCGGGTGGTGCTCGGGGGGCTGGGGCTGCAAATCGCCTTGGGACTGCTGTTCTTCCGCACGACGGTCGGCGTATGGTTTTATGAAGCGACCGGCGTCGTGTTCGGCACGATTTTGGCCAGCGTGGAAGAGGGAGCGAAGTTCGTCTTCGGGGAGACGTACGGCGATCATTATTTCGCCTTCTTCGTGCTGCCCAGCATCGTGTTCTTCGGGGCGCTGTCGGCGGTGTTGGAGCACTGGGGCGTCATCCCCGCGATCGTCCGGGCGCTGGGGTGGGCGTTGCAGAAGGCGCTGGGCGTGAGCGGCGCCGAGAGCCTCGCCGCAGCCGCGAACGTGCTGGCCGGGCAGACCGAGGCGCCGCTGTTGATCCGCCGCTACCTCGACCGGATGACGGACAGCGAATTAATGAGCGTGATGACCGGCGGGTTCGCCACCGTCGCCGGCGGCGTGCTGGTCGCTTATTACGGCATGGGCATCGACCCGGGGCAGCTCCTCACCGCCAGTCTCCTGAGCGCCCCCGCGGCGTTGGTGTTGGCGAAGTTGATGCGGCCGGAGACGGACGTCCCCGAGACCGCCGGCGGCGCCGCGATCGACCGGCCGGCGGCGTATCACAACACTCTCGACGCCGCCGCCGGCGGCGCTGCGGAGGGGGCGAAGCTGGCGATCAACGTCGGGGCGATGATGCTCGCTTTCCTGGGGCTGATCGCGCTGGTGAACATCATCCTGGGCGCCGCCGGCGGGGCGGTCGGGCTACCCGATCTGAGCTTGGAACGTCTGCTCGGTTGGGCGTTCTGGCCGGTCGCCTGGGCGCTCGGCACGCCGATCGACGATTGCCCCAAGGTGGCGGAACTCTTGGGGAAGAAGACGGTGCTCAACGAGTTCATCGCCTATTACGACCTCTCGCAGCTGTCCGACGAGGACCTCTCCCCCCGCGGCCGGATGATCGCGGTGTATGCGCTGTGCGGGTTTGCGAACCTCTCCAGCGTGGGCATTCAGATGGGGGCGCTGGCGTTCCTGGCGCCCAACCGCCGGGCGAGCGTCGCGGCGCTGGCGATGAAGGCGATGGTCGCCGGCACGCTGGCGGCGTTCATGACCGCCTGCATCGCCGGCATGCTCGCCGACCCCGCCGAACGTCTCATCCCGGCCGAACCCGTCCCGGCCGAACCCGTCCCGGCCGAACCCGTCCCGGCCGAACCAGCGAGGGAAGCGCCGGACGACGGCGAGAGCCGGCAGCCCGAGGCGCAAGCCGAGGCCGAGTGAGTCTGCGCCCATCGAAGAACCTCGGCTTGCGTCTCGGGCTGTCGGTCCCTCAGCCGTCCAGAAATTTCTCCGGGCCGATCATCAGAAACGACTTCGTCAAGCCGCACAGCCGTTCCCGCATCAGCCGGCCGTCCGGAAACAGTCGACGGAGTTCGCTCGCGGTGACGAGCCGGGTTTCCTCGACCCAGCGAACGGCGTCCTCCCGGTTCTCCGCCCGGTCGACCCAGCCGACCGCGGTGCGACAGAGAATCGCGATCCGCATCCGCTGCGGGAGGAACTGCCACAGCGGGACGCGGTAGTCGGGGTCGATCGGGAACCACAGGTTCGGCGTGCGGACGGCGTACCGCCGGGCGACCCGCCGCAGCTCCGCGGCGAAGCGTTCCTGCCGCTCGTACATTCCCAAGTGGTCCAACGTGCCCTGACTGAAGGCGAGGTCGAACTCCCCGGTTCGCCAGCGGCGCAACTCGCAGACGTCGCCCGTGAGGTACTCGAACCGCGGATCGCGGGCCTCTCTGGGCGGTTTCTTCAGCCCCGGATCGAGCAGCGTGACCCGGCACTTCGCCACCAGCTCCGCGGGCAACGCTTTCCAGAACGAATCGAACCCACCGGCGTCCAGCACTTTCACCGCGCGGGCGGGCGTCGTGCGGGTCACGGTCGCGTGCAGCGATTCGATCAGATCCGCGACCGGCCCGAACCGGGCGACGCGCCGGTCGACCGGCGGGGCGACCGGCGGCTCGACTGGCGGGGCGATCGCCG
>NZ_WTPX01000225.1 GCF_013036045.1 Alienimonas chondri
CATTCCGAACACGACCGTTAAGCTCACGGGACCGATGATAGTGCCCACAAGTGCGAAAGTAGGTGTCGCCGGTCTCCGACGCCCCCGAGCCCAAAGCTCGGGGGCGTCTCTTTTTGTATCTACCCCATGCATTGCTTCGGGCTTGCTGGGGTCCGCTCACTGTGTCAGCCCGTAGAATTGCGGCTGCCTTCAAGCCGTCGGCGGCCTGCCCGGCGCCCGAACCGCTTGCGTCTGAAAGGGGTCTCTGTACATTGACGATCCAGCCGCGGGTGTAGCTCAGCTGGTAGAGCGTCAGCTTCCCAAGCTGAATGTCGCCGGTTCGAATCCGGTCACCCGCTATTCGCAAAAACGGCCGCCCGTCCGAAGGACAGGCGGCGGTCTTTTTTTGCGCCGCTCGCACCTCGACTCAGCCTTTGGCTTTGTCTTTCGCCGTGCCTTTCGGAGCGGCTTTCTCTAGGTATTCGATGATCTTGCCGGCGACGTCGACTCCAGTCGCCGCTTCGATGCCCTCGAGTCCCGGTGAAGAGTTCACCTCCATCACCACGGGGCCGTGGTTGGAGCGGAGCAAATCGACGCCCGCGACGTTCAGCCCCATCTCTTTCGCGGATCGCACCGCGGTACTGCGTTCTTCAGGCGTCAATTTGACCTTGGCGGCCTGTCCGCCGCGATGGAGGTTGCTGCGGAACTCGCCTTCGGCGCCTTGCCGGAGCATCGCGGCCACCACGCGACCGCCGACAACGAAGCAACGTAAGTCGGCGCCGCCGGCTTCCTTGATGAATTCCTGAACGAGGATGTCCGCCTTCAGTCCGCGAAACGCCTCGATGACCGCTTCGGCGGCTTTGCGGTTCTCAGCGAGCACGACGCCCACGCCTTGGGTGCCCTCCAGCAGTTTGACGACCAGCGGGGCGCCGCCGACAAGATCGATCAGCCCGCCGATGTCCTTCGCGGAGTTCGAGAAACCCGTCACAGGGAGGCCGATTCCGGCTCGGGAGAGCAGTTGCAGGCAGCGCAGTTTGTCGCGCGATCGGCTGATCGCGGTTGATTCGTTGCAGGGGAAGACGTTCATCATCTCGAACTGACGAACGACCGCCGTTCCATAGAACGTTTGCGAAGCGCCGATCCGCGGGATGACCGCATCGATTCCCACCAGGTCTTCGCCCTGGAAGAGCACCCTCGGCCGGTGGGACGTGATGTCCATATAGCACCGGAGATAATCCACGACGCGCACCTCATGCCCGCGTTCGCGAGCGGCGTCGCGGAGACGTCGAGTGGAATACAGACCGCCGTCGCGGGAGAGAATGGCGATCTTCATGAGGACGGGGTGCGACGCGGGGAGTTGTGAGAGAGGTGCGGAAAGACTGTATCGACATCATTGTCCGACATCCGGCGCCCGGACATAGAAAGGACCGGTCAGAACGGCCTTGCCGACGCCCCGGTCTTCGCCAGAATGTCCCCAGTGCCTCGCTGACGCGGCGGGGCGGTACACTCGGCCCGCGAACGAGACGGTCCCTGGATCCGTCAGTAGCGGGAGACTCAATTCCGGAAAGGAGGTGGTCCACGATGTCATCCGACAGACTGTCCTACGACAGTAACAGCCAGCGAGGTGGCGACGCCTAGCGGTCCACCGGCGGGTTGTCCGATACGGGCAGCCACCTCCTCGCCACGATCGACGCACGATCAACGGCGAAGGGATTCGGCCGCGAACGAATTTGAGCGTTCGCGGATCACCGACCATTCGCCCGGCGAGCTGTACCGGCCCCGGCCGTCCCCTTCTTCAGGGGGCGGCCGGGGTTTTTTCATTCTCGCGGAGCAGCCCCGCGACCGCGGCGTAATCCGGCAACGCCTCCCGGTTCCCGAGTCTGCGGACCTTCAGCGAAGCGGTCGCGGCCGCGAACTGCACGGCGGCCGCGGGGGGGAGATCGTGCAGCACGGCGAACAACAGCCCGCCGCAGAAGGCGTCGCCGGCTCCGCAGGTATCGACGGCTTCTGCGGGGAAGGCCGGCACGAAGCCGCTTTCGACGCCCTCGTCGGACTGCGCCGCGAACCAGCAACCGCGCGATCCGTTCGTGATCGTCACCAACCGCGGGCCGCGGGCGCAGAGCGACATCGCCGCCAACGCCGGATCGTGATCGTCGGTGAGTCGCCGCAACGCCTGGGCAGGCAGGTTCAGGACGTCCGCCAGCTCGATCAACGCCTCCGGCTTCGCGGAGGCGCCCAGGTCGACGCTCACGGTTCCCCCCGCCGCTTTGACCGCGCGGCAGGCGGCGACGGCCGCCTCGCCCGGCCAACCGTCGGTGTGCAACAGGTCCGCCCCATGTGCGGCGGCCGTGGCGACCTCCGCGGTGAGGCCCGCTCCATCCGGACGGAGAGCCGCGATCGATCGGCGACCGGTGCGTTCTTCCACCCAGATCTGTGCGAACCCCGTCCGGGGCGCCGAGCGACAACCCTTCTGATCGAAAGATAAGCCGACGGCGGCGAGATCTGCTTCGATTGCGGCGCCGTCGGCGTCGGCTCCCCACGCGGAGAGCAGCGTGCCCGCCGGGCCGCCCAGTTTCGCCAACTGGACCAGGGCCGTCGGCACCGGGCCGCCGATCTGCACCCGCGCCGCGGAGGCCGTCGTTTTTCGATCCGGCCCCGGCAACTGGGGAAGGATCAGTTGGTGGTCGACGACCGTCAGGCCGAGTCCGAGGACGCAACGCCGGGCCGACGCTTCGGTTCGATCTTCAGCGAGGGCGTTCAGCACCGGGCGGAGCGAAAAATGGGGCGGGGGAAACGGCAGGGACCGCGGCGGAGGGAATAGACTACACGGTCGTGCCCGTCACCCGCCTCGTAGCCCCGCCCCCCGCATGGCCTCTCTGATCCCCCGCCGTTTCTTCAACCCGGCGACGGAAGGCGATACGGTCACGACGCTCGACTATGTCGCCCGTGTGGGATATTTGGCGAAGGGATTGGTCTACGGCTTGGTCGGCATCCTGGCGGGGAAAGCCGCGTTCGAGGTCGGGAACTCGCCTCCCGGAAAAGAAGACGCCTTCCAGACGATTATCGAGGCGCCGTTCGGTCGCGTGATCCTCGGCGTCACCGCGGTCGGCCTGCTGTGCTACGTCGCCTGGCGTGTGATGCAGGTGGTTCTGGATCCCGGCGGGAAGGGGAACGGATGGAAGGGATGGGCAATTCGCCTGGGGTTCGCCGTGAGCGGGCTGTTCTATCTGGTGATGTCGGTGCAGGCCGGATGGTTCGCCTGGCGGGGCAGCGTGCCGGACGCCGGCGACGCTGCGGAAGGCGTCACCGGCTCCGAGAAGGCGACCGGGCTGATGCTGGGCGTCCCGTTCGGTTGGATTCCCGTCATGATCGCCGGCGCAATCTTCGTCGGCGTGGGCCTCCATCACTTCTACAGAAGCTGGAGCGCTAAGTTCATGAAGGATTATGAGCACACCGAGATGAGCCAGGTGGAACGCCGGATCGTGCGGCCGGTCGGGGTGCTCGGATTGGCCGCACGCGGCTTCACGTTCTCGCTGATCGGACTATTCCTCATGCGAGCCGGCTGGCGACAAAACTCCGGCGAAGTGAAGGGACTGGAAGGTTCGTTCGAGGCGCTGATGGCGTACTCGTGGGGTTGGATCGCGCTGCTGATCTTGGCGATCGGCTTCGTGCTGTACGGCCTCTACTGCTTCAGTCGGGCGAAGTACCGCCGCTTCGTCGAAGGCGAAGTCTGACGGCGCTCCCCCCTGCCGAGACTTGAGCCGACGTCGGCGCATAAAACGACCGCCGCGGAAGGCCCGCGGCGGTCGTTCGCTTTGACGCCCTCACCTCGACCCGCTCAGCGAACGGGGCCGGGGACGGCGCCGCCGAGTTCCTCATCCCGTTCCGTCACCGGACCGGAGTGCCCCTCCGTCAGCTCGACGGCCGCGTAGCCGCCCTTGGACCGGAAGTAGAGGATCAGGCCGATGTAGGCGATCAGCATCAGGACCGGGAACAGGGCGACGTCCATCAACGCGGCTTGTTTGCCCTCGTCCTTCGCCTGGGAGACGGCAGCTTTCTCGTCGGCCGGCAACTTGTCGGCGATCTTCGGGTCGATGGAGTCGAGGCTGCCAAAGACCCAGGTGCTCTCGGTGACGACCTGTTCGTGCACCGCGGGCTGACTCTCCAACAGCGCGTCGGCGGAATTCACCTCGGAGAAGTAGCCGGTGAAGACGGCCCCGACGGTGCCGACCGCCAACATGCCGACGCCGCCGGTGACGTTCAGCGTGAGCGCTCCGCCCCGCGGCGCCTGTTCCGCGACGACGCCCAGCATCGTCGGCCAGAAGAACGACTTCCCGAACCCGTAGACCGTCGCGGCGACGAACACGATGGCCGCGGTATCGGCGCCGGCCAACATCGCCAACCCGACCGCCGCCACGGCGCTGCTGGCCGCCAGCAGGCCCAGCGGGCTGATGGAATGCACGATCGGCCCGGCGAAGAACCGCAGCACCATCATGATGAAGCTGGTGTAGATCAACACGAGTCCGCCGCCGACGGTCGTGTCGAAGGCGGCGTTCACCACGGGGGTCATGATGTCGGCGATCCAGCTGTCGGTACCCAGCTCGGTGGTGGCCAGCGGGCACATCACCAGCAGCAGGAAGACGAGCAGCTTGTTGCCGAACGCCCAGCCGATCGCCGCTCCGAAGGCCGCGGCCGGAATGACGGCGAAGGCGAGGGCCACGGCGACCTTGCCGGCGTCGCCCAGCTCCATGCCCGCGGACGCGAGCAGGTCGTAGATCCCGAAGACGCGGAACAGTTCCAGGCTCATCAACGCCGACGCGATATACGCACCGCCGAAGCCAAGTTCCCGCAGCATGTCGCGATCGCTGACGCCCGCGGCGACCCGCTCCGAGACCGGGAACTTACAGAACAGCATCATCACGCCGTACAGGGCGAGCGGCAGGAAGATCAACGCGACCTTCCACTCCCACGGGGCCGGCGTCCCTTCGACGCCGTCCGCGGCGGCGGTGCCCAGCAGGGCGTCCATCCCCAGCACGATGATGCCGCCCAGCACGAGACCGCCCGGCCAACCGGCGTGCAGGATCGAGAGCCACTTCGTTTTCTGCTTGGCGAAGATCGTGGCGACGACCGGATTAATGACCGCTTCCACCGCCCCGTTCCCCAACGCCACGATGAAGTTCCCCGCGTACAGGGCCCAATAGGCGCCCTCGGGACCGTTCTTCTCGAAGAAATACTCCGGCGCAAAAATCGTCACCAACCCGCTGAGGAGGTGGCAGGCGAAGGCGAAGACCATCGCCGTGCCGTACCCGATCCGATCGATCACGAAGCTGAACAGGATGATGCTGATCGCGAAGGGCCAGAGGCCGACGCCGAAGATCTCGCCCTTCTGAGTCTCCGTCAGTTCGTAATCGGCCTCCCATTCGCCGATGACCAAGGCCCGCACGATAAACCCGAAGGCGGTCGTGATCAGGGCGGCGAAGCAGGCCCAGAACAGGAACTGCCGGTTGGAGTCGGGCGCCGCCCTGATCACGACCGCCTTCGGGTTTATCGTGCGGGCCTTGG
>NZ_WTPX01000226.1 GCF_013036045.1 Alienimonas chondri
GGCCAGCGCCGCGGCGGCGTGCGGAGCGAGAGCGTCGAGCGCCGCGGCGGGATCGGGCGCCGCCTGGCCTTCGTCTTGAGGGGGAAACAGGTCCGCGATCAGGGCCCCGACCGGTTTGCCGCCGGCGGGGTTCGAGGCGATGGGGTCGCGCAGCACGACGACTTCCGTGCGAGCGGCGCCGCTCTCGGCGAGGCGGGCCTTCTGATCGGCCATCAAGTCGCCGATCTGGCCGCGGGTCAGCGGGCCGGCCAGATAGCTCAACACCCAGCGGGTCGTAAGGAACGCCGGACCGTCGTCGTGCACGTTGTTCACCACGAATTGCCGGCTCTTCAAGCCGGCCAGCGCCTCGTCCATTCGGGAATGGTCGAAGCTCGCCCCGGCCTGCAAGCTCGCCCCCTCCAATCCTTCGAGCACCCGCATTTTATCCCGCTCCGTCTGGAGCCGGCCGAGGAACCACGTCCCCGCGTTGGACAACGCTTTATAATCCACGTCGACCGGGTTCTGCGTCGCCAGCACCAGCCCCACGCCGTACGCCCGTGCTTGTTTGAGCAGCGTGAGGAACAACCGCTTGGTCGGCGGCTCGGCGATCGGCGGGAGGTAGCCGAAGACTTCGTCCATATACAGCAGCGCCCGCAGACTGCCGGTGCCCTTTTGCTGGCGGGTCCAGGTGAGGAATTCGCCCAGCAGCAGGGTGACGAAGAACATCCGTTCCGCGTCGGACAGGTGGGCGATGCTGAGGATGCTGATCCGCGGCCGGCCGTCGTCCGTATAGAGCAGCTTTTCAATATTCAGCGGCTCCCCCTTCAACCAGCCGGCGAAGGTCGGCGAGGCCAGCAGGTTGTTCACCCGCATCGCCAGCCCGCTGCGGTCCTTGCGGGAATAAAAGGACTCGAGATCGAAGATCCCCACCCGATCGAACGGCGGATCGGCGATGCGACGGATGAGATCCGATAAGGAAAGATCCTCCCCGCCCCGCCAAGCGTGATCGAGGATGTTCGAGAGCAGAATATGATCGCGGCTGGAGACCGGATCCGGATCGCCGCCGATTAGGCTCAGCAGCCCCGCGGCGCTGGCGGAAACCTTCTCGCGGAAGGTCTCCGCGTCGTTCCGAACGCTCTCCGGCGGGGCGGCAAACGATTTCAGCACCGTGATCGGCACGCCGGCGTCGCTGCCGGGGGTGTAGATCGTCACCTCGGCGCTGCGTTGGTACAGCCCGACGCGGGCCGGCGCCTGATCCCACTCGCCGAGGCCTTTCTTCCACTTGCGGGCCGTGCTGGCGGCGAACTGATCGGGCGTCTGCCCGGCCGTGACCGCGGCGGAGGCGTCCACCCAAGGGCGGAAGTCGCTGGGTTTGAGGTTCGGAAAGGCGAGGGCGAGGTTGCCCAGGTCGCCCTTCGGATCGATGCAGATCGCCGGCACGCCGTCGATCGCGGCTTCCTCTAGCAGGCTCAAACAGAGGCCCGTCTTGCCGGAACCGGTCATCCCGACGACCACCGCGTGGGTCGTCAGATCGCGGGAGTCGTACAGATAATAATCGTCGCCGGTTTCGCCCGTGGCGGGGTCGTGCTCGCGACCGAGATAAAACTGACCGAGCGTCTCGTAAGCGGGAAGCGACATCGAGCGAAGGACGGGCGCGGGGCACGGCGGACCGGCGTACGATCCGCCCCCCGATCGCCAGTGCAACCCTGCCCGCCCGCCGCGGCGCCGACTCTTCGGGTCGGGCGGTTACTTCCGATGAATTAACTGCGAGGAGCGGCCCGGGAAGTCCGAGAACACCCCGGTCGCCCCGGCGTCGATCAACGCCGCGTGCAGCGCCGCGAACCCTTCGGCGCCGTCGCTGCCCTTCGGCATCGCGTCCGCCCGAGCGGTCCACGGGTGGACCGCCAACCCCGCGGCCCGCGCCCGCTCCGCCAGTCCGGTGGAGCGATACGTCCCGTCCTCCAGCCTCGCCACCGCGGCCCACCCCGGCCCCAGACCGTCCACCACCTTCGCCGCGTCGGCCAGTTCGTCGTCGTCCCAACCCGGGTCGGAGCCTGTGAGGAAGACCAGGTTCAACTCACAGCCCAGTTCATTCCGCACCCGCTTTAATTCGGCATAGTCGAAGCACTGCAAAAAGCAACGATCCTCGCGGGTCGTATAGCCCCGGTCCGCCAACACCCGCAGCACGGCGGCGGCGAGGTCCAGCCCCGCGGCGGCGTGCTCGGCGGGACGTTTCAACTCCGGATAAACGCCCACGTCCCGACCCGATGCGGCGTTCAGACCGGCGATGAGATCCAACTCCTCCGCGAGCGTGGGCACCTCGAACTGCCCGGTGTGAACCGGGAAGCGGCCGGGGAACACGGCCCGGCCGGTTGCGGGATTGAACCGCTCCGAGGCCCGCAGCGATTTGATCTCCGCCAGCGTAAAGTTCAATGCGGAATAGCGACGCCCCGGCGGGGCGTTCGGTTCCGCGCGGTCGGGGAAGACCTCGGCGACGTTCGTCGTGGCGTCGAGGTGCAGGTCGTGCAGCACGATCGGTACGCCGTCGCGGGTCAATACGACGTCCTGCTCGATATAATCCGCTCCCACGGCGTGGGCGACGGCGACGGCCTGCGTGGTGTGCTCCGGCAGCAGCCCGCTCGCCCCGCGATGGGCGATGACGATCGGCGCGGGCGCCGCCGGGCGGAAGTTCGCGGCAACCGGAACCGGGTGCGTCAGCAACGACGCCAGCAGGATGTGGGCGAACACGGGGGCGGGTCTCTCGCGAATCAGTCGGGGCGGCCGGCCCCGTACGATATCCTTGCGGTCCGCTCTTCGCGGTGAAACTCCGATGAATGTTCGCTCCCTGATTCGCTCCTAGCTCGTCTCACGCTCGCCCGATGCCTTTCGTCGACCTCTCGCACCCCATCCGTCCCGGCATGCCGGCGTACCCCGGCGACGGGCCGACGACGTTCACCCCCGTCGCCGACTATGCGAACGACGGCTACCGCGAACGCACGGTGACGATGCCCTCGCACACCGGCACGCACATCGACCCGCCGGGCCACATGATTCCCGGCCGGCGGATGCTGGACGAGTTTCCGATCGAACATTTTATCGGGCGGGCCGGTCGATTGGACGTCACCGACCTCTCCCCCGGGAGCGAGATCGAAGCGGAGCGACTGACGCACTTCGGCGAGACGCTCTCCCACCTCGATTATCTACTCGTCGAGACCGGTTGGGCGGCTCGATGGGGGGAGCCGACCTACTTCGAAAACATCCCCGTCTTCAGCCCGGCCGCGGCGCAGCGCCTGGCGGAACTCTCCGAGGCGAACGGCGGACGCCTGCGGGGCGTGGGGTTGGACGTCTCCAGCGTCGACCCGGTGGGGGCGGAGGACTTCCCCATCCACGAGATTTTCTTGGGCGCCGGACTGTTGATCGTGGAGAACGTCGCGGATCTGTCCGCCGTCCCGGACTCCGACTTCACGTTCTCCTGCCCGCCGCTGCCGCTGGCCGACGCCGACGGCGCCCCCTGCCGGGCGTGGGCCTCTTGGTGAAAACCCGCCGGGTTATCCGCCCGCGTGCAGGACGCCGGCGCCCAGCAGCGTGGCGACGTGGGCCGTTAATAACGGTCCCGGGGCGGAGGGGCGATCGGCGGCGAGGCGGGCCGTGAGGCTCACCGGGCTGCTCCCGCCGGGGCCGAGCGAGGCGAGGTGATCCCGCATCACCGTGCGATCGCCGGTCATCATCAGATGCACCCAGGCCCAACTCTCGGCGTAGTCCTGTCGGGTGAGGGCGGCGAAGTCGTCCATGCTTTCCAACCGGGCGAGATCCGGCCGCCAGCCGCTCGCGACGGCTCGGGCTAAGAGTTCCGGATAATCGCCGTTCGCGGCGCCGGGCGTCGGCGTTTCAAAGTATTCGGCCAAACCCTCGTCCAGCCAGAGCGGGACGCCGGGCAGCGAAGCATGCAATAAGCCGTGCACGGTTTCGTGTCTTAGGTCTTCCGCGGTGCGCTCGCCGAGGAACGTATAGACGTGCAGCGCCGTCCCCGTGCCGACGAAATATGCTCGCCGCGGCGGCAATCCGGGGTGGCGATATTCGAGGAACGTGCGATACGCCGGTTCGTCGGCGAATAAATAGACCGTCACGTCCTTCGTCGCTTCCGGCAGCGCGAGCGCCGCCGTGACGTTCCTGCGCAAGCGGTCCAGATCCGCGATCAGGGGATCGCCGGGGGAGAGTTCGTCGTCACTTTTGACGATGAGATTTCCGACCCGGACCGAGTGCTGATTCGGCATCGGCGGGCCGGTCAGCGGGGCGAGGCCGGAATCGGCGAGCTTGGACGTCGCGTCCGAAGCCCCGGTCAGGCTCGCGCAGCCGCACAGCAACGCCGTATAGCCCAGCACGCCGCACAGCGCAAGGCGTGCGCCCGCGTTGCGAACCAAGGCGGCGGATCGACGGGGCGAGGCGGTCATGCGGCTCGCCGGAGCGGGGGGATGGGACGGCAGGCCGGGCCGAAGTCCGGCGTGGGGGCGACTTCGTCGCGGCCGGCCCGGCGGACGGCGGCCGGGTTTGCCAGTTGAACGGCGCCGTCGGCAGCGCGTTGGAAATCTTCCGGGTGTGGGCCGTCGAGGGTATAGCCGCACGCCCGCAGCGCTGCGCAGATCCGGCGGGCGGCCCGACGGTCGTCGCAGGTTCCCTGGACCGGCGGACCGGCGGCGAGGACCAATGTGCCGTCGAATCGTCCCTGCCGGCAGACCAACGGCTCCGCGACCGGCAGCCCGCGGCGCCGCAGGGCGTGACCGATCTCCCACCCGGACCGGGCCGCGCTCGGCGAGACCCGCAATACCCGCACCGCACGCCCGCCGATCGCCGCCGGGCCGTCCCCGGTCGCGGCGAGCATCCGACCCGCTTCCTCGTCCGCGATCCCGGCGACGCATCGCGTTTCGCGATCGATGATCCGCATCCCGCGGCAGCCCCGCCGCCAGTGCCGATCCCGCCGGGCGTGCCGCTGGTTCGATTCGGTCTGCCGAATCGCCTCCATCAACGCGACCCAGTCCCGCCACTCGCCGAGCATGTCGGCGGCGGTCCCGTTCGTCTCGAACAGTGCCGTGTAGTGGGCGGCGAGGAACCGCAACCGGTCGGCCGCCGTGCTCACGTCCGACACTCCGTGGGCGAGCATCCCCAGCGATCGCGCGATGCGACGACGTTCTCTCGGCCAGCCGCGTCGGACGTAGAGCGGGGCGAGGTCGATTAGCACCGGTTCGAGGGCGTCTTCCTCCAACCCGAAGCCGCCGTCGGCGAGCGGTTGGAGGCCGCGGAGGAACAGGTTGCCCGGGTGCAGGTCGCCGGGGAACAACCCGCCGGCGTGCAGTTTGGCGACGGCGTCGGCGACGGCGATCGTGACGGCCCGACGAAGCGGATCGGCGAGCCGATCGGCCGCGGCGATGACGGTCGGCAGGGGGACGGCGGGCTCGACGGATTCGGTGATCAGCACGCGGGCCGGTCCGCGGCGAGCGCGGGGGCCGGCTTCGAATCCGTCGAACGCCAGCGGCGCCGCGGTCCAGGCG
>NZ_WTPX01000227.1 GCF_013036045.1 Alienimonas chondri
GGGGTCGGGGGTGAGGGGGCTGGAACGGTCCGATCCCTCCACGCCGTTCGGTATCGAGCGTCCCGGACGCTTCAAGCGTCCGGGACGCTGCGTTCGCCCTGAAGCCCTTCGAGCGGATGCTGGTGAAGGTTCGCCACCCTCACCCCCGGCCCCTCTCCCTGAGGGAGAGGGGAGAAAATGTCACCGCAACCGTTCGATCTGCTCGAACCACAGCCGGCGTTTGAGATCCCGGCGAACCCGGCTGCGGACGTCGGTCAGGGAGAGCTCGCCCGGCTCCGCCACGCCGAGCACGCTGACGAGATGCGTGCCGACCGCGGACCGCACCGGGCCGAGGACCGTGCCGTCTTCGCTGCCGTCCGGCGGGAGGGCGAACGCCGCCGCGGAGACCTCCGGCGGCGCCTTGCCGTCGCCCGCCCGGAGCGCCCCGATCACCCCGCCCTTCGACGCGGTGGGGGACTTCGAGAACTGCTTGGCGGCCTCGGCGAAGGTCAGTTCGCCGGCGTCGATGCGGGCCTTCACCCGGGCGAGCGCCTCGGTCGCGTCGCCGGGCTGGAAGATGTGGGCGACGGTGAGGGCGGTGTCGTCGTAGCGGCGGCGGTTCGCCTCGAAGTACTCGCGCAGGGCCGCGGGGGTGATGAGCCGCTGGGCCTGCTCTTCCCACGCCAGCGGGAGCGCGGCCTCGGCCCGCACGTCGGCGGGCGTCGCGCCGAGCTTCGCCAGCGCGGCGGTCTGGGCGGCCTTGTCTTCGCCGAAGTGCTCCACCAGCAGCGCGGCGGTCTGGGCGTCGAGTTCCGCCTCGTCCGGCACGGCCCGGCGGGTCGCGAGGAACCGCCGCATGCGGGCCCGATCGGCGAGCGTCGCCGTCGCTTCGTCCCACGCCGCGGCCCGCTTCTCCTCCGGCACGCCGCGGAGCGTCAGCAGCAGGTGCACCCGGCCGCGGGTGATCGACTCGCCGGCGACTTCGGCCAACACCTCGTTCGGCGGACCGTCGGGGCCGGCGAGCAGAACGGCGAGCAGCAGCGGGGCGAACATCGGGGGACGGTCCGTCGGTGGGGCGAGCGGAACAGACTAAAGCGAGCCGGGGGGCTTGTCCCCCCGGTCCGAGCACGCGTTTTCCCGGCGCCTGCTCGGTTCGCGGCGGTCACCGGTCCGGGGGGATGAACCCCCCGGCTCGCCGGCGTTTACTTCGCCCGCCAGAACGCGTCCTCCGGGACGCCCAGCGCCGCCCGGGCCTCCGCGGTTTCATCTCGAAAACGAACGGCATCGTTCGGATAGCCGGCGGTCGGTTTGAGGCCGGGGACGCGGTCCGCCCACCAGGCGTTGAACCGCTCCATCAGCAGTTCGCGGGTGAACTTGGCGATCAGCGACGCCAGCGCCACCGGCCCGAAGGCTTCGTTCCGCGGGCGAAAGCCGAGGCGGTGACGAGCATTGGTCAATGTGTACTCGCTCCCCGCCGCCCCCTCGCGGTGCACGCCGGGGAGTTCGTCGAACGCCTCCGCGAGCGCCGCGGCGTAGAAGTTCCGGCCGCCGTGCTTGTCGCATTCGACCCGCGTCGGCGGAGCGGTCGCCGGGGTCCACGCCTTCGCCAGCAGACCCAGCGACGCCCCGGTCAACAGTCGGCCCTTCCCGCCGAGCCGCTCCAAATCCGTATTGAACCGCGGGGCGAACAGCACGTCGGCGTGCAGGCCGATCAATTCGAGACCCCCTTCGGCGCCCGCCTCGGACCAGCGAGCCGTGAGGTCGTCACCCGTCGCTGCGGGCAGCGGCGTGGCGAGGTCGTCGTACCAAGGTTGCGCGCCGCCTAGCGGCGACGGCGAATCGAGGGCGTCGAGCCACGATTGCAGCGTGTCCGGTTTCTGTCCGCAGACGGCCAGCGCCGTGCGGGCGCTGCGAGCCAACTCGCCCAAGCCTTTGCCGGGAGAGAAGACCGCTTTGCTGTCCGCGATGCAGAGGCGATCGGCCTGCACCGTGCGGCTGAGAACGCCGGACAGCTCATCGACGGGATCCATGTCCCAGGGGGCGTTTCGGGTCCGCCAGACGCTCGCGGCGACGACCAGCGGGCCGAGGTTCGGGCCCAGCCCGGCTTCGTCCACGCCCACGATCAACCCGCCCGGCGGGGGCGGATCCAAGGGGGCGTCGGCAGCGAACAGGCTGCTCATTTCGTCCACCGCAGGGCGCCGAAGGGGCGGACGGCGTCGTCGGTGACGCCGACCGCGTCCGTCGCGGTCACCGGCCAACTCGCGGCGCCCACGCCGGGGGTCACCCGTCGCATCCGCAGCCCCCACGCCGACCCGATTGGCGGGCCCCCTTTCGAAGCAATCTCCGCGGTCAGTTCGGAGAGGGGAATCGCCAGTTCGATCCGCCATTCGCCCGGATCGTCCGCCGACGCTCCGGGCTGGCGGGAGACGTGCACCGCACAGCGAGGATCCCAGGTCGGGTCGCCGCAGCAGTCCTCCGCGACGGCGCCGTCGGCGGCGATCGTCAGGTTCCAGGCGGTGCCGAAGTCGCGGTCGACGTCGAGCGCCAACTCCAGCCGATCGTGCGGCCGGGTCGGTTCGTCGTGCCCGCGGCCGCTCATGTTCACCGCGGGCAGCGGGGCGCCCGGTTCGATCGGCAGCGAGGCGGCGAGGAACAAGAACCGATCGTCCCGAGCCGCCATCACCAGTCCCCCACGGCTGCGGCCGGCGGCGCTGGTCAGCGGCACGGCCTCCGCGGCCCGCCAGCAGGCGTCGGCGAACTCCCCGTCCAAGCGGGGCGTGCTCGCGGCGAAGGCACAGGGCAACGCAGCGTCCGAGGCGTCGCCGGCCAAGATCGCGGTCGCCGGGGAATCGGGCGGCGTGGGCAGACCCAACTGACGCCGGGCCGCCGCCATCGACCGCTGCACGTCGCGCGTGGCGAACTGACGGGGAGCGTAGCGTTCCAGCTGCGCCCCGAGCCCGATCACGCCCTGCAACCGCCGTTTGCGGAGGGCGTCCCGCTGGCCGACGCCGCCGCGGTCCACGTTCACGTCCGCCGTTTCGACCCGCGACGCTCCTGCACGAGCGCCGCCGTCGGCGGTTTGAATGACGTTCTGCTCGTCACGGTTCTCGGTCCGCACGCCGATCGGGGCGAGGCGGCGGGAGGACTGTTCGCTGCCGCACCACAGCCGCATGAGGTCCGGCAGGACGGCGTGCGTGGCCGGTTGATCGGGGAAGCGGGAGGCGAGTTCCAACAGCACGGCCTCCGCGGCGTCGATCTCCTGGGCGTCCGACAGCTGCCGGGCGAGCCGGGCGAGGTCCGCGGCGGCCTGAGCCGGCGGCACGCCGGCGGAGAGCGGACGGAGGTTCGCCGTAATCGCTTCCGGCCGCAGCAGTTGGGAGGCGGCCCCGGCCCCGTTTGCTCCGACGACCAGGCGATCCGCCGCCGCGGTGAGCAATCGGCGCCGCAGCACGACATCCGGGTCCGGCTCCGCGATCCGCGGGCGACCGGCCCGCCGGGCGTCTCCCCCGGCGACCAGTCGCACCCCCGCCATCACCCGATCGGCGCCGTGCGGTTTGGAGGACAGCGCCGGCAAGCCCAGCGGGCGGAACCCCTCGACCGCCGGGCTGGCCGCATCGCTGACCCGGGAGAGCGCCGAGGAGGCCAGATCGCCGGTCGTGCCGCCCAGGGTTCGCAGCGTGTCCGCGGCCCGCACGGTCACCGTCGACGGCTCGCCGGCCGGGCGGCGCTCTAGGGCCCGCGTCACCCGCCACGGTCGCAGGCCGAGCCGGTCCAGCCCCGTCAGCCGCGTCGGATCGGCGGCGAGGGCGATCGCCTGCTCCGTCGCCCTTCGGATCAATACGTCCGGCCCGGTCGGGTTCGCGGCGGGATCGCTGGGGGGAAGGATCACCACGCTCGGCCGCCAGGTGCGGATTGCGCGGGCGAGGCGACGGACGAGTCGATCCGCGGCGCCCCCGGCTCCGTTCTCGCCCTCGAAGCGGGCGTTCCACTCGCGGGCCAGCGCCGCGGGGTCGTCCTCCGAACCGGGGACCGTCAGCGGGAAGTCCCAGCCGATCAGCCCCGCGGACCCGCCGGCGGTCAGCACGGCGCTGTCCAATCGGTTCGCTTCGCCGGCTGCGTGAATCGCCGCGGCGCCGAGGTCGCGACGCACCGGGCAGAGCACGACGGAGCGGTGGCCGTCGTCGCCGGCGGTGTGGGTGAGGGCGAGGAAGGGGGCGTCGGCGGGGTCGGCGACGATCGCCAGCGTCGCCGCCCGGCGTTCCCGCCCCCGCACCGTCGACCAACCGACCGCCGCGGCCTGCCCCGGCGCCGCGGAGGTGCGAACGATCGTGCCGAAGTCGCCCACCGCGAGGCCGTAGGGTTCGCCGGTGGATTGTGCGAAGGCCACCGCGTTCAGCGGAGCGGTCCCGCCGGCGCTCCCCGCGGTCCACCGCGGCTGGCCGGATTCATCGAGGGCCCGCACGAACACGACCCCGCCGGGATCGCCGCACACGGCGAGATCATCGCCTTTCGCCCAGACGCCCCGCAGGTCGAGGTCGTCGGCGCTCAGCCCGTTGGGGACGAGGTTCGTGGGCAGCGGACCGGCGACCGGCTCCCACGCCCGGCCGGCGGTGCTGGTCGTCCAAACGCGGCCCCCGTCCCCGCAGGCGAACGCGACGGGGCCGGTCGCCGTCACCGCGCACAATGCCGGCAGCCCGCCGGGGGCCGTGGGGCTGGCGACGAGCGATCCCCCCCCAGCGAGAGCGATGCGGCCGCGTTCCCCGACCAGCAGGCCGCGCTCCGGGCCGGTCAGTGCCGCGGCCCGCCAGTGGCCCAATCGCGGACCGGGCAGCGGCGTCCAGGTGCGGCCGCCGTCGGCGGTGGTCCAGAGGCCGCTGGGGGCGAGATCCGTCGGCTTGCAGGCGGCGAGGCCGGTGTCCGGCGTGAAGAACCGCACCGCGACGACGCTCGGCAGCGGGGTCGTGTCGATCCGTTCCCACGTCGTCCCGCCGTCCTCGGTCTTCAACACGACGCCGACGCTGTCCGCGGTGAACGCCGCCGTCCCCCCGCCCGCGGCCCAGCCGATCTGATTCGTCAGGAAGGACAGGCTCCGCAGCGACAGCCCGGTGGAGGTGGGTTGGAACCGCCAGGAGCGGCCGGCGTCGGCGGAATGCCAGATCACGCCGCGATCCCCGCAGACCCACGCGGCGCCGCCAGCGACGTGCAGGGCGTGCAGGTTGGCGTCGTCCTGCTCCGGCCGCGCGGTCGCGGCGACCGGCGCCGGCAGCGCCGCGACATCGGCCGGGCCGATCTGCGACAGGGCGGCGGCGAGCAGCGGGGTGATGAGGTGCGACACCCGCGGGGTGTAGCGAATCGCCGTAGGCCGACGGAACGGCGGTCGTGTTCGTCGCTCCCCTCGCCCCCTTTTTGGGGGAGAGGGGCCGGGGGTGAG
>NZ_WTPX01000228.1 GCF_013036045.1 Alienimonas chondri
GCTCCCCGGACCCCCTCCATGCCCGCCCGCCCGTTCGCCGCGGTCGCCCGTCGGCTGCTGCTTGCCGCCGTCCCCGCGCTGGCAGGTTTGCTGCTGTGTCCGCCGCCGACGGCCAGCGGTCAGGGGATCAAAGACGTCTTCGACCTGCCGACCGCGCAGGTGGAACGGTTGGGGATGTCCGCGAGGTTCCTGGACGGCGGCGGCGATCCCCTCGATGCGCCGCCCCCGGTCGGCGAGACGCTCACGCTGGCGATCACCGCGGAGATCCCGGACGGCTTCTACCTCGTCAGTCAGACCAGCCTGGCCGGGCAGCCGGCGAAGCTGAAGTTGGCGATGATTCAAGGCTTGGAAGCGATCGGCGACGTTTACGCGCCGGATCATGCCCCGAAGGAGGACGTCGATCCGCTCTCCGGCGAGGCGATGGAGAAGTTCACGGACGAAGTCACTTGGACGCGATCGTTCAAAGTCGTCGGCGAGGGGCCGCTGAAGATCGAGGGCGAACTGCGGGGTTCCTACTGCAAACAGGGCGAAGGCGGCGTCTGCGTGCCGTTGTTCGCGGGCGACGCGCCGTTTTCAGCGACGCTCGCTGCGGCCGCGATGACCCCAGCGGCTGACGCCGACTCCCTCGCCGCCGACGACGCTGGGGGCGACTCCCCCGTCTTCACCTTCGCCGACACGCCGGGCCGGGGAGACGACGCCGGCCCGGTCGCTGTGGAAGTCGCGTTGCCCGCGGACGCCGCGGTGGGAGACCAGATCGACCTGACGGTCACCCTGCGGATCGGCGACGGCTATCACATTTATGCGATGCAGGACCCCGGTCCGGCGGCGACGCCGACCACGCTCTCCGCGGAGGTCGAGGGGCTGACAGCCCGCGGCGAGTTCGTGGCCTCCAAGGCCGCCGAGGCGGTGGAACACGGCCCCGACGTGGTGTTGAGAGAGCATCACGGGACGGTCGCCTTCACCCGGTCCTATGAAGTTACGGACGAAACCTACGGGCTGAACGGCTCCGTGCGTTATCAGGTCTGCACGGACACGGCCTGTCAGCTGCCGAAGACCGTGCGGTTCACGTTGGACGAGGCGTCCCGGGCGAACGCGCCGGCCGTCGCTTCGGCGCCGGCGTCCGCCCCGCCGACCGCGGCGCCCGGCGAGTCGTCCCCGCCCCAGATCACCCTGACGGATACGTTTGAACTGGACGACGCGGGCCTGAAGGAAAGCGGCCTGTGGGCGGCGCTGCCGCTGGCGTTCTTGGGCGGGCTGATTCTCAACGTCATGCCCTGCGTGCTACCGGTGATCGCGTTGAAAGCCATGAGCTTCGCCAAGCAGGCCGGCGAGAGTCGGGCGACCGTGTTGAAGCTGAACCTCTGGTACTCCGCCGGCGTGCTGACGGTGTTCCTGGTCTTCGCCGGACTGACGTTCGGCTTGGGCGCGTTCCTGTCGGTGAACGAATTCGGCTGGGGCGATCAGGTGAACTCGAACCGCGGGAAGGTCGTCTTCACCGTGCTGGTGTTCGTGCTGGGGCTGTCGATGCTGGGTCTGTTCGAGATCCCGGTCCCCGGTTTCGTCGGCAGCGCCGCGGGGAAGACGGGTCACAAGGGCGGCGGGTTGGGGGCGTACCTCGGCGGAATCTTCACCACGCTGCTGGCGACGCCCTGCACCGGGCCGTTCATCGGCGCCGCGGCGGGGTTCGCGGTGGGGCTTGCCGAGACCAACCCGGTCGGCAGCGTGGCGATGTGGCTGGCGATGGGCGTGGGGTTCGCCAGCCCGTATCTGCTGCTCGCCGTGCTGCCGGGCGCCACGCGGTTCCTGCCGAAGCCGGGCGACTGGATGGTCTGGTTCAAGGAATTCGGCGGCCTGCTGCTGCTCGGCACGGCGCTCTGGCTGATGCAGGGCGTGCGACCGTATGAGTTGTGGTTGCCGATCCTCGTCGGCCTGCTGGGCTTGGCGATCGGGCTGTGGATCGTCGGCCGCGTGATTCGGCACAACGACAGTTTTAATCGGAAGTACGGCCTGCGGGCGCTCGCCGTCGGCGTCACCGGCGCCATGCTAGCGTTCGCCGTCTGGCTCGCCCCGGAAGGCGGCCTGGAAGCCCGGCCCGTCGCCGCCGCCGTGGCCGAAGAGGGCTGGGAGCCGTTCGACGCCCAGCGTTTGAACGAGTTGCGGGCCGAAGGCAAAACCGTGCTGGTCGACTTCCGCAGCGCCGTCTGCGTGAACTGCGACCTCAACGAGAAGTTCGCCATCGACACCGCCACCGCTCACGAAGCGTACGACCAACTAGACATCGTCACGATGAAGGGCTGGATCGACCGTTCCGACGAAACCTATGAGTGGCTGAAGAAGCTCGGCGGCGCCGGCGTGCCGCACCTCGCGGTCTTCCCGGGCGATCGCCCGAACGACCCCGCGACCCACAACGGCACGATCAGCCAGGCGGCGTTCCTCACCATGCTGGAAGAGGCCGCGGGGAAAAAATACGTCCCCAGCGGGGCTGAGACGACGTCGGAACCCGTCCGCACCGCGGAGCGGTAGAGCGGACAGCGAGCGTTCTGCTTCGCGATCCGATGACGAAAAAACGAACCGCCCGGCGCCCCACGCGGGCGCCGGGCGGTTCGATTGCGCGGTGAACTGGCGAGCGGGATCGAAGGCGCCCTCCCTGCCCCTCCGGACGGCGAACGTCGTCCCAAGGATCCCACGGCCCAGCGGCTTCATGCCGAAGGGATCACCGTTTCAACGCGTGTGGTCTTCGCATCCATGCGTGGCCCCCGCATCAACGACAGCCCTGTCGATGAGGAATGGAACGTGGGCTTCGTCCCTCCCCGCGATCGGGAACGCACTTCCTTGTGCTGGGGCGATGCGGGATTGTGGCCTGGGGAAATCCCCCTGTCCACCCCCGGGGAAACTTTTTTCGGGGACCGGGGGACGGTCGGAGGAACGCCGTTCTTTCGGCCGGCGACGCTACCGAGCCGGTCGGTCCAACCGCCTCACGGTCACGCTGCGAATGAAATAGTTGTTGTAGGCGTTGCCGTCCGATTCGAGGATGAAGTTGTATCCCCAGTAGTTGACGAACTGCGGGTCGTCGATGCGCCAGGTCTTCGTGTGCCAGCGGTCCTCTTTGGGGATCGTGTACCACCCGCCGGCCGTCTTGAACCCGCCGGGCGATTCATAGACGAGTTTAAAACCGGCGTTCTCCTTTGAGGGCGTGCGCCGGACGACGGCGGTGATCTCGATCGACGCCGACTCGTAGGACAGAAAGTTCGGATCGACGACGAACACGTTCCCCCCGGGCACGCGGCCGGAACGGGCCGAACCGCCGTAGGCGACGACCGATTCCGCCACGTGGGCGCCGGAGCGGGTGTGCAAACCTTTTTCCGTGGTCGTTTCGCCGAACTCGATCGAGATCCGGTCCGCCTCGGCGTAGTCCTCGGGGGTTCCCGCATCGTTTCCGCCCCAGGGGACAGGACGATCGCAATTCGCCGCGGCCCGTGCGACGAGCGCGGCCGGCGGGTCCAGCACGATTACGGGCGCCTCGCCCAGCGAGAGCGATGTCTGAACGGTGACGTGGCCAGTCCGCGGATCGACGACTCGCACGTCGGACTGAAAGTCGATTCGGTCCGGCGAGCCGGGGTCGCCCCAGACGACCAACGCCGGCCCCTCGGCGCCCTGCAGCAGGAAGGCGTGATGGCGGTCGTTCAACAGCGTCCAGCCGATCGGCGCGGGCCGCTGGCCGAGTCGCTCGATTAACGTGCCGAGCGCGGTATACGCCGGGCGGGCGACGCCGTTGCGGTCCAATAAACCCATCGGTCCGCTGTCGCCGTCGCGGCCCTCGAACCATTGAATGCACTCCACGCCCTGCGCGATGCCCATCACGTACGCTTTTACCAATGCATGAGCCTGCACGTCCTCGCCCGTTCGCTCCGCGTCGACGCCGAGTTCCGTGAAGAGAATCGGCACATCCGCCTTCGCCGGATTGCGGGCGGCGAGCATCTTCCGGACGGACGGCACGACGTTTAGATAAACGGCTTCCGAACCCGTATTCTCGGCGACGCCGTCGAGGATTTCATAGGGGTGCAGCACGATATAGTCGAAGTGGTCCTTCGCCCCGGCGAGGACCGTTTGCTCCAGATAGTTAATATGAGCGGACTTCGCCGCCAGCCCGACCTGGCAGTCCGGGTCGACCGCTTTCGCCGCGTGATAGGCGGCGACGACGATCTCGGCATAGTCCGCGGGCGTTTGATCCTTCCCGGTGAAGTTGGGCGGCTCGTTCCAGACCTCGTAGCGACGCACTTTCCCCTTCAGATGCGTCGCCAATTGCGTGACGTAATTCGACCACCCCTCCAGATTGTTCACCGGCAGATGGCCCGGCGGGTCCGCCTCGTTCCATTTCGGATTGCCGACCAGGAGGGCGCCGAATTCAAAGCCTCGCTCCTCGAGATATTGAATCTCGTCGTTCAGGACGTCCCAGTTCCAAACGCCCCGCTCCGGTTCGACGGCGCCCCAGTTCGTATAGGGCGTGCGATGGACGCGCAGGTCGATCGCCGCCATTTGCGGGACCCACCGCCGAAGGTCGTTCGTGGAGCGATTATTGATATAGCACGACCCGATTCCGAAGACGCCCCATCCGGTTGCCGCTCGGTCGGTCGCCTCTTGATCGGACGCCCCTTGCTCGAACGCCGAAGCGCCCGCCGGGGGAGCGGCCCGGCCCGACGCGGCGCTGCTGACGAGCAGAACCGCCACGAACGTGCTCAGACTCCAGCGCCTCGACATTTCAACAGCCTTATAGAGCGAACCTAACGACCGCCGCCCGGTGCGGCCGCGATCAGGACTCGCATCAGTCTCCCCCAAGCCGGCGCCGGCAGCAAACGCCCCGGCATCCGCTGCTCCGATATCCAACGCCCCCGTCCGCCGCGGCGGCGATTAATTGAACAGAATCGCGGGCGGAAGCGTCGTCTCGGAACGGACGGCGTCGAGGATCAGTTCGACCAGGGCATTGC
Source organism: Alienimonas chondri (assembly GCF_013036045.1). GTDB lineage: Bacteria > Planctomycetota > Planctomycetia > Planctomycetales > Planctomycetaceae > Alienimonas > Alienimonas chondri. Next base: position 4,986 of record NZ_WTPX01000228.1, read on the forward strand.
GACTGATCGGTTTCACGGCGTACCGGTCGCAGCCGGCGGCGAGACACTGCTCCGCGTCGCCGCGCATGGCATGGGCGGTCAGGGCGACCACCGGTCGATCGTATCCCGCCGCCCGTAACGCCCGCGTGGCCGCATACCCGTCCAGAACCGGCATCTGCATGTCCATGAGCACCATGTCGAACCCGTTCTCCGTGGGGGCTTCGTTCATACCGTCGTTCCTCCCTGCGACCGTCGGCAGGAGGCGATCCAGGGCCGCCTGCCCATCCGCGACCGCCTCGACGTTCGCCCCGGCCTTCTCAAGAAAGAAGCGAAGGAGCCGGCTGGTGTCGGGCGTGTCTTCGGCCAACAGCGCACGCAGGCCGGACAACGGCCCTTCCCGGAGCGCCGGCGCCGGCGGGGCGACGGGGGGCGGGG
>NZ_WTPX01000229.1 GCF_013036045.1 Alienimonas chondri
GCCCGGTTCGCCCCCGCGCCCGAGGACCGCGCCGCCCTCGCCGGCGCGGTTCCGAACCCGTGCGCGATGCGGCCGAAGACGGGACGCCCCGGCGTGTGGGAGGTCGATCGGAACGCCGGTCGGGCCGCGGCGGATCTCGCCGCCCGGCAAACGCTGTGGGAACTGTTCGCCCCGCCCCCGGCCCCGTTGGTGCCGGCGCCGGAGCGTGATACGCCGCATGAAGCCGAGGCACGCCCTGCCGAACCGATCGACCGGCTCCTCGCTCGCTTGCGGGCGCACGCGGCGGTCCTGCACGGGCCGGCGGCCCTCGCGGCCGCGGTGGAGGAAGCACTGACTGTCCCGGGCGGCCCGTCCGCGGAGACGAACCGGCGGGCGATCCATGCGTTCTGCGACGCCGCCGGCGGATCGCTCGATCCCGCGGCGCTGCTTTCGTTCGCCCCCTTCTGGATGCGGGAACCGGCCGCGTTCATCCCGCCCGAGGACTTGGCCGATCCGTTGGCGCTCGGGCCGATGGTCGTGAACCACCTGTTCGGTCGTTACGCGATCCCGATCGTGCTGGCGCCGGCGTTCGCATCGGCGCCGGAGGAGGGCGACGACGCAACGAAGTGGATGCGGTGGGCGGTCGCCCTGGGCGGGGGCGCCGGGCTGCGAAAGGCGGGGCGGGCGCTGGGGCCGACCTTCGGCTGGGAGGCGCCGGGCCGGTTCCAGTCACATTTTGAACGGGAGGGCGCCCGGCTCGGCCGCTTCCCCGGCGGTCCGCTGGCAGCGGCGATTCGGGCGGAAACGTCTCGCGTCGGGGGCGATGAGATCGTCGCCCGCCGGCTGCTCGGCGTCCGGTTCTATCGCCTCGATCCGACGGCGCTCCCCGCGGACGACGCCGCGAAGGCGAAGCGGGCGTTCTGGACCGCGGCGGTCGGCTGGCTGGCGACCCGCGGCGCCGAACTGACCGATCCCGACGCCCGCGACGTGCTGGCGTGGGCCGCGGAGCGATTTGAGCGTGTCGGGTTCGCCGGGCTCCCTTGCGCGAAGGCCGGCGGGTTCGTCTGGCGGGGCCGTTCCGCGAAGGGAGCGCTCGCCGCGGTGCGGCAGGAGGCCGAGCGGAAGGCGGCCGCCGTGGCCGCTCAACGCGAGCGGGAACGCCTCGCCCGCGCGGCGGCGGAGCGGTTAGACCGCCAGAACCGCCGCGCGCTGCGCCGCGAGGCCGAACGGATCGCTCAGCAGCAGCGTCGCACGGCGCCCGCTCCGGCGCTTCCGGGCAAGTGGGAGCCGCACGGTTGGGACTGGGAATGGAAGTGCCATGGCTCGCGGTGGCGGTTCATCGAACGGACCACCGCCCGCGCCCTCGTCGCCGAAGGGCGGGCGCTGAAGCACTGTGCGGGTTCCTATGTCGGCCGCTGCGGCGCCGGCCTGAGCGCCGTCTACAGCCTGACGCTCAACGGGGCGCCGCGGCTGACGATCGAGATTCGACCGGACACCGGCCGCGTGGTGCAGGTCCGCGGCGCCGACAACCGCCCGCCGACGCCGGAGGAAGCGATCGTGGTGGAACGCTGGCATCGCCGCTGCCGACGCCGCCGCCGGCACGGGTGAGGGTGATGAACGCAGCGTCCCGGACGCTTGTCGCGTCCGGGACGCTCGATCGGTTCGCAAACGGCCCCGCCGCCGAGCATCGACGCCGGTTGATCCGGGACGGCCGTCACGGTGGACTGACGCCGTCCCGCTCCCCCCGACCGTCGCCATGCCCGCCGCTCAGCTGTTTCTGGAGGGACACCCGCTCGTCCCGGCCTTCAATTTCGGCTGCCTGCGATTCGAGGGCGCCGACCGTTTGGAGTTGGAGGACGGATTCTGGTCGATCGAGGACGCGGAAGCCTCGCTACGGCTGTCCGCCTCCTACCCGCCGGACTCTCCCTGGCGGGGAAATGCGCTGGTCGTATTCTATCTCTACCGTTTTCCGAAGGGGGAAGCGGAGTATCGAGAGACGGTCGGCCGATTTCGCGAGAATGAGAAGGCGAAGGTCCGCGTGCCGGGCGTCGGGGCGTTCGCCGACGACGTATTACAACCCTTCGATCTACCGGACGGCTGGGCGCACGATCGCTTCGCCCGCAGCGGTCGGGACCTCTTTCACCTCTATGAATCGTCGGAGCTGGGGCTGATGATTCGCTGGAGTTATCAGGGCGGGGACGCCTCGGATCATCCGCTGTTGCGGGGCGTCGAACCGACGGTCTCGCTGATTCCGAATCAATGGGCGACCGACCCGCCGCCGCAACGTTCCGATCCGTTCGCCGCGGCGGAGGACGAGGATGACGACGGCGCCGAGGACGACGACTTCGTCCCCGCAATCGACCTGCGGGCCGAGGCGGAGGCGTTTCGAGCCTTCCTGAAGAAACGCCTCGCGGAGTTCGACCCGCAAAACAACTACGGCCCCGGCGGCGAGGGACCGATCACGCTGACGACCGTCGGGGCCGACACCGGTCAGGGCGGCTGGATCGCGGTCGTGTTCGATACCCGTCCCGGCGCCGAACCCGACGGCGAATACACGCTGTTTCTCGACGAAGGCACGATGCTGTACCGCCCGCACTGGACGGACTGCTGCGACCATCTCTTCGAGCAGGAGGAAGCCGGCGTGGAGGACGGCGGGATCGCCGTGACGGAACTCGACGGCACGATCACGACGCAGACCGAGATCGACGCCCTCGGCGAGCAGATCGGCCGCGTCTTGGCGATCGTCGTCGCCGAAGAACGAAAGACCCTGCCGGCAGGCGTTCCCAACGACGACAAGACCTGGAGCGTCGAGGACTTCGACGGCGGCTGGGCCTACTTCGGCCCGTACGGCGACACGCTTTAATTCACTCTAAATCGAGAACCGTTCAACGAGACGTTCCAACGCCTCATCCCGCGCCGTCGCCCGCGGTTCCGATCGCTGTCGAGGCGGGGCGTCGCGGGGGGAAGCAGCGGAAGGCATCAACGTTCGGTTATCCTCGCCCCGAACACCTCTCACCCGCACCGCTCGCCCCGATGATCGCCGCTCCGCTCGCCCTGTTGCTGTGTTCGTTCGCCCCCGCTCCGCCTCAAGATGCGGCGGCGGCGGAGGAGGTCACGTTGGTCACGTTCGACCCCTGGCAGGCGAACATCGACCGATTTGAATCTTCCGTCAGAAAACTCGGCGAGCGGGACCGTAAACTCTACGAAGCCGGCGGCCCGCCGGAGGGGGCGGTGCTGCTGGCGGGGTCGTCGTCGGTGCGACTGTGGATGGAAGGCGACGTGGAGGAAGAGATGGCTCCGCTGCCGGTGGTGGCTCGGGGCTACGGCGGGGCGCGGTTCAGCGACTTCGCCTATTACGCCGATCAACTGTTCGCCCCGCATCTCACGCCCGGCGAGCCGGGGGCACCGGTCTCCGCGATCGCTCTGTTCGTGGCGAACGACATCACCGGCGGGGCCGAAGCCAAACCGGGCGATCAAACGCCCGAGGGCGCCGCGGCCTTCGTGCGGCACGCGATCGCCGTCGCCCACAAGATGGACGCCGACGTGCCGGTGGCGTTGATCTCCGTCACGCCGACGCCCTCCCGCTGGGCTGCCTGGCCGCGAATCGCGGCCTTCAACGCGGAGATGAAACGACTCGCCGACGCGGACGACAAAGTTTATTTTATCGACGCCACCGCCGCCTATCTGAAGGAAGACGGCACGCCGAACGAAGCGCTGTTCCGCAACGATATGCTGCACCAGAACGACGCCGGCTACGCGGTCTGGGCGAAGCTGCTGAAAAGCGAACTGACGAAGATCCTGTCTGAAAAGGGGTAACCCGACGGCAGCCCGAGGCGCAAGCATCGGCCGAGCGACGTTCGTAGGCTCACCCGGCCTCGGCTTGCGCCTCGGGCTGGCGATCCGTTTACTTCGCCTCGATACGGTTCGGCGAGTCGGCGAGTTCACGATTCAAGAGGTCGACCAGTTGCCGCAGGCGACCGGCGCTGCGGCGGTTGAAGTCGAGGCTCAGGCGGGGCAGTTCGGCGAGGTGCTCGTCGTCCGCTTCGTGCTCGTGGGCGCCGCAGCAGGTAATCGAACCGCTGGCGCACAGGTCGTTGAATTCGTCGTTAATGCGTTCCAGCAGCTGATCGTCCGGGGCGACGTGCAACCGCAGCACGAGCTGCCCCCGGACGTACCGCATCGAGTTATAGACCGCGTAGAAGTCGAGAATCTCGTCGACCGCCTCCTCGATATTCGTGGTAATCTTGTACAGGGAGGTGTCCTCGGGGGAGATCAGCCCCTTCTCCAGCAATTCGTCGTTGACGAACTGCTGCCAGTGTCCCCAATAATTGCCGCCCGGCTCGTCCACCCAAACCAGCGGCATCAGATCCCGCTTGCCGGTCTGCACCAACGTGAGCGTCTCGAACGCTTCGTCCTGCGTGCCGAAGCCGCCGGGGAAGGTGGCGACGCCGTGAACCTCCTTCACGAACAGTAATTTGCGGGTGAAGAAGTATTTCAGGTTCGCCAGCTTGGGGTCGCCGTCGATAATGCGGTTCGCGCTCTGCTCGAACGGCAACAGGATATTGACTCCCATGCTCATCTCGCGGCCGGCGCCGACGTGGGCGGCCTCCATAATGCCGCCGCCGGCGCCGGTCAGCGACATCCACCCTTCCTCGGCCATGCGACGACCGAACTTCTCCGCATGGGCGTATTCCGGGGCGGTCTCCGCGGTGCGGGCGCTGCCGAACACCGTCACCTTCCGCTGCTTGCGGTAAGGGGTGAACATTTTAAAGGCGTAGCGCAACTCCTTCAGCGCGCGTTCCAGAATCTTGAGATCGCCCCGCGTCGCCCCGTCGGCGAGCAGTTTGTCGGCGGTCCGCTTAATGGATTCGACCAGCTCGCTTTGCTGGGCGAAGATATGGTCCGGGACGGCCTCGTCCGGCTCCAGCGGCAGCGGTTCGCTCTCCGCATCGTCTGCCCGGCCGCGGCGCCGCCGGACCGGCCCCTTGGACCGGGGGCGCTCCCCCCGGGGATGCTCTGCCCGGGGATGCTCAGGCCGGGGGGAATCGGCGGTTGAAGAATCCGACTCCGGGGAGTCGGACTGGGGCGGGCGGTTGGAATCGGTCATCGCGGGGACTCCTGTTCGACGCGATCGGAAACAGATCGGGACGGCAGCCTAGTCGCCGGGGGTCGCAGCGACGACCGCGGGTCCGTCCTTCATCAAGTTCTCAGGGACGGGTTGGTCTCCGGGCCGGGTTCGCCCCGCCGATCAGGCGGCGTCCGGCGTGAGGCGTTCCGCGGGACCGATCAGCAGCATCTCGCCGCCGGCGGGCCAGTCGATCAGCAGGTCGCCGCCGCGGGTCGCGACCGTCACGCGGCGGACGCACCGCCGCACCGCGATCGCCGCGTGACGGT
>NZ_WTPX01000023.1 GCF_013036045.1 Alienimonas chondri
GGCGTCCGGTGCGGGGGGCAGGGGGAGGGGCGTCGATGCCGAAGGCGACGATTCCGACATGCGGCGACGCGCCGCGGGACAAGAACCGTCCGATTCGTTCTAGGGCAACCATCTTACGCGAGCAAGACGGCCGGTGTTGGCGCCTTTACCCGACGGGCGTCCGCCGCCGGCGGGAAATCGTCCGCGCGAAGTCGTCCTCACACCGGGGACCGCTACCGCCAGCGGACCGCATCCAGCAGGGGAAAGGCCAGTTCGCCGACGTCCGCTTCCTTCTCCGGCGGATAGGAGAAGACAATTTCCGCCCGCTTCGTTCCGTCCGCCAGCAGGTAATAATCGCGGACCTCCGCCTCGCCGTCGGCGTTCTGACCGAGGACTCGCACCAGCAACAACGCGCGACCGGCGTCCGCCTCGTCCGGCACGTCGAGGGTGGCGGTGGTGTCGATCTTGCCCGGCGTTTTCTCCAGCGTCAGGCGGACACGGCGTTCAAACGCCCCGGCGTCCGGTTCCTCGCCTTTCTCTCCGTCCGGCAATGGCCGGAGCGTGGCGGCGATCACGGGAACGCCGCGTTCCATCTGCACGACGACCGCTGCCTGGGCGGTCTGATTGACGAACCGCCAATCCCGATCCAGCGTTGCCCGAGCGTCCCACGGGGTAATCAACTCAACCTGCTGGGCGGCCTTGATAGACTCCGGCGTGCGTACTTCCTCGCGGGCGAGCTGCAACGCGTCGTCGTCCAGCGGGCCGGCGGCGGCCTCCGGGGTGCGGCTGAGGTCCGCAGTGAACGTCAGACGCGGGCCGGGCGAGATCGGCCCCGGGCTGCTTTCCACTTTTTGGGTCAGCGTGGCTTTCGTGATGATCTTGGCGTCGCGTGCGAACGTGAACGTGCCCGAAAGGGTGACGGTCAACGGGGCGCCGTCCGTTTCACCGGCGACCTTACCGCGGAATGAACCTTCGGCCGTCTTGTCCGTGAGAGCCGTCAGGCGACAGCGAAGCTCGTTCTCGCCGATGGCCTCCACGCTGGCCAATGCGGGTCCGACCCAATCGGGCGGCGTCCAGTCGTCGCCGACGGAGACGCTGCCCGCGGGCAGCAGGCCGCCGATCAGCAGCGGATCGAGAGGCGTGTCGAGCAAATCCAATTCCCCAAATCGCATCGGGCCGCCGGGTGAAAGCACAGTTACTCCGGTCGGCACGCCGGTGGCGACGACAATCCGCCGGGAGCCCCGGAGCCTCGCGTAGGTCGATTCCGGGCCGACTTTCCATTCGAGGCCGGCAGCGTCGTAGTAGCGGACAGCCCGTCGCCCGGTCGGCCCCTCGCCTTCGACCGGAAGGGGACTGGTGCGGAATCGGTACGTCGCCCGCATCTCGGCGGCCAGCGGCTCGTCACCGACCCGGGGCGTGATCGTGCCCTCCGCGGAGACCGTCAGCACGACGGCATGCGTTCCGGCGGGGGACTCCGTCAGCACCGCCCTTTCCTGCGCCGCCGATTCGCGGGCGAAGTGGGTGAGGGCGGGGACGAGCAGCAGCGCCGCGACGGCGGAACGAGCGGACGGAAACACGCGGGAACCTCCTTGGGTGGGTGCGGTCGGCATCGTAGCGACGAGCGAACCCCGCCGGCGCCGTCCTCCTTTGGGACGGAAAGGCCGGGCGGACTCGCTCGACCGTCTTCGCGTCATCGGTTCGTGACGCGGGGAATCTGTCCCTTGTCGGCTCTACTCCGTATCGCCGTCGCCCTTGGCGGTTTTGATCAACGTGATGGCGTTTCCCTTGGCGTTATGGGTCGCCTCATCCATGAAGGTCCGCACGAGCAGCAGGCCGCGGCCGTGGGCCTTCATCAGGTTCTCCGGATCGGTCGGGTCCGGCAGGGACGCGGGATCGAAGCCGGCGCCCTGATCTTCGACGTAGAAACGCAGGTTCGGCCCTGAGGGGGGGCGGCGAAGCACGTCCAGATCGTCCGCGCCGGCCTGACAGGGGTCGCCGGTGCGGGCGACCGTCAGTTCGATGCGGACTCGACGCTGGCTATAGGGACGCAGCAGGGCGCGCTCTCGCGCGAGGCTGTAGTACCGAGCCTCGTCGTGGTCCCGCATCTCCGAATCGAGTTCGAGGTTCCCGTGGTACACCGCGTTGGTGAGGGCTTCCTCCAGGGCGACCCCGATCCGTAGCCGGTCAGTCTCGCTGAAGCCGATCAGCTCCGGTTCGTACTCCTGCTTGTCGAGTCCGCGCGGCCCGGCGGGGACGGCGGCGGTTTCCTCCACCATCCGCTTCGCCAGCCGAACGGTGGGACCGATGATGTCCGGATCGGTCGGCAGGTCCAGCACGCGGTGCTGGCGGGTGTGACAGCGGGCCAGACGATCCTGCCGGCGTCGTTCGACGGCGACGACGATCATCTGCATGACCGTCAGCTTGAGCTGACTCTTTAGGTCTTTCTTGAGCACGAAACTGGCGGCGCCCGCCTTCAACGCGGCGACCGCTTCGTCCTTCAAACCGTGCCGGGTCATCAGGACCACGGGCACGTACGGACACCGTTCGCACACCGCCTCCACCACGGACGGGCCGTCGATGTCGGGCAGGTGAAGATCCGTCAGGACGATGTCCGGCGGATTCTCGAGCGCGGCGAGGAAGGAATCCCGATCGCTCGCTTCCTCGATCGTCACGTCCGGCAGATCGACCAGCAGGCGGGCGACCTTCTGGCGATCGCTTTCACGATCGTCCACGACGAGCAAACGGGGCACGGCGGGCTCGACGGGCAGGGAAGCGGACGGTCGCCGCGGGAAACGCCTCCCGAAGCGGACTGCACGATCCGTTCGCGGCCCGGCTGCGTCAATCGGAGCCGCGTCGATTGCGGCCTGACTCCCCCAGTTCGCGGGGTTATCGTCCGGTCTACGTCGTTCGACTCGCCTCTGATCCGCCATGGACGCCCCTCGCACGCTTACGTTCGCCTCCGTCTCCGAGGCCGTCGCCGAAGTCGATCGACTTCGCGAGCGGGGCTACCGCTCACTGGGAAATTGGGATCTCCGTCAGAGCTGCGAACACCTCGCCGATTGGCTCGGCTTTGCGATCGACGGTTTCCCGCCGCAACCGCTGCTGGCGAGGCCGGCGTTCTGGTTGATCAGGAACACGCTCGCCCCGCGGATGATGCGGAAGACGTTGGCCAAAGGCCGGATGTCCGCGGGGCTGCCGACTGCTCCGAGCACGGTGCACCCGCCCCTCGAAGCGGGCGCCGGCGACGAACGGGCGGCGGAGGAAGCCGCGATCGAGCGATTCCAAGCGACCGTGGCCCGGTTCGTCGCTCATCAAGGCGAGTACGCCCCGAGTCCGATGTTCGGGCAGGCCACCCGGGACGAAGTCCAGCAGATGCACGCGTTGCATTGCGCCCTGCACCTCGGGTTCCTCGAACCGATCGATTCGACCGAGGAGGCGGACGTTACGTGAGTACGTCCTCCAAACGGCTGATGCCGACGACGGCGTCGCGACGCACCAGCGCCTGTTTGCGATTCGGAGCGACGCCGTAGCGGGCCGCTTCGAGAACGTATAACTCCCGCGTGGTGGAAGTGTCCCGCAGGTCGTGGGCGTCGGCGTCGCTCAGCACCAGATGGACTTCGTCCCAAGACTTCAGCGTGCCCAGATAGACCCACTGCGCGGCGAGATCCAGCACTACCGGCTCGCCCCGAAGCGCTTCGAGGGAAGCGTCGGCTTCAGTCATGACGAACTCCGTGCGTGAGGCGAACCGCCCCATTGCACGCCGCGATCGCCGCGGCGTCCAGTGGGGATCTTCAACGGGTCTGATGCTCGAACCCCCACAGCGCGGCCGCGGCGCCGAGGGTTGCCCCGAAAGCAAATGTCGCCCCGAAAACCGCGACTTGGTCGAGCGGGATCTCCGCCGGTTCGGCGTACTCTGCCAGCCAAAGCGTCGGCCATGGGAGCCAAGAGATCAGGCCGCCGACCGAGAACGCGATCCAGCGGCGCCGCGGTCCGAGCCACAGGAATGGGCCGCAGATTGCAATTGCGTAACTGCCGATTGGGACCGCGGCGAACCCGGCGACGATGAGCGCGGCCGGGATCGTTTCCACGTCGGTCGACGCAGTGACAGTCGCGCCGAACCCGGCCGCGACGAGTGCCGCAACGCATTTCCACAGAAGGGAGAGGTTCGCGGCGGGCGGCGTCATTGTTCGTGAGAGCCCGCCGCGGTTGCCCGAGACCGGCCCCTACTTCGGCGGCGCAACCGTGCGGATGTGCAGTTCTTCGAGCTGCTTGCCGTCTACTTCGCCGGGGGCGCCGGTCATCAGGTCGGCGGCCTTCTGCGTTTTGGGGAACGCGATCACGTCGCGGATGTTGTCCAACTGGGCGAGGATCATCACCCAGCGGTCCAGTCCCAACGCGATGCCCGCGTGCGGGGGGGCGCCGTACTTGAGGGCGTCCAGCAGGAAGCCGAAGCGCCGCTCCGCTTCTTCCGCGTCCATGCCGATCAGGTCGAAAACCGCCTGCTGCACCCCCGGATCGTGGATTCGGACGCTGCCGCTGGCCGCTTCATAGCCGTTGCAAACGAGGTCGTAACTCTCCGCCCGCACGGCGCCGGGATCGGACTTCAGCTTCTCTTCGTCGTCGGGGTGCACCGCGCAGAACGGGTGGTGCTCCGCCTCCCAGCGGTTCTCCTCCTCGTTCCGCGTGACGAGCGGGAACTCCAGCACCCACAGCGCCGCCAGCTCGGCGGGGTCGTACAGCTCCAACTCCTTGCCGAGCCGGTTCCGCAGGTTCGCCAGCGCCGCGTTGACGACGGACGGCTTGTCCGCAACGAACAGCAACAGGTCGCCGGGCTTGGCGGACAGTCGCTCGATGATCTGCGTCTGCTGTTCCGCGGTGAAGAACTTTGCCGTCGGCGCCTGCAGTTTGACGGCGCCGTCCTCTTCGATCACCCGGAACCAGGCGAGGCCGCGGGCGCCCCATTCGCCGACGAACGCCGTAAGTCCGTCGAGATCCTTGCGGCTGTACTTCGCCGCGGCGTCGGGGGCGCACAACCCGCGGACCTTCCCGCCGGAAGCGGTCGTCTTGTTGAACACGCCGAACTCGCACGCGGCGGCGACGTCGGAGATATCCTTCAATTCGAGGCCGAATCGCGTGTCCGGCTTGTCGGAGCCGAAGCGATCGAGGGCTTCCGCGTGCGTGAGCCGGGGCAGGGGCAGGGAAATCTCTTTGCCCAGCAACTCCGTGGAAAACGCCGCGATCAGCCCGTCGATCGCGTTCAGCACGTCCTCGCGGCCGACGAAGCTCATCTCGATGTCGATCTGCGAGAACTCCGGCTGCCGATCGCTGCGGAGGTCTTCGTCGCGGAAACAGCGGGCGATCTGGAAGTACCGGTCGGTCCCGCCGACCATCAGGATCTGCTTGTAGAGCTGCGGGCTCTGCGGCAGGGCGTAGAACTCGCCCGGATGCACGCGGCTGGGAACGAGGTAGTCGCGGGCGCCCTCCGGCGTGCTCCGGCCGAGGATCGGCGTCTCGACTTCCAGGAAGCCGTGCTCATCGAAGTAGTCCCGCGTGACCTTCGAGAGCCGGTGCCGGAGTTCCATGATCTTCTGCAACGCCGGCCGTCGCAGATCGAGGTAGCGATATTTCAGTCGCAGCTCCTCGCCCGGCAGTTGGTCGGCGCCCGGCTCGAACGGCGGGGTGACCGCTTTGTTGAGAACCGTCAAGCCCGAGGCGCGCATTTCGATGGCGCCGGTGCTCAGCTTCGGATTGACGAGCCCTTCCCCGCGGGCATGAACCGTCCCGGTGACTTTGACGACGTCTTCCCCCCGCAGGCCGCGGGCGAGTTCGTGCGTCGCGGCGTTCAAACCGTCGCCGGACAGCTTCTCCCCGGCGTCCGGGTCGAACACCAGCTGCGTCAGCCCGTACCGATCCCGCAGATCGATGAAGACGACGCCCCCGTGGTCGCGATATTTCGCCACCCAGCCGCAGAGGGTGACCGTTTGGCCGACATGCTCCTCCCGCAGCTCCCCGCAGGTGTGAGTACGCAGGGAGGTCGACAGAGTGGAGGTCGACCGGGAGGAAGTCGACGAGGGACCGGGCATCAGGCGGGGCGGCGGGGGCAGGATCGCGACGGGCGGGGCGCGGGATGGTAAGGAGGCCCGCGTCGTGCGTGAACCGACCCGACTTTAACGGCGGGAGAAGCGGCCCGGACCGCACGGGTCGCGGGTGGTCGGTCGATGGCCGCGTTGGTGTCGAGACGACCGGTCATGGCTTGGCAAAAACTGATCCTTGGGGTGCAAACCCCTGTGAACCGGCTTCGGCATGCAGCGTGCATGTTAGAATCCCAGCTCAACGGCCGCGCCGCCGTTGGGCCTCCAACCCCTACCAATCCCAATCGAAACCATGAAACGCCTGACTCTATTCGTCCCCGCGGCTCTGTGCGTCGGTCTCGTCGTCGGCTGCGAGGAGAGCGTCGAGGACGCCCGTGAAGACGTCGTCGAAGCGCAGCAGGATCTCAACGAAGAGATCGTCGATGCCGACGAGGAGCTCGCCGAGGAGCGGATGGAACAACGCGACAACATCGCGGACGCCTACAACGAGGCGGACGAAGAGATGGCCGAAGAGAGAGCGGAAGAAGGGGCCGACATCGCAGAAGCGATGGAAGAGCTGACCGAGGAACAGCGTGAGTTGGCGGAAGCCGCAGCCCGCGAACGAGCCGAACTCCTCGAAGAGCAGGCCGAAGAGATGGAAGAACGCGAAACCGCTCGCCCCGTGGTTCCGGTCGTCCCCGTCGATCCCGCTGACGACCCGGTCGATCTGGACGCCGCCGAAGCCGAAGCGAACCTCGATGCGGCCGCCGACGCCCTCGCCGCCGACGCCGCTGAGATGAAGGCCGAGACCGAAGCCGCAGGCGACGAAGCGGCCGCTGAGCTGGAAGGCGCCGCTGACAAGGTCGCCCAAGAGGTTGAAGAGGCCGGCGACGCCGTCGAGGAAGAAGCTGCCGAGGCTGAAGCCGAGATGAAGGAAGAAGCCGCCGAAGCCGAAGCGGAACTCGAGGACGAAGAGCAGCCGTCCGAAGAGTTGGAAGACGAGGAGTAATTCGTCTCCCGTTCCGCTGATGCAGCACGACTGCCTGCCCACGCCCGCCCCGACCGGGGGCGGGCGTTTTTCGTGCGCCCGTCCCCGCTCGACGTTGACCCCTTAGTCCCGCTGACCGAACCGCAGGGGATTGCTGAACCGGCTGAGAGCGGCTTTCCAGCCCGCAGTCCGCGGGGCTTCCTCGGCGTCGGCGCTCTCATGAGAAACGAGCTGCGCCGGAGCGGTGGATTCCGATTTCTTGCCGAGCGGCGAGAAGTCAGAGACCCGTTTCCACAGCGAAGCCATGGGGCCGCGGTTCTTTCCGACCGGATAGTAGGCGCTCGGGTCTTCCGGCGCGGAGGCCGGGGCCGGCGGAGCGGGAGCGCCCTCGGCCGGATCGGCGGGCGGCGCGATCAACTGGTCCGACGGACTGCGGTCCGGCGTCGGCGACATGATTCGCGTCGGCCGACGGGCGCCGCCGGGCAGGGGGTTCGGCGTGGGCGGAGTCGGATTCGGCGGCGGCGTCGCCGACTCCAGTTCCGGCGGGCCGGCGAACGGGTCGACCGGCATCCGATCCCATTCACGGGACAGCTCCGACCGCGGCACGGAATCCATGCGGGGCGGGGGCGGAGACGACTGCGACGGCGGAGGAGCGTGCAGCACGCGGGCCGGTTGGGGCGTTGCCGGGACGAAGCGTTTCACCACCGGGACCGATCGCATCACTCCCGTCACCGGACGCATCACCCGCTGGCGGGTCGTTCCGCATCCGCCTGCGGACAGGGTCAGCCCGCACCCGAGCGCCGCGGCGACCGTAAGTCGCCCCAGCCGCTGTCGTGTCGTCCGCGGTCGGCAGGATGGGATCGCAGGAGGGAGCGGGCGGGGCACGGGTGAATCCTTCCGGGTGGTGAACGTTCCCCGCAGGCCGCGGGGGGATCGCCCGCACCTCCGCGCGGGACGCCCGACGATGCGGACCGGATTCCACCGGACTCGTCCCATCGGTGTGAAGGAGGTCGTCCTGCTCGCCGCCCTCACGCAACGTGTGGCCCCTTCGTCCGGCGATCTGGACGCCGAGCCGCGACGGTGATGCGCGAACGGCCGGTCGTGCGGGGGCCGTACGTGCGGAGTCATCCGGTCGGTCCGATCCACCGTTACGACCCATTCCTCCCGGCGTCGTCCGTGAGGGGTGCCCCTCACCGTCGCTCACGAACGGCAGGGCGGATAGGGTCGTTCGCCCATCCTCATTTTGTAGAGACCGCCGTGCGCGCCGCTGTTTTTACTTCGCCCGGTTCGCCCGCCGTGCTCCAGGTACGCGAGCGTCCCGATCCCGGCGAACCCGGAGAGAACGAAGTGCGGGTGAAGGTCGGCGCGGTCGGCGTGAACCCGATCGACACGTACGTCCGCTCCGGCGCCGTCTCCGCCGGTCCTCGTGCCTCGGAGGAACGGCCCCGCGTCATCGGCTGCGACTGGGCGGGAACGGTCGAGGCCGTCGGCGCCGGCGTGACGAAACTGGCCGTCGGCGATCGGGTGTGGGGCGTCAGCCGCGGGATCAGTCGGGACGGATCGGCCGCTGAGGTCATTTGCGAACCGGCGGAGCAGTGTTTCCCCGTGCCGCCGAAGGGGGCCCTACTCAACGCGGCGGCGTGCGGGCTGGCCGCGGTCACCGCGCACCTCGGCCTGTTTCGCACGGGAGCGCTGGGCGAGATCGGCTCCGGCGATGAGGAGTCCTCGGTGTTCGTGCAGGGCGGCAGCGGCGGGGTCGGTTCGATCGCCATTGAGTTGGCACGAAGAGCCGGATACCGCGTCGCCACGACCGCCGGATCCGACGAGAAGCGACAGGAGTGCCTCCGCCGCGGAGCCGAAGAAGCGTTCGACTACCGCGACCCGGAGCTGATCCCGCGGCTCAACCGCTTCGACCCCGGTGGGTTCGAAGTCTGGCTGGAGACGCACCGCGACCCGAACGTGCCGAACGCGATGTCGCTGATGCGAGTCGGCGGGCGGATCGTGCTGCTGGCCGGCCGCGACGCGGTTCTGACCGTGCCGCTGGGCCAACTGTATCCACGCGACCTCTCCCTACGCGGCTTTGCAATGTTCAACGCCTCGCCGGCCGAATTGCAGACCGCCACCGCGGGCGTCGCCGGGATCGAACCGCTGATCGCCCGCACCTATCCGCTGTCGGAGATCGCCCGGGCGCACGCCGATCTGGAGGCGGGCGACACCGGCGACCGTGGCGGGAAGCTCGTGATCGAACTGTAGGGTCCGCTCCGCGGACCGTTGGTAAGGAGACTTGGTCGCTTCAGGAAACGGTCCGCGGAGCGAACCCTACGCGGCCGTGACGCCGCGGTCGGCGAGGCTCAACGCGGTATTCCGCAGGCCGTCGGCGTCGAGACCGAAGTCGGCGAGGATCTCGTCTCGCGGACCGTGTTCAATGAACTCATCCGGCAGGGCGACGATGCGAACGTGATCGGTCCGCACGCCGCGGGCGTTCGCCGCTTCCAACAGGGCGCTGCCGAACCCGCCGGTGACGACGTTCTCCTCCGCGGTGATGACGAAGGGGGCTTCGTCCATCAGCGGGCCGAGGGTCTCCATGTCGATCGGCTTGATGAATCGCGGGTTCACAACCGTCACGTCGAGGCCCTCTTCACGCAGCTTCTCGGCGGCGGCGACCGCGACGGGGAACATGATGCCGCAGCCGATCAGCAGGCCGTCCGGGCCGTTTTCGTAGACTTCCGCCTTGCCGTGCTCGATCGGCGGAGCATGGCGATCGACGGTCACCGCGGCGGTCTTGGGATATCGCAGGCTGCACGGACCGTCGTGTTGCAGGCTGAAGTCGAGCATCGCTTTGATCTCCCCGGCGTCGCCGGGGGCCATGACGGTCATGTTCGGGAAAACTCGCATGTACGAGTTATCGAACACGCCGTGATGCGTCGCCCCGTCCGGTCCGCACAGGCCGGCCCGGTCCAGCATAAAGGTGACCGGCAGGTTCTGCAGGGCGACCTCCTGGAAGATGTGGTCGAAGCTGCGCTGGAGGAACGTGGAGTAGATGTCCACGATCGGCCGGGCGCCGGCTTTGGCCATCCCGCCGGCAAACGCCACGGCGTGGCCCTCGCAGATGCCGGTGTCGAAGAAGCGATCGGGGAAGTCCGCCCGCACCTTCTCCAGCTTGTTTCCCTGACACATCGCCGCCGTCATCACGGCGACCCGGTCGTCCCGGGAGAGCGCGGCGTGAATCGCGTCGGCGGCGTAGTTCGTATACGCCTTCGTGGAACTGGTGCGGATCTCCGCGACTTCCTGCCCGCTGTCGTCCCGCTGGAACGGGGCGGGGGTGTGGAAGGTGACCGGGTCGCTCGCCGCGGGGGCGAAGCCGTGGCCTTTCTCGGTCAAAACGTGCAGCAGCACCGGCCCGCGAACGTGCTTCACGCGCTCAAGGGCGGCGGTCAGCGTTTTCAGATCGTGGCCGTCGACCGGGCCGATGTAGCGGAACCCGAGTTCCTCAAACAGCATCCCGCCGTGCAGGAAGTGCTTGAGCGCGTCTTTGCCCTGCGACAGCAGCTTGGTGGACTGCTCCCCGACGACCGGAATCTTGTTCAGCAGCCAGGCGACGTCCTTCTTGAGTCCGTCGTAATAGGGGGCCGTGCGGGCGGAATCGAGATAGCTGGCCAACCCGCCGACCCGCGGGCAGATGCCCATTTCGTTGTCGTTGAGGATGACAAGCAGGTCTTTTTGCAGCCCCGCCGCGTTGTTGAACGCCTCGAAGACCACGCCGCTGGGCAGGGCGCCGTCGCCGATGACGGCGACGCTCTTGCGGTCCTCGCCCTTGTGGACGAGATCGTCGCCGGCCTTCAAGCCGAGGCTGGTCGAGACGCTGGAGCCGGCGTGCCCGGTGACGAACAGGTCGTAGTCGCTCTCCTCCGGGTTCGGATAACCCATCAACCCGCCGCGTTCGCGGAGAGTCTCGAACTGAGGGAAGCGGCCCGTCAGCAGCTTGTGAGGATAGATCTGGTGACCGGTGTCCCAGATCAGGCGGTCGGTCTTGAAATCGAAGACCTTGTGCAGGGCGATCGCCAGCTCGACCACGCCGAGGTTACTGGCAAAGTGGGCCGCCCGGTCGGAGACGATGCTGCACAGCCGTTCCCGGATCTCCGCCGCGAGCTGTTCGAGCTGCGCGTCGGTCAGCCCATCCAGATCCCGCGGGTCGTGAATGCGGGGGAGGATGTCGTACGGCACGGGGCGGGGCTGCACGGAGAGGGGCGAGCGGGAAAGGGCGTGCATCAAACCGAGAATGTCGGTTCAGGCTAACGCGGAGGGGCAATCGGTGACGTGATTGTGACGGGTGTGGGCGGGTTGGGGAACCTACCGATCCCGTTCGACCGCATACCGGGCCAACGCTCGTAACGGTTCGGCTGCTTCGCCCAGCGATTCGAGCGCCGCGATCGCTTCCCCCGCGACCGTCTCCGCCATCCGCCGGCTCCCCGCTTCGCCGTGCAGGGCGGGGTAAGTGAGCTTGCCCGCAGCGACGTCCTTGCCCGCCGTTTTGCCGAGCGCCGCGGTGTCTGCAGAGAGGTCCAGCAGATCGTCGGCGATCTGAAACGCGAGACCGAGGCGCTCGCCGTAACGCTTCAAGGCCGCGCGAGTTCCACGGTCGGCGCCGGCGACGATCCCGCCCATCTCGCAGGACGCGGCGATGAGAGCGCCCGTTTTTCGGCGATGGATCGACTGGAGATGCGCTCCGGCAGAGAGCCGGTCGACGTCGTTCGTCGGCGGCGGGCCGTCCGCTTCGGCTTCCAAATCCGCCATTTGACCGGCGACCATCCCCACGGCCCCGGCGGCGCGGGCCAACGTGACGACGCAACCCGCGACGGCTCCCGGCGGGTCCAACTCTGCGAGCGTCTGAAAGGCCAGCGTCAGCAGCGCGTCCCCCGCCAACACCGCGGTCGCCTCATCGAAGGCGACGTGACAGGTCGGCCGCCCCCGCCGCAGATCGTCGTCGTCCATGCAGGGCAGGTCGTCGTGCACGAGGCTGTAAGTGTGCACCAGTTCCACCGCGACCGCGGCCCGCAGGGCGTTGTCATCGCCGTGCCTGTCGGCGCCCGATCCCGCCTCGTTCGCTCGACAGGCTTGGTCACAGGCAAGCGTCAGCACGGGGCGCAACCGCTTCCCGCCGGCCAGAAGGCTGTGCCGCATCGCCTCGCGGAGGCGATCCGGGCAGTCGGCGTCGAGGCCTGCGAACGGGCCGCTCTGCTGAGGCGGCGAGAGAACCTCCCGCAACGCCCTCTCCACCCGGTCCCGCAGCACCTCGAAGCCGGGAAACAGTTCGGCGTGATCCGCTGGTGAGGACATGAAGAACGGGGCGAGACTGGCCGGCGGCCGAGAGCCGATGCGGCAGGAAGGGGGCGACCCGGAAGTCTCCCGCCGCTCGCCCCGGGCCGTCAACGTCGTCGCCGTCCCCTCCGAAAACGAACGCGGCGCCGCCGGCGGGCGTTCGTTATAGTTCGCCGCGCCCGGACGGGATTCCCGTGGCTCCGTTCGTCTCCCGTGGGCTCCACAGGTCTTATGCAAAAACTGGTCGTCGAGGAACCGTACGAATTCATTCCCCCCAAGCGGGGGACATTCTGGGTGAAGGTCTTCGACCCGTTCCTACCGACGTTTCTGCGGCATTCGTACGGCATCGCGGACGTGCAGGTCACCGGCGGGGAGGCCTTGCAGGCCAGCGTGAAGCGGGGCGCCGGCGTGCTGCTCACGCCCAATCACGTGCGCCTATCGGACCCGATGACGTTGGGCGTGATGCAGACCCATCTCGGTCTGCCCACCTATAGCATGGCGAGCTGGCACCTCTTCAAACAGGACGGATTCGGCGGCAAGCTGAACGCCTGGATGATGCGGAACCTCGGCGCCTTCAGCGTGTTCCGCGAGGGCAACGACCGGACGGCGCTCAGTTGCGCGATGGATGCGTTGATCGACGGCGACCGGCCGCTTGTGCTCTTCCCGGAGGGCGTCGTCAGCGTCGCCAACGACCGCCCCAGCCCCTTATTGGACGGCACCGCGGTCATCGCCCGGTCCGCGGCGAAACGTCGGGCCAAGCAGGCGGAGAAGGACGGCCGGGCCGACTCCGACGCCGGCGTGGTCATTCACCCGATCGGCCTGCGATATGAATTTCTGGACGACCCGGAAGCCGCCGCGGAGCCGGTCGTGCGTCGGTTGGAGGAACGCTTCGGGAAATGGCCGGACCCGCGGGTTCCAATGATCGACCGGGTCCGTTCACTCCGCGACGCCCTGTTGGCGCTGCGTGAAGTGCAATTCGCCGGCGGCGCCTCCTCCGGCGATCGCACCCAGCGAGCGGCGACCTTGATTGAGACGATCCTCCGGCCGGTCGAGGAACGCGGGGGACTCAGCAGCGAGGGCACGACGATCACCCGTGTGAAAGCCATTCGAACCAAATTGCTGCCGTCGTTGATCGCGGACGATGTTTCCGAAGCCGAGAAGACCCGAATGCGGCGAGAGCTGTATGCGGCATTCTTTGCCCAACAGGTGCACTTTCTCTATCCGCCGAATTATCTCACCGACGACGCTCCGCCGGAGCGGATGCTCGAAACGCTGGAGCGAATTGACGAGGATCTCAACGACGCCTCCCAAATCCTCGGCCGCTGGCGGGTGCGGGTGAACGTCGGCGAGGCGATCCCCGTGGACGGCAATCGCCCGCGCGGCGGCCCGGATCCGTTATTGGGCGACGTCGAAGCGGCGATTTACAAGCTGATCGGCCTCAACCCGCCGAACGCGACGGACGTGGAATCCGGCGTGCCGGCAATCGCGGAGGCATAAGACTTCGTCGGCCGCTGCGAAGCATTGAAGTCCCGTGCCGGAGATCGACTGTAAGGGAGGCGCCTTCTTGGGGGGCAAGTCGCGCGACTGAGGAGTAAGTCACGCGGCGGACGGTCTCGGGATCAAAAGAAAAACCGCCCCCGGCCGCGATGGGCGGCCGGGGGCGGTTTGATGCGGGCCATGAACGCGCTAGCGCTCGGCCGTAGCGGACGTCTCGGGGTTACGGCTTGTAGACCCAGTTGCCGTCGCCGGACTTGGTGAACTCGTCCTTGTTGTACAGATTCTGATAGATGACGTTCTTGAAGTTCTTCGAGGACGTCTTGTAGCCGGTGTCCACGACGGCTTCGTGGATGTCGTCCAGCGACATGCCGCTGCTCTTGCCGGTCAGCACGTCGGCGAGGACGGCGGGCAGCGGTTTATCGTTCTTGGGCCGCTTGCGACCGGCGGACGGTTTGGCGGCGCTGGCGGCCTTCGGCTTATTCTTGGAGCCGGGCGGACGACCGCGGCGCTTCTTGGGGGCTTCGCTCTTCGCGTCGCCTTTGGTGCCGCCGGCGGCGATCTGCTCGTTCACTTCCTTGAGCTTGGACTCGAGCTCATCGCGCTCCTCGTACAGCCCGGACAGCGCCCCTTCGCGCTGCTCGAGTTCGCGTTTGAGTTCTTCGATGGAAAGTTCGGACAGTTTTGCCATGTGCGTCTGGAGCGGGCTGTATAGCCCGAATGCGTAGTGGGAAGGGAGAAAGGAAGCGTACCGGGCGACGCCGTAGTTCATTTGACGTCGAGGCCCGCGTCGAGGCGGCGGGCCGTCTTCATTTAGACTCGTCGTTAGAGTCGAGTTAATAGATATCCGTCGCTATTCTTCCCGTCAATGTCGCGGAGCCGGCCGCGCTCAAACTTTAGGAGAACCTTTCAATGAATCCGATCGGTCAGCGCGATCGTTATGAATTGGGAAGCGTTGCGGAGCCGTCACCGGCGAAGGTGCGGCCGGACGAGGTTGCTGCGAAACGAGGCTTCGAACGGTCCTGTGAGCTGCCGCGATTCTGATCGCGGGGCCGGCGTTGGCCGGCGGACGGGAACGTCGGGGAGGCGGGCGGGGTTGAGTCGTTCGCCGTCGCTGAACTATCACCGGCGGTCCGCCGGTCCGCCCGCCGGCGCTCGATGCGTTTCCGTCCCCGTCCGCTTCCTCCCGGCCCGCGAACTCGACCGCGATGCCGATTCGCCCGCCCCGACTGCGGCCTCTGCTGTTGGCCGTCGGGTTGCTGCCGATCGGATTTGCAGCCGTGGAGTTGGCCGTCCGGGCCGCCGACAGTTATTCCGACGGAGCGCTGTCGCGACCGCCCTGTCCCACGACAGACGCCGTCCCGTGCCCGCTGGCCCGGCATGCGTTGCCGTCCTTCGGTCAGGTCGCCGGGATCGACCCGGACACCGGCGCGCCGCACGTCCTCCTGTTAAATAGTCTGGGTCTGCGAGGCGGGGAGGCCGCGGTGCCCAAGCCGGAAGGCCTGCGACGGGTGTTGCTCCTGGGGGACGAAGCCGTCTTGGCGGCCGGTCTCCCGGATGAGGACACGTTTGCCGGACGACTGGCGCCGACGCTCTCCGCCGCGGCGGGGCGGGTCGAGCCGGGAACCTGGGCGGAGGTGGTCAACGCCGCCATCCCCGGCGACTGTCCCCTGCTGAGCGTGCTGCGACTTCGTCGCCTGAGCGCGTTGCAGCCGGACCTGATTCTCCTCTGCGTGCGGCCGTCCGATCTGGTGGAAGATGCGTTGTATCGACGCGATCTGCTCACGGATGCCGACGGCCGCCCCGTCGCTTGCCCGCATCCCGCGGTGGTGCGCGGCGAGACGGTCGAAGCCGGACCGCGCCCCGAATGGTGGCAGGAATCGCTGGCGGTGCGACTCGCCGGCCGCGCACTGGCCGGCCCGGAGCGGTGCCCGTTGAGCGGGGAGCGTCTTTCTCCGGCGGCGGACGTGACGGTCGGCGACCCCCGGGCGGCGCTCGCGGCGGAACAGGCGCTCGCGCCGCTCGCGGAATTGGTCCGAATCGCGGAGGGACTACACGTTCGGGCGGCCGTGATCGTGCTGCCCGATCGGGCGGCCGGAACGCATGCGGATCAGTCGTCGGCCGTGTCGCTGGTCCTCGCCGCCGCGGCCGATGCCGGGCTGCGGACCTGCAACGCCGCCGCAGCGCTGCACGCCCACGAAGAAGGCGCGGGAGACTCGTCGGAGGCCGGGCCGTCGCTGACGCCGACGGGGGAGCTGACCCGGGCCGGGCACGTCCGGCTCGCGGAGACGCTGGGCCGGTTTCTGCTGTCGGCGCCGTCGGAGTCGGGGGCGGCGGGCTAAACCCGGCGTCGCTCTTTACACTGGGTTTCCGCTCGTCCGCTCACTCATCAGGCTCTTTGACGTGACTGCTTACGCCGCGACCGTTCGCTACTTCAACGAAGCGGCGGACCTGATGGGCTTGTCGCAAAATATGCGAACGCTGCTGCTGACTCCGCAGCGAGAAGTGAAGTGCCAGGTCGCCGTTCAGAAGGACGACGGGCAGATCGCGACGTACATCGGCTATCGGATGCAGCACGACCGCGCCCGCGGTCCGATGAAGGGGGGGTTGCGGTTCGACGCGGCCGTCGACGCCGACGAGGTGCTGGCCCTCGCCACGTTGATGACGTGGAAGACCGCCGTCGTCAATATTCCCTACGGCGGCGCCAAGGGCGGCATCGCGGTGGACGTGAAGTCCCTGTCTCATTCGGAACTGGAACGCGTCACGCGTGGTTTCGTGGACGCGATCCATGACGTGATCGGCCCCGATAAAGATATCCCGGCCCCCGACATGGGCACGAACGCCCAGGTGATGGCGTGGATCATGAGTCAGTATCAAAAATACCACGGTTTCAACCCGGCTTGCGTGACCGGCAAACCCGTCGAATTACATGGCGCCGACGGACGTGAGGAAGCGACCGGCCGCGGCGTCGCCAAGGTCGCGCTGGCGTTGTTGAAGAAGGAGAACCGTCCGCCGGAAGAAACGACCGCGGCGATTCAGGGGTTCGGTAACGTCGGAACGTTCACCGCGGAATTCTTACACGAGGACGGCGTCAAGATCCGCGCCGTCTCCGACGCGTACGGAGCCGTCTGGAACGACGACGGCCTCGATATCCCCGCTTTGCTGGCCCACAGTCGCGAGACCGGCGGCGTAAAAGGGTTCGCCGGCGCAGACGCGTTGGACGGCGGCGCCGTGCTCACCAGCGACGTCGATCTGTTGATCCCCGCGGCGATCGGCGGCGTGCTGACCAAGGAGAACGCCGGCGACGTGCGGGCGAAGTACGTCGTCGAGGCCGCCAACAACCCCACCCGGCCGGAAGCGGACGAGATTTTTCATCGCAACGATGTGTTGGTCGTGCCCGACATTCTGGCAAACGCCGGCGGGGTGACCGTCAGTTACTTTGAATGGGTCCAGAACCGACAGCACTTCAAGTGGGACAAGTCGCGCGTGCGGAACGAACTGGACAAGATTATGTCCAACAGCTTCGAGGCGGTCTGGAACAAGGCGCAGGAGAAAAAGGTGCCGCTGCGGACCGCCGCGTATCTCGTCGGGATCGGCCGGGTCGGCCGGGCGACGGTGCTCGCCGGGATTTAGCGCCGCGACGGGAACCGCCGTCGACCGTCGGGACGCGCGGAGATTTCCGATGACGAGCGGTTCGGAAGGAACTATTGTTCAATCGCTCGTCCCCTCCCGACCCCGCCGCCGACATGCCCGCGACTTTGTCTTCGCACGCCCGCAAGACCGCTTCGTCGACGACGGCGGAGGCTCCAAATCGCGCGGGCCTTTCTGTCGCGGAACTTGTCGCCATGGATCAATCGACCGCCGACGCCCCGCCCGTCTCCCCCGCGGATCTGGAGGTCTGTCCGGCGTTCGCCAAGCTGACGAACTCTCAGCGGCGGGAGTTCCTCGACCTCGCCAGCCGGCATCGCTTCAGCGCCGGCGAGACGATCCTGCATGAGGGCCGCGAGACCCGCTGCCTGTGGTTCATCCTGTCCGGCTCCTGCGAGGTGGTGAAGGCTCGGCCGGACGGCGGCGACCGCGTGCTGGCCACGTTGGATGCCGGGGCGCTGTTCGGGGAGATGAGCTTCTTCAGCCCGGCTCCGCACTCCGCGGACGTCCGGGCGACCGGCGAATGCGTCGTGCTGCGAATGAGCGCGGAGAACTGGGAGGTGCTCGAGCAAATCGGTCTCCGTCCGGCGTTTCACATCGCCCGGCAGACCGCCGCGGTGATGAGCGATCGTCTCCGCTGCATGGATGAATGGATCACCCGCGTCCTCGCCGAGACCTCAGACCCGACCGATCGGGCCAAGCGGACGGACGAATGGAACGAGTTCCGCAGCAAGCTGTTCGGCGCCTGAGACCCCGCCGGCGGAACCGCGTTTTCGGCTCGTTTGGAGGGTGGGCTGACAGAACGGGGGAGGGACGCGAGGATGGGAGGGCCTTTCCTTGAGTCTGCCCCCATGTCTGATCACGCCGCCCTCGCCGCCGAACTCTCCCGCGATGCGAAGCGGGCCAGTCGCGAACTGGCCCTCGCCTCCACTGCCGTCAAAAACGCCTGGCTCCGTGGCTGTGCCGCGGCGGTGCGGGCGAACGCGGAACGTCTCGCCTCCGAAAACGAGCGCGATCTCGCCGCCGCCCCGGACTACGGTCTGAGCGAGGCACAGGTCGATCGCCTGCGTTTGACGCCTGATCGACTGGAGTCCGTCGCCGTCGGCCTGGAAGAAGTGGCCAGCCTGCCGGACCCGGTCGGCGAGGTCATCGACGGCTCCCGTCGCCCCAGCGGCATTGAACTGACCCGGGTCCGCGTGCCGCTGGGCGTCGTCTTCTTCATCTATGAGAGCCGCCCGAACGTCACGGCGGACGCCGCGGCGCTCTGCGTGAAAAGCGGGAACGCGGTCATCCTGCGGGGCGGCAAAGAAGCGTTTCACAGCAACACGGCGCTCCACGCCCTGCTGGCCGATCAGCTCGAAGAGCACGGCCTGCCGCGGGCCACGGTGCAGTTGGTGCCGACCACCGACCGGGCGATGGTCGGCGAATTCCTCAAGCGGCGCGGCGACATCGACGTCGCCATTCCCCGCGGCGGGAAGGGCTTGATCGAACGCGTGACCCGCGAAGCGGCCATGCCGGTCATCAAGCACTTCGACGGCATCTGTCACCTCTTCGCCGATGCCTCCGCCGACTTCGACATGGCCGCCGACTTGACCGTGAACGGCAAGGTCCAGCGGCCGGGCGTGTGCAACGCCCTCGAAACGTTGCTCGTGCACCGCGACGTCGCCGAGACCTTCCTGCCGAAGGTCGCCGCGGCGCTGACGGAGCAGGGCGTCGAATTGCGCGGCTGCGAGCGCACCTGTGCGATTCTGTCCGACGCCAAGCCGGCGACCGCCGAAGATTGGGACACGGAATATCTCGCGTTGATCCTCAGCGTGAAGGTCGTGGACGATCTGGACGCCGCGGTCGACCACGTCGCCGCTCACGGCAGCGGGCACACGGAGGTGATCGTGACGAAAGATCTCGCCGCCGCCCGCCGGTGGGAGGCGGCCGTGGATGCCGCGGCGGTGATGGTGAACTGCTCCAGCCGCTTCCACGACGGCAGCGAGTTCGGGCTGGGCGCCGAGATCGGCATTTCGACCGACAAGCTGCACGCCCGCGGCCCCTGCGGCCTGCAGGAACTCACCAGCTACAAGTATATCGTCCGCGGCGAAGGGCAGGTTCGCGGCTAGGGGAGCCGTTCGTCGAGCGGCGGGCGTCCGCCCGCTGAATGATCCGCATGCCGGATGAGAAATGCGGCGGGAAGGGGGCGACGCGGTTGCCCTCTCTCGGCATTCCTCATCCGGCATTCGTCATTCTGCCGAGGTAGCCTACAACCGCCGGGCACCCTCAAGCCGCCCCCATGCCCGACGTTCTCACAGAGTCCGAAGTCGAGTCGTTGCTCGCGGCGCTGGAGCCGGACGGCCCCGTCGCGCCGGCGCCGGCGGGCCGTGCATCGATGGATGCCGACGGCGTCGCCCTGTACGACTTCAAACGCCCGGAACGCGTTTCCAAGGAGCAGATTCGGGCGCTGCGCGGCCTGCACGAAGGCTTCAGTCGGGAGTTCGGCGCCGGGCTGTCGAACCTCATGCGGACGATCGTGGAGGTGAAGCTCGTCGCGGTCGATCAACTGACCTACGGCGAGTTCGTCTTCAGCTTGGAGAATCCGACCTGCTTCAATCTGCTGCGGGCAGAGGGGCTGGACGGGCACATGGTGCTGGAACTGAGTCCGGCGGTCGTCTTTCCGCTGGTCGATCGACTGCTGGGCGGGGGCCGCAGCACCGCCGCCGGCGATCCTCCGCCGGATCGACCGCTGACGGAGATCGAAAGCCGGCTGGTCGGGCGGATGACGACGTTGGCGATCTCTTCGCTCAGCCGAACCTGGGAATCGCTGATCGAGTTGCAGCTCTCGCTGGTGCAAACGGAGAGCAACCCGCAGTTGGTGCAGGTCGTACCGCCGAACGAAGTCGTCGTGCTGGTCGCCTTCGAACTGACGCTGGGCGAAGCGCGGGGGATGATGAATCTGTGTATTCCGTTCAACACGCTCGAACCCGTCGCCGGCCAGTTCAGCGGAGACGCCTGGAGCACCTACGGCAAACGCAGCTCCGACCCGCGTGAGAAAGTCGTGTTGGATCGCGGCGTCAGTCGGGCCCGGGTGCCGTTGGACGTCACGCTGGCCGTGACCACGCTGACGGCCCGCGATCTGGCAGAGTTGGCGCCGGGAGACGTGATCCTGACGGAGTGCGACAGCCGCGAAGGGCTGGAGTTGCGAGTCGGCGAGAAGCCGGCCTTCCGCTGTCGTCCCGGCTCGCTGCGGGGCCACAAAGCGGTGCGGGTGACGGGGCCGGTGTTGAAGCCCGTCGACCCCCGCCTCACCCCGTCCGCCGCCGAGGAGGAGCGGGCGAAGCCACCCGCCCAGCCGGCGTCGGACCCATCAACAGCGGCCAGTTCTTGACGGAGCGGCGCCGGACGGCTAGATGTTCGCATAGATGTCCGGGCCGCCTCTCGCCGTTACAATAGGCGTGCGTCCCCGTGTCGCCTCATTCCCGACCCCTCGTCCGACCGCAAGGCACCTCCCATTCGTCGTCCCCCCCGCGAAGACCGCACCGCTACCGATAAAGACGCCCAGCGGATCAACGAACAGATCCGTCTCACCCCCGTCCGCGTCGTCGATCAGGACGGCGAGATGCTCGGGGTGATCCCGACCGAGGAGGCGATGGAGACCGCCCGCAACGCCGGGATGGATCTCGTCGAAGTGGCCCCTAACGAGCGGCCCCCGGTCTGCCGGATCATGGACTACGGCAAGTTTAAGTATCAGCAGAAGAAGCGGTCCCAGAAGGGCAAGGGCGGCCATCACGGCCAGATCAAGGAGGTTCGCCTCCGGCCCAAGACGGGCGATCACGACATCGAATTTAAGATGAAGAAGGCCCGGGAGTTCCTGGGCCACCGCGACAAGGTGAAGGTGAACATCCTGTTCCGCGGTCGCGAGAACGCTCACCACGAGCGGGGCCGCGAGATCCTGTTCAAGGTGATCGAAGACATGGATGACATCGCCAAGGTCGAGAAGCCGCCGGGCATGGAAGGCGGTCGGATTATGTCGACCGTCCTCGCCCCCAAGTAGATCGCAGCTGCGAGAGTCGCGATGGACCGGCGCCCTTTGGCGTACGGTCGGCGGGGAAGCGCTTCGCTTCCCTCGATCGTGAATCTCGTTCTGTTCGTGGGCTGGACCGCCCGGCGCTTGATCGCTACCGTTCCCGACCCTCCTTTTCCGCAAGAGTTCCTCTAGACCGCCGCCCCCGCCATGCCCAAGCAAAAGACCCACAAGGGCATGAAGAAGCGGTTCAAGATCACCGCATCCGGCAAGGCCACGCACCGTAGCTCGAACCGCGGGCACAAGCTGTCCGGCAAGTCGGCGTCCCGCAAACGGGATCTGCGGACGGAAGGCATCATCTGCGGCACCGAGGCCAAGAAGATCGCCAAGGCGATCGCTCCCGGTAAGTAGTCTTCGTTTTGTTAGCCGCTCTCTTCAAGAGAGCGGCTAGCCCTTTCTCCAACCCCCCGCTGGGGCTTCGGGCGTAAGTCGGCTTCGTGCCGCCCCGGGTTCCGCACAACGGCACAAGTTCAATGCGCGTTCGTATCGGGTCCGCCCGGAACAAGAAGAAGAACCGTCTGTTCCGCGAGGCGCGGGGCTTCCGCGGCGGTCGCAGCAAGCTGCTGCGGACGATGAAGGAGTCGGTCATCCGCGCCCGGGCCTACGCCTACCGCGACCGGAAGACCAAGAAGCGAGTCTTCCGCCGGCTGTGGATCACCCGTCTGTCCGCCGCCTGCCGCGTCCGTGGACTGCGGTACAGCGAGTTCATCTTCGGCCTGAAGCACGCCGGGATCGAACTGGACCGCAAGTCGCTCTCCGAGCTGGCGATCCACGAGCCCGCCGTGTTCGATGAAGTGTTCGAGCAGGCCAAGAACGCGATCCCGTCCGCGGCCTGATCGCGAAGCATCACGGACCAGAAACTCAAGAACCAAGTCGGGTCGCGGAGCTTGATGCTGTCGACGGCCCGCTTTGGTTCTTGATCTTTTGGTAGTTGGAGCTTCCCCATGTCCGACCCCACTGCCGCGTTCGCCGATTACGAACGCGAAGCGACCGCCGCTCTCGCCGCCGCGGCGACTCCGGACGATCTCGAAGCCGCTCGCATCGAGTTCCTCGGTAAAAAGCAGGGGCGACTGCGCGACCTCCAGAAGTCCCTCGGGTCGGTCCCGAAGGAGGACAAGCCGGCGGTCGGCAAGGCGTTCAATGAGGTGAAGACGCGGGTGCAGGCCGCGCTCGATGCGCGGCAGGCGGAGCTGGAATCCGCGAGGGCCGGGGCCGCCGTGGACGCGCTGGACGTGACGCTCCCCGGGCGCGCTCCGCACCGGATTGGGGCGGTGCACCCTTTGACCCGCACGATCGCGGAGTTCAAGGGCATTCTCGGCCGGCTCGGCTTCACGGCCGTCGACGGGCCCGAGGTAGAGGACGAGCGGCACAACTTCAACGCGCTCAATATCCCGGACGATCACCCCGCCCGCGATCCGCTCGAGAATTTCTACCTTTCCGCCGCGAGCGTGGGGAAGGGCGAAGGGCCGCTGCTGCTGCGATCGCAGACCAGCACGGTGCAAATCCGCGTGATGGAGCAGACCCCGCCGCCGGTGCGGGTCATCTCCATCGGCCGCGTCTATCGGCCGGACACAATCGACGCCACGCACCATTGTCAGTTCCATCAAATGGAGGGGCTGATGGTGGGCGAGGGCGTGACGATGGCTCACCTCAAAACGGTCCTCACCCTGTTCTGCCGGGCGTATCTGGGCGAGGGGACGAAGGTGCGGTTCCGGCCGAGCTTCTTCCCCTTCACCGAACCCAGCGTCGAGGCCGACGCGTTGTGGCACGGGGCCGGCACCGGCGACGGCGGGGCGGAGGGCCGCTGGTTGGAACTCGGCGGCGCCGGGATGGTCGATCCGAACGTCCTCGAAGCCGTCGGCTACGACCCGGAGAAGGTCAGCGGATTCGCCTTCGGTTTCGGGATGGAACGCTTCTGCATGATGCGGCACGGCATCAGCGACATCCGCCTGCTCACCGAGAACGACGTCCGATTCCTGCGGCAGTTCGGCTAACTGGCGGCACGCTCCGAGACCGTCAGTTCGCCCTCGCAGAACTTGCATTGGACGCGCTGCCCGACGTACTTGATCCCCACGCGGATCTCCTTCTGACAGTGCGGGCAATCCGCAAGATAGGCGACGCGATGTTCTGAGGTGCCGGCCGTCATCGGCTCGCCGCATTTCTTGCAGGCGACGGGCACCCCGACGTACTTGGCGGCGACCCGCAACTCCTCTCCGCAGCCCGGGCAGCGCGATCGTTCGCCTTTGGGCCGCACGATCGTCGGTCCGTCCACCTCAGCCAGGGGGGTGAACTCCGGCGGGTTGAACTCATGCTCGGACAACTCCGGGGCCAGCAACGTCCGACAACTCGGACACCGCAACACCCGCGGGGGCACCTCCTCCTGACAACCGGGGCAAGGCCCCCCCGTCCATGCCGGCATCGGTCAGAATCCCATCAGGGGGTGCGGTAAACCGCGTTCAGTGTACTGCTCATCGCGGTTCACATCAGAGGGCGGCGGTCGGTTCCAGCGGGAGGCAGATCAACCGATCTTCCAGCCGGAAGAACGCTCGGCCGCCGGCGACGGCGGGTGTCGCCTGGGTGTCCGCCCCCAGCGGGGACGTGCCCCGCAGACGGTATTTCCGAGCGGCGTCCAGCGCCGTCACGACGCCGTCCATGGTCACGCAGACTACGGCGTCGCCGACGACGATCGGGGAGCCGCTGTAATTGCCGCCGACCCGCTCCGTCCACA
Source organism: Alienimonas chondri (assembly GCF_013036045.1). Classification (GTDB taxonomy): domain Bacteria; phylum Planctomycetota; class Planctomycetia; order Planctomycetales; family Planctomycetaceae; genus Alienimonas; species Alienimonas chondri. Next base: position 24,297 of record NZ_WTPX01000023.1, read on the forward strand.
GGGCCTCGCCGTTCTCGGCGTCGAGCACCGTGACCACGCCGCGATCGCCCCAGAGGAACAGCAGCCCGTTCGCGGCCGCGGGCGTCGGGACGTACGGCAGAGACCGCGTGTGCTCGACTTCGACGGCGCCGGTCTCGAGATTCGCCCCCACCAACAACTTGCCGGCGCCGCCGGCGCCGCACAGGGCCCACGCTTTCCCGCCGGCGATCACCGGGGAGGCGACCACCCGGGCCGGCATTTCGCCCGTTCGCCACAGTTCCGCGCCCGTCGCGGCGTCCAACGCCATGATGCCCGCGGAGCCGCTCGCGGTCACCAACGTCAGCGGCTTGCCGGGGCGACGCAGGACCGTCGGCGTGGCGTAGGCGACCTTCTCGCTCGCGCGTTCCGTGGTCCAAACGGTCTCGCCGGTCGTCGCATCGAGGGCCAGCACGCCGCCCGCTCCGTCCTGATCGTTCGTCAGCACCAGCAGTTCACGGGCGCTCTCGGCCTCCGGCAGGTCGTCTTCGGGGAGGTCGACCCGGATCGGACTGGTCCCATGCCCGTGCTGACCGACGAAGGGGCCGAGGTCCCGGCGCCACAATTCTTCACCGCTGTGCGTATAGGCGTTCAGGACCATGCGTTCGCCGTCGGAGAACAGCGTGAATACGCGCGTGGCGTCCACGGTGGGGGTGGCGGACGCCGGATCGTTGCGGGCGTGCAGACCGGGCGTGGCGGGGGGACCGTCGGGGTTCACCTGAACGTCCTTCATCCACGCCAAATCGCCGGTCGCGGCGTCGATTCGGTACAGCAATCGACGGGGACCGTCCGCGGAGGTGACGAACACCGCATCGCCCCAGACCGCCGGGCTGGAAGAACCCGTTCCCAGCAGGGGAGCGCTCCAGGAGAGCGCCTTGGCGTCGAACGTATCCGGAAAGGCGCCCTCCGCGACGGCTGTGCCGTCCGGCCCGCGGAACCGGGGCCACTGATCGGAGGCGTTCGCATCGGCGGTCGCGGCGCCGGCGGGCGCCAGGCAGGCGAGTGCCGCGAGGAGCAGGGGGGCGGCGGGCACGGGGCGTTCCGGTGTGGGAGTTCGAGGGGCGAGACGACGCACCTTCTTCCCCCGCTCGCCCGTTCGCAACTGGCGACGTGCCGGGGTCGTCCGGGACGAGCCGGACGTCGTCGCGGTAGACTCGTTTCCGATGAGCGCCGCCCCCCGCACGCAGCCCGCCTATCTCGCCACCCGCGGCGGGTCCGGCTGGCGAGATCTGTACCGCCTGGACCCGGCGGTCTCCACGACGATCGGTCGGGCGATGGACTGCCGCGTCACGCTCTCCGACGAACGGGCCAGTCGCAGCCACGCGGAGTTATTCGTGCCGACCTCCGGCGAACATGCCGGCGAGTGGCACGTCCGCGATCTGAACAGCCGCAACGGCACGACGTTGAACGGCGACCCCGTGCCGCCGGAGACTCCCCAAGCGTTGGCCGAGGGCGACGAGCTGTCAGTCGGCGAGAGCCGGCTGATCTTTACGCACGATCCCGCCGCCCCGTTGCCGGACGGCGACGACGGATTGGAGGGCGAAACCCGCGGCGGAGTCCTCCCGAAGGAAGGGGGAGCTGGGACGCCCGAGGAGCCGAAGATCCTCGATCGGCGCCGCGATACCCGTCTGTCGGGCCGTTCGCCGGACGGCCCCGCCGCCGGAGATCGCCGGGCCGCCACGCTGTACCGGTTGGCTTTGGCGCTCGGTTCGGCCGCCGATGCGACCGCCGCCGGCGAGGCGGCGCTGGACGTGCTGCTCGATCGCACCCCCGCCGACATCGCCGCCGTCCTCTTGCTCGCCGGCGATCAAGCCAGCGGCGAGTCGACCAGCAAGGCCGCAGACGAAGATCCGGACGCCCACCGTCGCGCCGCCCGCACCGTGCGGCATCTGAGCCTCGTCGCCCACCGGGCTCGCACCGACGGGCCGTACCGCCTCGTCAGCGAGAGCCTCTCCCGGGCCGTGCTGGCCGGCGGCGAGGCCGTCTTGGCCGAGGATGTGGACGACGACGATCGTCTGGCGGGCCGCGACAGTCTCGGGCAATTGCGTGCCGAGAGTTTGATCTGCGCCCCGCTTCGTCCCTTGGCGGAGCGGCCGGGCGGGGAGGGGATCGAAGAGGGGGCCGAGCGCATCATCGGACTGGTGCACCTGTACTCGCTGGATCCGGGAAACCCGCTGGATTCCAGCGACCTGGACTTCACCCTCGCCGTGGCGGATCAGCTCGCCCTGGCGCTGGCCAACCTGCGGGATCGGGACGACCTCGCCCATGACCGGGAGGAACTGGCCAAGCAGACCGAATCGCTGGCGGCCGGGTTGTCGAAGGCGGAGCAGGTCAACGCGACGTTGCGTCGTTCGCTGTTCGACGGCGATGCGCTGGGCGGGGAGATGATCGGCGAGAGCGGTCCGACGATCGCCCTTCGCGAGGAACTCCGGCGGATCGCCCCGACCGATGCGACCGTGCTGGTTCGCGGGGAGAGCGGCGTGGGGAAGGAGCTGGTCGCTCGGGCGTTGCATCGACACGGCTCGCGCTCCGCGGGGCCGTTGGTCACGATGAACTGTGCAGCGCTGAGCGAATCGTTGCTCGAAAGCGAATTATTCGGCCACGAGAAGGGCGCCTTCACCGGAGCGACGGCCAAGACCGTGGGGAAGTTCGAGGCGGCCGACGGCGGAACGCTGTTTCTGGACGAGGTCGGCGAGATGAGCCCCGCGATTCAGGCCAAGTTCCTGCGTGTGCTGGAGGGTCACGCATTCGAGCGGGTCGGCGGTCGCGAACAGATCCGCTGCGACGTCCGAGTCGTCGCCGCGACGAATCGCGATCTGGAAGCCGCGGTGGAGAAGGGCGCCTTCCGTCGAGACCTCTACTACCGACTGCACGTCGTCGTTCTGACGGTCGAGCCGCTGCGGAATCGGCCGGAGGACGTGCCGGTCCTCGCGGAACATTTCCTCCGAGTCAGCGCCGCCCGGGCCGGCCGCGAGATCGAGGGATTTACCCCGGCCGCCGAGCAGTTGCTTATGGAGTATCGCTGGCCCGGGAACGTGCGGGAGTTGAAGAACGCCGTGGAGCGGGCCGTCGTCCTGTGCCGCGGCAGTCATGTCGAACCGGCGGACCTGCGCCTCACCGCGTTCGCTCCGCCTGTGGGGCAATCGGAGCTCGACGGCACGTCGACCGGGGCGGACGACCCTTCGCGGGTGGGGGGGCGTTATCGGTCCATCTCGTTGGAGGTCCTGGAGCGGGAGCACATCCTGGCGACGCTCAGTCACACGGGTTGGAACAAATCGAAAGCGGCGTCGATCCTCGGAATCGAACGCAGCACTCTGGACCGCAAACTGAAGAAATACGGCGTGGAACGGCCCGGCGCGGACGTTTGACTCGGCCGGAGGCTCCGTCAACCCGGCGTCGATGAGCTGCCCGCTGGAGGCCTGACCTCATTCATCCGTCCAAAGCGGGACGTTGCGTTCAAGTCGCCACTCAATTTTGGTCGATCGGGGCGTTGCCTGCCCGCGACCGGGGGTGTTGCCGATCCGGTTCCGATTGCGGGCTGAAGAGGGGTGGAATGACTCGGATCGACTAAGATTTTGTTGACAGGACGCGGCGCGGGCGGAGAATCAGCTCTCCCGGCCCCCTGAATTGCCTCGGGATATTCCCTTCCGTTATGGAAAGGCCCGGCAACTCGGCCGGCGGTGTCTGTCGACCGGTCTGCACGATGCGGCCGCCCGGACTCCTTCCGCCATCCCGCCGCCCGACGGTTCGATCGCCCGCAGAGTGGGGATCGCTTCGTCCGTCCCGCCCCGTCATCCATGACGGTCGGGATCGCCCGCTTTCGCGGCGGGGTTCACACGACACTTTCAAACCTTCCTTAACTCGACACCGGGGTTCCGCCCCCGGTTCGCCGTGACGACCGCCGACGTCCTCCGCTTCGTGCCTCTTGTATGAAGCCGCGGCTCGGCCTGAATTCAAAGAAACCGCCCATGTCGCTGCAGTTTTCCGCTCCCACCTTCGCTGATGACGGTTTGGCCGTCGACGATATGCCCATGGAGGGCTTTCAGGAAATGGGGGGCGTCGGCGACGGCTTCACGGACGAGGCGGATTTCCTGGCGATGGGCATCGACCCGTCCCGCCCCACCGAAGCCAAACCCGGTAGCGAAGACAAAGTGCTGGTATTGGCGGCCCGCTATGCGGCCGGTTTGCCGCTGTGGCACAACGACGATTGTTGCGATCACGCCCCGGACCGGTTCGCCGGCATCCTCGCCGGCTTCGGCGTCGGCAACTGAGCGGCGATCGACCGCCTGATTCTCAACGACCCGGACGCTCTCAGCGTCCGGGTCGTTGCTTGCGCGGTCGTCAGTCCGCGGCGTGCGGGACCGCATGATCTCGAACCCACACGGTCAGTTCCTCCCGTGGAAGCGTCCCCGCGGCGAGGGCGAGAATCGTCGCTTCGGCATCGTCGATTTCAGCACGCAACTCGAAGCCGTTGAGCTTCAGAAACAACGCGGCGGCGCCGTGCCCGGTGCGCTTGTTGCCGTCGACGAAGGGATGCCCGCGGACGATCGTGTAGCAAATGCACGCCGCCTTCTCTTCCAGCGACGGATACAGATCCTTTCCGCCGAAGGCCGCGAACGGCTGGGACAACGCGGAATGCACCGTCCCCGGATCTCTCAGTCCGGTCGATCCGCCCGATGTCGCCAGAATCGCCTCGTGAAGCTCAAGCAGGTCGTCGAGGGTCAGTCGCTCCATCAGGACAGCCTTCGATACAACTCAGCGTTGTCGGTCACGATCTCCTGAATGGCTGTCGAGACCCGGCGACTGCGTTCCGCGGCGGCTTCGACGGCCCCACGAACGATCTCCTCCTCGCCGACCGTTCGTCTCGCGGCTTCCGCCTTCACCCATTCGGTGAGTGCGGCAGGAAGCTCAACGGTCAGCGTGGCGGGGGCGTTCATGGTCGACCAGACAACATGCGGGAAGGAGCGGTTCAGTTTACCGGCCCGTGCCGCTCGAGGGCCGCGGCGTCACTTCGCCAGTTTGAACAGCTTGGAGTCCGTTCGCAGATAGATCGCCCCGCCGCTAACCGCGGGGGAGGCGAGGGTGCGGCCGGGCAGTTCGTTCACCGCCAACTCGCGGTACTCGCGGCCGGGGGCGGAAACGGTGCACTTGCCGTCCTCGTCCAGCCAGTAAATCCGGCCGTCGGCGTAGGTCGGGGAGGCGGAGAAGTTCCCGCCCAATCGTTCGTTCCAGACGACTTCGCCGCTGTCGGCCTCGACGCAGGAGGCGACGCCGTTGTCGCTGACGAAGTACAGCAGCCCGTCGATGAGCAGCAGGCTCGGGGTGGTCGGGCCGCCGCGGGAGAGGTCCCACACAATCGCGTCCCCCGCAGCGTCGACCGGGCCGTCCGCGCGGGGCGGCCCCGCGGCGGCGGCTTGCTGGAGGTCGATCGCCATCACCGTCGGTCGCATGAAGCCGGTGGAGAGAAAGAGATTGCCGTCGCCCACGACCGGGCGGGGCGTCACGCTAAAGCCTTCGTACGGCACAGCCCACAGAGCATCGCCCGTCGCGGCGTCGTAAGCGACGACCTGATTCGTCGCCTGACTGAGGATCTGCGTCGGGGCGGGACCGGGTCCGTCTGCGTCGAACAGCAGCGGCGTGGCGAAGGAGAAGGTCTTCGACGCGCCGACGTCCGGCCGATCCTTCTTCCAGCGGGTCTCGCCGGTCCTTGCGTCGAGAGCGATGACGAAGGGATCTTCGCCCCCGTCGCAGGGGAAGAACAGAATCGGGCCGCCCGGGAGATCGTGCACGAGCACGGGCGACGGCCCGCCGCCGTGAACGGGCGGGTAATCGATGTCGTCCCGCGTCCAGACGACCGACCCGTCGTCGGCCTTCAGTCGGGCCGTGGCGCCGGGGCCGAAGTGAACGAATAACGCTCCGTCTTCCGCAGATCCGTCGCTGAGCCGGGCGAAGATCGGCGTCGGCGAGGCCCGGCTGTTCTTCTTATGCATCCGCTCCTCGGTCGATTTCTCGAACAGATCGTTCTCCCAGATCACCGATCCGTCCGCGGTTGACAGGCACAAAGCCGAGAGCGTGACCTCGCCGCCCTGCGGTTCGGACGCCGCGGTGAGATAAACACGGTCGCCGACGACCACCGGCGAGGACCACCCCGGCGGGGTGTCGACCGCCCAGGCGACGTTCTTCGTCTCGCTCCACTCGACCGGCAGACCGGTTTCGTCAACGGGTGCGTGACCCTGAGCGTCCGGCCCGCGGAACTGCGGCCAGTCGGCGGCGGACGCGGTCGTCGCGAGGAGGGCGGCGAGGGCCGCAGAGTGCAAAGCGAAGCGGATCACGGCGGGTCTTCGTGGAGGCGGGGCCGTGATCGTACCCCGCGCCCTCCGCTGTCGCCCCTGTTCAGCACTCAGGTTCAGCGCTCAGGCCGGGGCTTCGACCTTCACGACGGTCAGGGTGACGGTTCCCGCCGGCTTCTCAACCTTGGTTTTCTGGCCCACTTTTTTCCCGATCAAGGCTTCGCCGACGGGGCTGGCCGTGAGGATCTTCATCGGTTCGGCCATGTAGTCATCCTCGCCGGGACCGACCAATTCGTAGCGGCTCTCCTCGCCGTCGCCGTCCTTCACGGTGACGATGCAGCCGAACGCGACTTTGTCGGTCGGCAGGTCGCTGACGTCGGTGATCTGGGAGTTCGCCAGCTTCGTTTTGATCTGGGCGGCCTTGGCGTTGAGCATCGCCTGGGTCTCCCGCTGGCTGTGATACTCCGTGTTCTCGGACAGGTCGCCCTCCTCGCGGGCCGTCTTGATCGCCTCGCGGCAGCGGGGAAGCAGAACGGTCTCGATCTCGTGAACCTCCGCCTTTAGCTTGTCGTACCCTTCGCGGGTGATCGGTTGGCGGTCCATGGATAATACCCAGCAGGGAAAGCGAGAATCTGAACCGCCGACGGCGCTGACGCGACGTCGCAAGCGAGACGGCGCAAACGACCGGGGGACGCCACGGTGGGCGTCCCCCGGTCGGTACGGCGGTCGGCGGGAAGACCGCATCATAGACGAGCGACCTTCGCCCGTCAGGTGTCCTATTCAGTTCCGTCGCTCAACCGACGGTTTCCCAACTGCGATCCGCGGCGCTTTTGAGGACCGCGTCGCAGACCTTCTGCGTGTCGAGCGCGTCGGCGAACGTCGGGCCTTTGAAGTCCCCGCCGTCGAGACTCGTCACGAAGTCCGCGACCTGGTGCACGAAGCTCGTTTCGTAGCCGACGGACAACCCGGGCACCCACCAGTGATCCATGTAGGGGTGTTCGCCGCCGTTGTCGGTGACATGCACGCTCTTCCAACCGCGGATGGCGCTTTCGTCGCGGTAGTCGAACACTTCCAGCCGGGTCAGATCGTGCAGATCCCAGCGGAGCGACATGTGCTCTCCGTTGATCTCCAGCGTGTAGAGCGCCTTGTGGCCGCGGGCGTAGCGGGTGCTTTCGAACAGCCCGAGCGAGCCGTTCTCGAAGTGGCAGAGGAAGGCGCAGGCGTCGTCGATCGTGACCTTCTGCTTCTCGCCGGTGCCCTGATGGACCCGCTCCTTGATGAAGGTCTCGGTCATGGCGGAGACGTCGGAGACGCCGCCGTTGAGCCAGAGGGCGGTGTCGATGCAGTGGGCGAGCAGGTCGCCGGTCACGCCGCTGCCGGCCGCGGCGGCGTCGAGCCGCCACAACGCTTCGCCGCCCTGCGGCAGCTCTTCGTTGATCGTCCAGTCCTGCAGGAAGTTCGCCCGGTAATGGAAGATCCGGCCAAGCAAGCCTTCGTCGATCAGCTGCTTCGCCAGCGAGACAGCGGGGATGCGGCGATAGTTGTACCAGACCGTGTTGGCGACGCCGGCTTTCTCGACGGCGTCCACCATCTCCCGCCCTTGGGCGGAGTCCATCGCGAGCGGCTTCTCGCACAGGATCGCCTTGCCGGCCTCCGCGGCGGCGATCGCGATCTCGTGGTGCAGGTTATTCGGCGTGGCGATGTCGACGGCGTCGATGTCGTCCCGCTTCAGCAGTTCCCGCCAGTCGGTCTCGACGGACTCGTAGCCCCAGGTGTCCGCAAACGCCTGGGCCCGATCTTTGTTGCGGGCGCAAACCGCTTTCAGCGTCGGCTTCCGCGGCAGGTCGAAGAAGTTGCCGGCTTGGACATAGGCGTTCGAATGGGCGCGGCCCATGAAGCCGTATCCGATCAGGCCGATGTTGAGGGGGGGAGCGTCGGCGGGCATGATTCGAGCGGTATTGCGGTAATGAGGTACTAACCCGAAGCGTCAGCGAGGGCTGCGGGTGGATGAGCGATCGTCCCTCGCTGACGCGTCGGGTTGGGAAAGCGACGGCGACGACCCGTCCCGCCGGTCAGCCCCAGCCGTGGGCGTCGCGGACGGAGATCATCGCCTTGAGGATGGAGTTCCAGGTCTCCTCCTTGGCCATCACGTCGTTGGGGAACATGCAGCCGTCCCAGCAGATGTGCTTGATGCCGCGATCGTCGGCGCCGTCCAGCCACGCGCCGGCTCGCTTGGCGATATCCAGCTTGCCGTTCGGGTCGTCCGGCAGGCAGTGACGGCCGGTCTTGTCGTGCGAGCCGGTGCCGTGGACGGTGGCGTCGTTCTGGGCGACGTGGAAGTCGATCGTCCAGGGCCGCAGCGCGTCCGTCATCTCCGCGTACGCGGCGTCGAGGGTCGCGGTGTCGGACCAGTCGAAGTCCCGCGGGAGCAGGGCATCTTCCGGTGCGTTGTAACCCATCAGGTACAGTAACGTGTGGGCCATGTCCGCTTGGAAGCCGACCACGCCGGGGCGATCGACGGCTTCGAGCAGCTTCAAGACTTCGCGCCAGCTATGCATGCCGGCCCAACAGATTTCGCCCTCGACGGCGAGCCGTTCGCCGTGATCCTCGGCGATCTTGGCGGCTTCGCGGAAGGTCTCCGCGATGGCCTGGGTGCCGGCTTCCGGATGGTCGGCCCAATCGGCGGGCGGAGTCGCGGAGTCGATCCGCACCACGCCGTAGCGCCGAATGCCGATCTCCCGCAGCTCCTTCGCGATGTGGCAGGCTTTGCGAATCTGGGTGAGGAACTTCGTGCGGCCCTCGCCCGGATCCATCGCGCTGCCGCCGCCGGTCGGCTCCCACACCGGGGCCACGACGCTGCCGACGACGAGATTCCGATAGCCGACCATTTCGGCCAGCTTTTCCAACGCATCGCGGTCGGCGTCGATCGACACGTGCGGATCGAACAGGAACAGGTCGATCCCGTCGAACTTCTGCCCGTCCACCTCGGCCTTCGCCGTGTGATCAAGCATCGTCTCCAGATCGATCGGCGGGTTGTCCGTGTCCGGCTCCTTCCCGACGAGACCGGGCCAGGCGGCGTTGTGAAGCTTGGGGAAGGAGGGCATGAGCGGTTGCGGAAATGTCGAATGAGGAATATCGAAGCGCCGGCGGGGCCGTACCCCGCCGACGCCGTCGCGGATTGCGGGACTCAGGCCGTGTGAGCCCCGACGTCCGGGGCGTTCACCTGGGCTTCCGGGCCGAAGTAGCGGAGGCCGACGAGCGGCTCGGTGCCGGTGTTGATCACTTCGACGCCCTTGCCGGCGGTCGGAGCGGTGACGAAGACCTCGTCCATCGTCATGTCGCCGAACTTAATCATCGCGGGGGTTTGCAGTTCCACGCCGCCGATGCTGCCGCAGCCCTGCACGGTGATCCAGCCGTAGGCGCCGCCGTCGGTGATGGTGCAGCGGGCGCCCGGTTCGACCGTCAGTTCCTTCGCCGTGAACAGCTGGGCGCCTTCGATACGGCCGTAGACGACCCAGCGGTCGGCGTAGCCTTCGCCCTCGTCGGCGACGATCGGCTCCAGGTAGTTGTTTGCCTTGAAGTTCGGGTCGACGTTCTTGTCCCAATCGAGCGCGTCGACGAGGTACGCGTTGTCGTCGTGGTGTTCTTCGGGGAAGTCTTTCGTCAGCAGGCTGCGCGGGACGCTGCGGCCTTCCACGAGGCTCTGGTACATGCCGAAGACGTCGCTGCCCCACTGGGGTTCGTAGGTCACCAGCGAGCCCGGGGCGTGCAGCACGCAGGGCGGGATCAGCCAGCCGGTGCCCGGCTTCAGCCGATAGGCCTTGGACAGATCAAGGATGCCGTTGTCGCCCTCGTTCCAGCGATCGAGGCAGTCGATTACGTCCTGCCTCGAAGTGCCGGGTTCTAATCCCATGAACGTGTAGGGAAAATTGTTCCCGATGGCGTTCATCTGCGGGGGGAAGTAGTAGCTCTCCGGCTTGCCTTCCAGACCGAGCAGTTCCGCCTGCTCCTGGCTCTGGTGCATGTGATGGGGGATCGGCCCCATGTTGTCGAAGAACTTGCTGTAGACCGGCCAGCGGTCGTACTTGTTCCAGATGCTTTCGCCGATCGCATCGGCCTTCAGCTCCGCGATCACGTCCCGCAACGTGAGGCGATCGCCGTCGTGCACGACGTAGGAGAGACCCTCGTCCGGCGGGGCGCCTTCGTTGGCCGCCGGCGTGGTGCTGGCGAACCAGCGTTCGTCGATTCCGCCGCGCTCTTTGCCCAGCGCGTAGTAATCCTGGGGACGCAGCTTCAGACGACGCCCCGGCTGCAGGAACGACCGCGGCACCCAGGTGGGCGACAGTCGAAGAATGCCGTTCCCGGCTTTGAGGGCGGCGGCGGCGAAGGACGAAGCGTCAGGCATTGGTGGGGAAAGATCGGCGTGGCAACGGATCGGCCCCGGATGATGCCCTTTCCGCGGTCCATGTGAAACCGACCGCGGACCAATCTCGGGAGGTTCCCCGAAGCCGCGGCGTTACACTTCCGGCCATGTCCGACGCCAGAACCACCGTCGCCGTTCACGGCGCGACCGGGTACGCCGCCCGCGAACTGCTCACCATCCTCGCTCGCCACCCGGGGGCGGAGGTGACTGCGCTCACCACCCGCCGAGACGACGCTCCCCACGTCGCCGACGTGCACCCGTCGCTCCGCGGGCGGCTTGATCTTCACTGCGAGAACCTATCCCCGCAGCAACTCGCCGAGCGGGCCGAGATCGTCTTCCTGTGCACGCCCCACGGCGCCAGCATGGCCGTCGTGCCGGCGCTGTTGGACGCCGGGGCGAAAGTGGTCGACCTCTCCGCCGACTACCGCCTGAACGATCCCGCGGTCTACGCGGAGTGGTACAAGCTCGACCACGTCGACGCCGCCCGCCTGCCGGAGACGGTCTACGGCTTGCCGGAATTGCTTCGGACGCAGATCCCCGGCGCCCGGCTCGTCGCTAACCCCGGGTGCTACACCAGCACCACGATCCTCGCTCTCGCCCCGTTGCTGGCCGGCGGCTACATCGAGCCGACCGGGATCATCGTGGACGCCAAGAGCGGCACGAGCGGCGCCGGTCGGAACCCGAAGCTCGGCACGTTGTTCTGCGAGGTCAACGAGAACCTCGCCGCCTACGCCGTCGGCGACCATCGCCATCAGCCGGAGATCGAGCAGGTGCTCTCCGATGTGGCCCAGAAGCCGGTCGACGTGTTGTTCACCCCGCACCTCGTGCCGATGGATCGGGGGATTCTCGCCACGATCTATGCGACGCCCGCCGAGCCTTTGACCGCCGAGGCGGCCCGGGAGGCGCTGTCGATGTTCTACGCGAACAGCCCGTTCGTCCGCGTGTTGGACGGTCTGCCGGGGACGAAAGCGACCGTCGGCACGAACTTCTGCGACCTGACGGTCCGCGTCGCGAAGGGGAAGGTGGTCGTCCTCGCCGCGTTGGACAATCTGGTCAAAGGCGCCGCGGGCGTCGCCGTGCAGAACTTCAATCTGATCACCGGCCGCCCGGAGATCACCGGCTTCCCGGAAGTGGGCGGGTAAACAACCTCTACGTGCGCCTTTCGGCCGCGGAGAGTCGAGAAGGGCCGGCCGACTCGTGCAAGACCGCCAACACGACGACTCCACCTGGATTGACCGTCGTGAACAGAACCAGATACGGGAACCCGTCGATCCGCTTGAAGCGTGTTTCGTCGGACGCAGCTTCGTGGTGCCAAGGAAGCGATGTCGGGTCGGCCGCGATGCGGGCGATCGCCGTATCGTAAGCCCGGCGGAACCGATGACCGGTCCGCCAGTCCTGCGACGCATAGTAACGGAGCGTTTCGAGGAACTCGTCTTCCGCTTCGTCGAGCGTCTTAAGCGGCACGGGCAGCTTCCTGCTCGCGTCGTGCGGCTTCGAGGACGGCGTCCGCCTTCCGCATCACCTCCTCATGAGGGACGGCCTTCAACTCGCCCCGACGATACGCCTCCAACCGTCGCTCCGCTGCGCGGACGCCCTCCGCGTCCGCGGCGAGAATGCCCGGCGGGGGGGCGTCGGGCGAATCGACTGCCGCCCCTTCGACGAGCCGGCGGCCCAACTCGACGCGGTCTTCTTCCGGCAACGCAAACGCGGCGGCTTCGATCTCGGCGAGGGTGGTCATCGGAGAAGGCTCACGGGACGGGGCGAAGTGGGAACGTTACTGTACCGCCGTCCCCCGACCGACCGAAGATCGAAGCTGCGATGCCCGCTGAGTCCGTTCCGCTCCCCGTTGGGTTCTCCGCCGCGGGGGTGAATTGCGGCGTCAAATCCGACCCCGCGAAGCGGGATCTGGCGTTGTTCGTGTCGGATCGCCCGGCGACCGCGGCGGGGGTGTTCACTCAGAACGTGGTCGTCGGGGCGCCGGTGCAGGTCAGCCGGGAGCGCGTGCCGAGCGACGCCGCGCGAGCGGTCGTGATGAACAGCGGATGTTCGAACGTCTCGACCGGCGCCCGCGGCCTCGCCGACGCCCGCGAGATGACCGCCGCGATCGCCGCCGCGCTCGGCTGCGACGACGAGGCGGTGACGATCTGCTCGACCGGGGTGATCGGGCACTTCCTCAACATGGACGCGATTCGCCCCGGCCTGCCGAAGCTCGCCGCGGCGCTGGGCGAGACGCCGAACGATCTGCATGCCGCCGCGGAGGGGATGCGGACCACGGACACCTTCGCGAAACTTTCGACTCGCACCCTCCAAACGGAGCAGGGCGGCGAAGCGAGACTCAGCGGGGCGGCGAAGGGCGCCGCGATGATCGCGCCGAACATGGCGACGATGTTGGGCGTCGTCTTGACGGACGCCGCGGTCACGCCTTCAGACGCCGATCGATTGCTGCGGGCCGCGGTGGATCGGTCCTTTAACCGGATCAGCGTCGACGGGCACATGTCGACCAGCGACACGGTCCTGCTGCTCGCCAACGGCGCCGCGGGGCCGTGCGATGAGGAGGCCTTCGCCGCGGCGTTGAACGAGGTGTGCGAAGACCTCGCCACAGACATCATTCGCGACGCCGAAGGCGCGACGCATTTCGTCACCATCGACGTGACCGGGCTGCCCAGCGACGAGGACGCCGCCACGATCGCCCGCACCGTCGCGGACAGTCCGCTGGTGAAAACGGCGATCCACGGCGCCGACCCGAACTGGGGCCGGATCAAATCGGCTGCGGGTTACGCCGGGGTGCCGTTTGAACCGAGTCGGTTCGATCTCGACATCAACGGCCAGGCGGTTTGCCGAAGCGGGGTGCCGGTCGAGTTCGACGAGGCGACGCTCAGCGACTCGATTCGCTCCCACCGGGACTGTTCGCTCCGATTGAACTTCGGCGACGGCCCGGGGATCTGCCGGTTCTGGACCTGCGACCTGACGGCGGAGTACGTCCGTCTGAACGCCGACTACACGACGTAGTCGCGCTGCTCCTGCTCGCGCTCGTCGAGTGCTGCGGGAGCGAGAGATCCGTCTCATCGGAGGATGCCGACGAGACCTTTTGGGCCGCGATGTTACACTCCCTCGCTTCGCTCCGCCCCACGGAAGGTACAACCCGCTTTGGCGATCGCCACGCCTCCTGCTCCAGAAGCCCCAGCCTCCGCCGTTCGGCCCGACCGACCGGACGCCGTCGCTGCGCTCGATCTCGACGCCCTCGATGCGGCCGCGATCCGCACCGCGACCGCTCACTGGACGCGGCGGGGACGGCGGGGGGCGTCGATGTTCTCCAAGCGGTTCTGGGACGACCGCCTGATGGAGTGGGCGATGGGGGACGAAGCCCTCAAGGTGCAGGCGTTCCGCTTTGTCGACGTGCTGCCCACGCTCCGCACGCACCGGGCGGTCACGAAGCATCTCCGGGAATACTTCACGGACGTCTCCCGGCTGCCGGCCCCGGCTCGGCTGGCCCTCAACGGCGACCCGAACAGCATGGTCGGCAAAGCGCTGGCGGTGGGCGCTCGCTGGAACGCCCGCCAGATGGCCGAACGGTTCATCGCCGGGGAGACCGTCCCGGAGGTGTTGAAGACGGTTCGCCAACTGCGGCGCGAAGGCTTCGCCTTCACGCTCGACCTGCTGGGCGAAGCGGTGGTCTCCGACATCGAGGCCGACCAGTATCAGCAGCAGTACCTCGATCTGATCGAAGGTCTCTCCGAGGCCGTCAACGCCTGGCCGGAGAACGAACCGACCGATACCGACCACGTCGGTCCGATTCCGCGGGTGAACGTCTCGCTGAAGCTCTCGGCGTTGTTTCCGCGGTTCAATCCGGCGGATCCGTCGGGCACCTACGACGGCGTCACGGAGCGTCTCCGCCCGATTCTGCGGCTGGCGAAGGAACGTGGGGCGTTCGTGAACTTCGACATGGAGCAGTACGACTTCAAAGCGATCACGCTGGAGATCGCCAAACGGGTGCTGATCGAAGAGGAGTTCCGCGACTGGCCGGACGCCGGTTTGGTCATTCAGGCGTACCTCCGCGATGCGGAGCAGGATCTGGAAGATCTGAATCGCTGGGCGAACGACCGCGGCACGCCGATCACCGTGCGGCTGGTGAAGGGCGCCTACTGGGACTACGAAACCGTCACCGCCGCGGCCCGCGGCTGGCCGGTGCCGGTCTACACGCGGAAGCCGGACAGCGACGCCTGCTTTGAGCGGTGCACGCGGTTCCTGATGGCGAACCACGAGACGCTTCGCCCGGCGATCGCCTCGCATAACCTCCGCAGCCTCGCCCACGCCGAAGCCGTTGCCGAGGCGCTCGAGGTGCCGGACGGCGCCTGGGAGGTGCAGATGCTGTACGGCATGGCGGGGGAGCAGGCCGAATTGCTCCGCGACGCCGGCCGCCGCGTCCGCATCTACACGCCGTTCGGGGAGCCGATCCCCGGGATGGCGTATCTCGTCCGCCGATTGCTTGAAAACAGTTCGAACGATTCGTTCGTCCGCCACGCCCACGACCCCGACGCCGACCCCGCCGAACTGTTCATGAATCCCGTCACCGCCGGCGACGCCGAACCCCCCGAACAGCTTGAAACGAACCCGCCGCACGGCGGCTTCGCCAACGAACCGCTGACCGACTTCGCGATTGCGGAGAACCGCGACGCGATGCTCGCCGCGCTTGAGCAGGTCGAAGGGGAACTGGGCGGGGAGTACTCACTGGTGATCGACGGCCGCAGCGTGCAGCCGAACCTGAACCTCGTCTCCCGCGATCCGGCCGACGGCGTGACGGTCATCGGCAAGGCGCCCGCGGCCACCCCCCGCGACGCGGACTCCGCCGTCGCCGCGGCGAAGAAGGCGTTCCCGGCTTGGATGCGCACCGGCCCCGAGCATCGCTGCGAATACCTCGAACTCGCCGCGGACGGCCTGCGGCACCGCCGGTTCGAGCTGTCCGCCTGGATCGTCCGCGAGGTCGGCAAGAGCTGGGGCGAGGCCGATGCGGACGTCGCCGAGGCGATCGACTTCCTCAACTACTACGCCCAGCAGATGCGGGATCTCGCCGCGGGCCGCGTCGTCGACGTGCCCGGCGAGCACAACGTGCTGAGCTATCGCCCCCGGGGCGTCGCGGTGGTCATCGCGCCGTGGAACTTCCCCCTCGCGATCCTGACCGGCATGACGGCCGCCGCGCTGGTGACCGGCAACACCGTCGTGATGAAGCCGGCGGAGCAAAGCCCCGTCATCGGCGCCTTGCTGATGGACGTGCTGCGGGACGCGGGCATTCCGGACGGCGTGGTGAACTATCTGCCCGGCGACGGCGAACTGATCGGCCCGCCGCTGGTCAAGCACCCGGACGTCTCCCTCGTCGCCTTCACCGGCAGCCGCGAGGTCGGTCTGAGCATCAACGCCGAGGCCGCGAAGACTCCTCCGGGTCAGGATCACGTCAAAACCGTCCTCGCGGAGATGGGCGGCAAGAATGCGGTGATCGTCGACGCCGACGCCGACCTCGACGAAGCCGTTCTCGGCGTGCTGCACAGCGCGTTCGATTACGCCGGCCAGAAGTGCAGCGCGTGCAGTCGCGCCGTCGTGTTGGCCGACTGCCACGATGAGTTCATGAAACGGCTCAAAGGGGCCGTCGAGAGCTTGGAAATCGGCGAGCCGAAGCGCCCCGGCGTGCAGGTCGGCCCGGTGATCGATGCGGACTCCAAGGCCCGCATCGAGAAGGCTCTGAAGAACCTTGGCGAGGAGGTCGAATTGGCCGCGACGCTCGACTTGTCGGACTTCGATCTGCCCGCCAAGGGGCACTACGTCCCCCCGCGCGTCTTCACCGGCGTGACGCAAGATGATCCGTTGGCGAACGACGAACTCTTCGGCCCGGTGCTGGCGGTCCTCAAGGTGAAGACCTTCGCCGAGGCGATCGAGGTGGCGAACGCGACCGACTACGCCCTGACCGCCGGCGTGTTCAGCCGCTCGCCGGAGAACCTCGAAACCGCCCGTCGCGAGTTAGTCGCCGGGAATATCTACCTGAACCGGGGATGCACCGGAGCGTTGGTCAACCGGCAGCCGTTCGGCGGTTACAAGCTGTCCGGCGTCGGCACGAAAGCCGGCGGGCCGGACTACCTGCACCAGTTCCTCGTCCCGGTCAACGTGACGGAGAACACCATGCGACGCGGCTTCGCCCCCGGCGCCGCAAAGCCGTCCGCCCCCCAGAAGGGCGAGTGAGCGAACCCCTCCAGGCCGGACGCATGCGTCCGGCTTGGGAGGTGGCTACGGTGACGCGGTTCGCCCATTCGGAACCGCCGTTATGTTCGCCCGATCATTTCTCGCCGCCGTGTCCTTCGCAGCGGCTGTCTCCCCAGCGCCCGCCCAGACCGTGACCTCCGAACCCGCCGACGCCTTCCGCGTCTACACGCTGGACGGCGGCGCCGGGGTGACGGTCAAGGTGACGAATTACGGCGCTCGCATCCTCTCGATCGATTGCCCGGACCGGGAGGGGAACCGAACGAACGTTGCCCTCGGCCACGGGCCGGAGTTGTCGGACTGGATCGACGACGTGCAGAGCGGGCGGAATCCGTACTTCGGGGCCGTCGTCGGCCGCTACGGCAACCGCATCGCCGGGGCGACGTTCGAGTTGGACGGCAAGAGCTACGAGTTGCCCGCGAACAACGGCCTGAACAGCCTGCACGGCGGCGACGTCGGATTTGATTCAGTCCGGTGGGAGACGATCCTTTCTCAAGACCCCCGCCGCCCCGGGAAACGCTCTGACGACTACGGTGCCCTCCTCAAAATGGAGATGCCGCCGGTGGCCGGCAACACCGTCGCCTTCCGCTACGTCAGTCCCGACGGCGAGGAAGGCTATCCCGGCGAACTGACCGCAATCGTCGTCTACGGCCTTTTTGGAGACACGCTGACAGTCCATTACGGCGCACAGACCACCAAACCCACCCCGGTGAACCTCACCCAACACACCTACTTCAACTTGAAGGGGGAGGGTGCCGGCGACGTGCTCGGGCATGAACTGACGCTGAACGCCGATCGTTTCACCCCCGTCGACGACACGCTGATTCCCACCGGCGAACTGGCCCCGGTCGAGGGGACGCCGTTCGACTTCCGGGCGGCGACGCCGATCGGGGGACGCATCGACGCCGAAAACGAACAACTTGAAATCGGCGGTGGCTACGACCACAACCTCGTGTTGAACCGCGGCGATGCGGGAGCGGAGGAACCGACCCTCGCGGCCCGCGTCCATGAACCGCTGACCGGTCGAATCTTAGAGGTGAGGACGACCGAACCCGGCGTACAGCTCTACACCGGCAACTTCCTCAACGGCTCGATCGTCGGCACGTCCGGCCGGCCGTACACGAAGCGGGGGGCCTTCTGTCTGGAGACGCAGCACTTCCCGGACAGCCCCAATCAGCCGGCCTTCCCGTCCACGATCCTGCGGCCCGGCGAGACGATGCGAAGCACGACGACCTTCCGCTTCACCACCGACGCCGCGGAGTGAGCTGCGACGTGGGTTGCGGAGCCCGCGTCGCAGCCGCTCAGAACCCTTCGCTGACCGCGTAGTCCGGGCCCGCGGTGCCGGCGTAGTCTTCGAACCGCATGCACTCCGCCCGCCACGTGAGGGTGACGATGCCGGTGGGGCCGCTGCGGTGCTTGGCGATCACGATCTCCGCTTCGCCCGGGCGATCCTCCGCGTCGTACATCTCCGGGCGGTGCAGGAAGGCGATGAGGTCGGCGTCCTGCTCGATGGCGCCGGACTCACGCAGGTCCGCCAACCGAGGCCGTTTGTCCTCGCGGAGTTCGACACCGCGGTTCAACTGAGCCAACGCGATCACGGGGATGTCCAGTTCCTTGGCGATGAACTTCAGTCGCCGGGAGATGAACGCGATCTGCTGCTCGCGGGGCACCTTCTTGTCCTCCGGCTCCACGAGCTGGAGGTAGTCGACGATGATGATGCCCAGGTCGCTCTGACGCTTCAGCCGTCGTGCGATCGCGGCGATCTGGGAGACCGTCCGGCCCGGCTTGTCGTCGATAAACAGCGGCATCTCGTTCAATTCGCCGCTGGCGACCATCAGGCGATGGCGCTCCGCATCGTCGAAGTCCGCGGCCCGCAGCTTGTGCCCGTTGACCCGGGCCCGGATGCAGAGGAATCGCTCCGCGAGTTCCAGCTTGCTCTGCTCCAGGCTGAATAACAGCACGCCCTTGCCGGTCTTGTCCGCGATCGCCTCGGCGAAGTTACAGACCAGCGCCGTCTTTCCCATCGAAGGACGGGCGGCGAGGATGATCAACTCGGCAGGCTGGAAGCCGTTCGTCTTCTGATCGAGGTCGAGGAAGCCGGTCGGCAGGCCGGTGGCGTCGCCGTCGCTGTTGGCCCGCTCCTCGATCCGGTCCCACGCCATCTGGAGGATCTGATCGATGGCGATTTTCTCGCCGCCGTCCTGCGATTCGGAGATCGCGAAGATCTTCTGCTCCGCCGAATCGAGCACCTCCTGCACCGGGCGGGAGGAGTCGTAGCACTCCGTCAGCACGTCGGTGCAGGCGTAGATCAGGCTCCGCTGGACCGCCTTCTCGCGGACGATCTCCGCGTAGTACTTCGCGTGAGCCGCGTGCGGGACGCTGGCGCATACTTCGTCGAGGTAAACCAGCCCCCCGGCCTCCTCCAGCATGCCCGTCTGAGCAAGCTTGTCGGCGACGGTGACGAGGTCGATCCCGCGAGCGCCGCTCTCAGACAGCTTGAGGATCGCCTCGTAAATCGCCCGGTGGCGATCGCTGTAGAAGTGGTCTGCGGTGAGGAACTCGGCGACGTCGTCGATTGCCTCGTTCATCACCAGCAGACTGCCCAGTACGCCGCGTTCGGCGTCCAGGTTCTGCGGCGGCAGGGCGCCGGTGCGGTCGATCCCGGCCGACCCCTCGCCGCCTTTCTTCCGCTTCGAAAGACCGCGACCCTCGCTCCGACCGCTGTCCGGGGCGTCCCAGGGGGCGGGGGCGGAATCGAAGCGATCGGACATCAGAGCGGGAAGTCCTGTGGGGAGGCGGGCGAACGACCCGGGGAACGGGTCATTCGTTCTAGGTCGGTCATCGACCGGCGGGAACGCAAGTTCACTGCCGCCGATCGACCGGAACCGGCGATCCGCCTGTACGACCGCGCCAATCCGCGCCGCCGCGGCGTCACTCGTAATGCGCGGCCGTCGAGACCAACCGTGCGAAGAGCGCCCACGACGGCGATTCGACATCGCTGCATACGCCGTTCTTCACCCAACCGGGGGCGTCGTGGGCGATGGCGGCGAAGGCTTCGAGGAACGATTCGAGCGTGACGTTCTCCCACTCATCCGGTCGCACTTCCAAGTCGCCTCTGAGTCGCTGAAGAAACTCCGCGAACTCCGCCCGAGACCGCACCCCCTCAGGATGCGGCAGGGACGACGAACCTGATGACGCGACCGCCATCGTCAGCCCTTGGCAGCGCCCGGGACGACCCAGACCTTCACGTCGGCCTTGGCCTTCTCGTGCAATTCGATCTTCACGGTGTACATACCGAGTTCCTTCAGCGGACCCTCGAGCTTCACCTGATCCGGCTCGACGTTAAAGCTGGCCGCCTTCAGTGCCTTGGAGATGTCCGTCTGCACGATCGAGCCGTACAGGTGGCCTTCCTCGTTGGCGTTGGCTTCGAGGGTCACGGAGTACCGGCCCAGCGAATCCGCGGTCGTCTTGAGGGTCTTGAGGCGTTCGCCTTCGATCTGGCCGATGCGTTCCTGGTGCTTGGCCACCTGCCGCCGGTTGTTCTCCGTGGCGATCGTGGCCAGCCCCATCGGCAACAGGTAGTTGCGGGCGTAGCCGGGACGAACGCGGACGATCTCGCCGCGGTTGCCCTGACCGACGATCGGTTCGGCGAGCAGCACTTCGACGAAGGAGTTGCTGGAACCGCCGACACCTCGGCGGGAAGTGCGGGCGCGCGTCTTGTTGGGGGCGGTCATCGGGGCGTCAGCGGAAAACGGGTGAGTCGTTGATCGGGAAGGGCGAGGCGGTTCGGGCAAACCGCGTCGACCGGTCAGAAGGGAACGTCGTCGTCGCCGAGATCGGACGGGGCGTCCTGATAATAGTCGTCTGCGGGGCTGCCGCCGCTATCCCCGCCGCCGGGGCCGCCGGAGGACTGCTGCGCACCCCCGCCGCCGCGGCTGCCGCGCTGATAGCCGC
>NZ_WTPX01000230.1 GCF_013036045.1 Alienimonas chondri
CAGATCGCCGGGGAGCCGAAGGTGGACCAGGCCGCGGCGCCCCCGCCGCCCGCGGCCTGGTCCACCTTCGGCTCCCCGGCGATCTGTCCCTGCTCGTCGGTTCGGGAGCGCCCGCCGTCTGTGGACGTGGAATCATCGTGGTCATGCCCGCCCGTGGCTTCGTGCGGAGCGGCGGAGGCCCCGTCCTGCTTGCCGCCCGGGCCGGCGGCGTGGTTCGCCGGCGGACAGTTCTTCAATCACCGGGACCACCGAATCTTCTTCCGGCGTGAGGGCCGGGGGCCGACGTTGTTGGTCGTTCACGGCTTCCCCACCTCCTCCTACGACTTTGCCCCGATGTGGGCGGCGCTGACGGCCCGCTTCGACGTCATCGCCGTCGACCTGCTCGGCTCCGGCTTTTCCGATAAGCCCGTCCCGTACGACTATTCCGTCTTCGAGCAGGCGGACATCCTGGAACGCCTGACGACCGCCCTCGGCGTCTCCCGAACGCACGTCCTCGCTCACGACTACGGCGACACCGTCGTGCAGGAATTGCTGGCCCGCTTCGGCGAGGGCACGTGCTCGCTGCACCTCGACTCCGTCACGCTGCTGAACGGCGGGCTGTTTATTGACGCCCAGCAACTCACCGCGATCCATTACCTCTTAGATTCGCCCCTCGGCGTCCCGGCGGGAGTCCTCACCAGCAAGCCGGTGTTCAAGACGTCCATGAAAAAAATCCTCGGGCCGGTCGGGCGAGCCAGAGACGTCGACCTGGATGGCTGGTGGGCGATACTGAATTACAAGCAGGGGAAACGGGCGATGCACGACGTCATTCAATACCTGGACGAGCGCGAACAATACGGCGGCCGTTGGACAGCCGCTCTGGCCCGTGCCCCGTGCCCCGTGGCGTTCCTCTACGGCGCCGAAGACCCGGTCTCCGGGGACACGATCGCCCGCCGCTTCGCCGTCCTCGCGCCGCACGCCCCGATCGTGCGCCTCCCCGGCGTGGGGCATTATCCACAGGCGGAGGCACCCGCGGAGGTCGCGGCGTACTTCAACGCGCTGCACGATCACTGGGGTTCCCCGCCGGCGGGGGCGTACGCGTACCGGGGGGTTCGCTAACAGGCGTCCGAACGGGCGCCGCTCACTCCCACTCGATCGTCGCCGGGGGCTTGCTGCTGACGTCGTAGACGACGCGATTCACGCCGCGAACGCTGTTAATGACGCGCGTCGCGATCCGGCCCAGCACCTCGTGCGGGAGGGGATACCAGTCGGCGGTCATATAGTCATCCGTCTTTACGGCCCGGACGCAGATCGTGTCTTCGTAGGTCCGGCCGTCGCCCATCACGCCGACGGATTGCACCGGCAACAGCACCGCGAACGCCTGCCGCACGTCGCGGTATAACCCGGCCGCCCGCAGTTCTTCAATCACAATCGCGTCGGCGGCCCGCAGGGTGGACAACTTCTCGGCCGTCACCTCGCCCAAACACCGCACCGCCAGCCCCGGGCCGGGGAATGGGTGACGCCAGACCAGATCCTCCGGCAGACCCAGCTCCAAGCCCATCGCTCGGACTTCGTCTTTAAACAGGTTCCGCAGCGGTTCGATCAACTCGAACCCCAATTCTTCCGGCAGTCCGCCGACGTTGTGGTGCGATTTAATCGTTGCCGCCGGGCCGTCCGGGTTGGCGCCGCTTTCGATCACGTCCGGGTACAGCGTCCCCTGGGCGAGGAAGCGGGCGTTGGGGATGCTGACCGCCTCCCGTTTGAAGGCGTCGATAAACTCTCGCCCGATAATCTTCCGCTTCTGCTGCGGATCCGAGACGCCGGCGAGAGCGCCGAGGAACTGGCTGCGGGCGTCGCAGACGTGCAGGTCGGTTTTGAAGTGGTCGCCGAACTCCGTCCTCACCTGCTCCGCTTCGCCCTGCCGCAACAATCCGTTGTCGACGAAGATGCAGGAGAGCTGATCGCCGATGGCCTGATAAAGTAGGGCCGCGACGACGGAGGAGTCCACGCCGCCGCTGAGGCCGCAGATGACGCGAGCGTCGCCGACCGTCTCGCGGACGCCGGCGATCTCCTGGTCGATCAGCCGGCCGATCTCCCAAGTGCCGCGGCAACCGCAGATGTTGGTGACGAAATTCGCCAGCAGATGGCCGCCGTGTTCGGTGTGCGTCACCTCGGGGTGAAACTGCAGGCCGTAGACCGGGCATTCGCGGTGCTTCACCGCCGCGGCGGGGCAGGTGCCGGTGGTCGCCAGCGAGGCGAACGCGCCGCTCAAGCCTTCGACCTGGTCGCCGTGGCTCATCCAGACCGTCGATTCGCTCGGCAGTCCGGCGAGCAACGGTTCGGACGGCTCGGCGACGGTCAGCGTCGTGCGGCCGAACTCCCGGTCGGCGCCCGGTTTCACCTCGCAGCCCATCGCGCGGGCCAGCACCTGCATGCCGTAGCAGATGCCCAACACCGGCACGCCGAGGTCGAAGATCCCCGGGTCCGGCTGCGGGGCGCCCTCCGCGTACACGCTGGCCGGGCCGCCGGAGAGGATCAGCCCCTTCGGGTTCAGTTCCCGCACGCGATCGACGGGCAGATCGGGCCGCACGATTTGGCAGAACACGTTCTGTTCCCGCACGCGGCGGGCGATCAGCTGGGCGGTCTGCGAACCGAAATCAAAGACCAGCACGCGGTCTTCCCCGGAGTCTCCGTCTGCGGAGGCAGTCAGAGCGGGGGCGAGCGGATCGAGTCCCGAACCGGGAACGGCGGGAACGGCAGGGGCGGGCATCGACTGGCGAACCGTCGGGGTCGGCGGCGGGGAATCCGGCAGTGTAACGCGGTTCCCCGCGGGCTGTAGGGCGACGACGCCCCGCACGCGGCGATCGGCCGACTCAGCCCAGCAGGACCGTTCCGACCCGCCGCCCCGCCCAAACCAATGCCAACCCGCCCAGCACGTTCGCCCCGACGTGCAGCAATGCGATCGGCGCCCCTTCGCCCCGACCGAGCGCGACCGCCTCGTGTCCAAACGTGGAGAACGTCGTCAGCCCGCCCAGGAATCCGGTGATGAGCAACGCCCGCACCGCCGGCGAAAGCTGCCCGCGTTCCGCGGCGGCGTACATCGCCAGCCCGATCAGAAAGCACCCGGCCAGATTCACCGCCAACGTCCCCAGCCAGGCGTGAGCGGGCCACCGGTCCGCCGCATACCGACTAACGAGATACCGACTGACCGCCCCGACGGCGCCGCCGAGGGCGACCGCTGCGATCATCAGGGCGGGCGCCGCCGCTGCGGGCGGGGGAGCGGGCGACGGATCGATCACCCGCGACTACTCCGCAATCTTCCAGAGCGTCGCGTCGGTTCGGAAATACGCGGCGTCGCCGGCCGTCGCGGGGCTGGCCCACATCCCCTGCTCGCCCAGTGCATTGGTGGCGAGAACCTTCGGCGAACCGTCCTCGTCGAAGCCGACGACGGTCACCGTCCCCTCGCCCGACGGACACAGCAAACGGGCGTTCTCGCCGGAGCCGACGGCGACCGGGGTCGCCCAGTACTTCCCCTTCAACCGGGCCTTGCCGATCTCGTCGCCGGTGGCGAGATCCGCGACGGAGAGAATCCCGCCCTGCGTCAGCGTCGTGACCAGCGGGACGGACGACCCCGCTCGCACCGCGACCGGCGATGCGTAGGAGGGCCGGAGCCGGTTGTTCGCCCAAGCAACGACCGCGGGACGCGAATCAATGGACGGTTCCAACGCGGTGATGCCGTCTGAAACGGCGAAGATGCGCGTGTCGCCCGTCGCCGCGGTCGCGACGGCGGGGGAGACGACGGTGCTGGCTCCCTCGCCCCAATGCCAAGCGACCTCGCCGGTGGACGGCTCGATCGCTTCCAGTCCGTAGCTGCCTTGGCAGAGGGCGAGATCGCCCTCGTTCCCGAAGCTCGATCCGGCCGGCAGCAGCGTGGGGCTGCTCCAGTTCGCGCTGTCCGGGCGTTCCTTCACCCACCGAGAGACGCCGGTCGCGGCGTCGAGGCCGAACAGCAAGCTCTGGGCGTCGTTCTCCGCCATCACGATCAGCGTGCGGGAGCCGTCCGCGGCGGTCGTCAGCAGCGGGGAGGAACTCATCCCCAAACTGTTGGAGACGTTCGGATAGTCGCTGGTGAGACCGCGATACCAAACCGGCACGCCCTCCGCCGTGAGGCACACCACGTCGTTGCTGCTGTACTGGGCGAAGACGTACTCGCCGTCGGTCGCGGGGGTGGAGGTGGCGACGCGCATGTCCGGCTCGTAGGTGCCCGTGCGGCCGGTCGCCTGGAAGCGTCGGTCCCAGAGGCGTTTGCCGGTGGCGTCGTCGAAGGCGAGGACATGCAGCACGCCGGCGTCGAAGCCGCTGTTCGCGGTCAGGAACACCCGTCCGCCGGCGATCGCCGGACCGCTGAAGCCGCCGCCGGGTAGATCGGCAGCCCAGGCGACGTTCGTACCCTTCGGTCCGTCGAACTCCGTCGGGACCGCGTCCGAACCCGCGGACGGGTTCCCCGGTCCGCGAAAACCGAGCCAGGCGTCGTCCGCCACCGCGGGATCGGCCGGGCCGGTTACGAGGGCGGCGAGCAGCAGGAGCGAAGTCATTCGTTCGTCGCGGGTTCGGGTTCGCGGAACGCGGCCCCGGTCGGGTCGGTGACGCGAAATTGCATCTGGTATTGCTGGGCCCAGCTCTGTTCCTGCTCGTTTTGAAGCAGTTTCACCAGCAACACGTTGCGGCCGGCGTTGACCTCGGCGGGGATGACGTACTGGTCCATCTTCGTCCCGCGGTGGTACTCCGGTCGGGCGAAGACGAGTTCGCCGTTGAGGTACAGCTTGAAGGCGTTCGGCGTGCCGATGCGGAAGGCGACCGGCCCGGCGGCGGGGGCGTCGTACTCCCGGGCGAGCATCACCGCGGAGCCCTTCCAGTTCGTCAGATCGCCGGCGATGTCGAGCGTGCCGAAGTCCTCGTCGGTCTCCAGCGGTTGCCAGGTGACCACGTCCCCGGCGTCCGGGTGGTTGGACGGGAACGTCGCGTCCGGATCGAATCGGCCGGGGGTTTCCTCCGGCGGGAGCGTGCGATCCCAGGCGATGCCGTCGCGATGATCGAACGGCCCGACGAGTTGCCAGTCCGTCAGAAAGCCGAACTGCCGCTTGAGGTCCACCGGCTCGCCCGCCTTGTCCAATCGTTCGGCGATCGTCTCCACCTGATCGCGATCCAGCGTGCGTTCGAGCAGCGCCCGCAGGTCGGCGGCGGAGGCGCCGTCGCCCAGCGAGGCCAGCTTGGCGGCGACGGCGGCACGGCGGATCGGCGGGGCGGCGCTCGCCAGCCCGCGATCGCTCAGGTAACGGTCGGCGGCGTCCGGAGAGCG
>NZ_WTPX01000231.1 GCF_013036045.1 Alienimonas chondri
CATCGGGGCGGGGGAGCGGGGCGTGCGAAGACAGGATGGGCGTCGAACCCGTCGGCGCCTTTCCTACCTGCCGGGCAGATCAGACCGAAGCGTCTTCGGGGTCGATCGCCGCGGCGTTCCCCCGGGCGAGCCGATCATAGGCGTGAGCCAGCAGCAGCCCGGCCGGCGGACCGAACAGCAGCGGGAGCGTCGCCGCCAGTAGGAACGATCCCCACAGCGCCGCCTCGAATTCTGTGCGTCCGATCGGTCCCGCGTCCCAGAAAAGGGCTAGGTAAATCAGATCGAACGCGATCAGCGGCCCGGCGAGGAGCACGTACGCGATCAGCCCGACGGCCACGCTCGTCCCCCGCCGGCCGGACGGCAGGGTCATTGCGGCCCACAGCGGACGCAGGCCGGTCAGGTCCGGGCGGTCGTGAATCAGGAAAGTGGCAGGCCAGAGCAGCACGAACGCCGCCATCGGCGCCGCTTGGCCCAGCAGGAAACCGATCAGCAGGGAGCTCTTCCGATCGACCATGCCGCTGACAAAGACCCCCGCAATGATGAGCGGGCTCCACTTCAGCGCGGCTTGGAACAGGATCGTCGGCACGCCGCACAGCGCCGCCCGTCCGCGACGCGGCGGATCGAAGGTTTGCCCGACCGAGGTCCAGCCCCGCGCGGCCGCGAGGTGCGTCCCCGTCAGCCCGTGCAGCAGCACGCTCGCCCACGCCCACATTCCGCCGAACCAGGCCGGCAGCAGAACCAGCGCCGCTGCTTCACCGCCGGACAGGCATCCGATCAGCATCATTCCGCTGACGAACCCGGCCGCGGCCCACGCCAGCCCCGCCAGCAGCACGGAGACCGACAATCGTCCGCCGAACGCCCGGTAGCTGTCCCAGGTCGCCGCCGCGAGAGACCCGAGCGTCGTATCGATCGGACCCTCCGCGGAAAAGCCGACGGCGGGGATGGGCGCCGCCGTCCCGCATCCCGGGCAGTTCGCCGCTTCTCCCGCGTCTTTGAGCGGGGCGTACAGCCGCTTCCCGCAGGCGTCGCAGATGAAGTCGAGGCGGGGAGCGGACATGCGGGCGAGAACGGCTGGGGACGCGGCCCCCGAGCCTGTCGCTGGGCGGCGGGACCGGCGGATCGCTCGCGAAA
This sequence comes from Alienimonas chondri, assembly GCF_013036045.1. Classification (GTDB taxonomy): domain Bacteria; phylum Planctomycetota; class Planctomycetia; order Planctomycetales; family Planctomycetaceae; genus Alienimonas; species Alienimonas chondri. The sequence goes on from NZ_WTPX01000231.1 coordinate 1,132, forward strand.
GTCGTCAGCCCAACTCGTACCCGTCCGGCAGGTTGAAGTTCGCGGAGACGGTTTGCACGTCGTCGTGGTCCTCTAACTCTTCCATCAATCGCAGCACCTGCCCGGCGGTGTCGTTGTCGAGATCGACGTAGTTCTGCGGCACGCGGGTCACCTCCGCATTCTGCGTTTCGATGCCGGCTTCCTGGAGCGCCGCGGCCACGGCGTCGAAGTCGCCCGGCGGGCAGAGCACCTCGAAGACTTCGTCCTCCTCGCTGCCCTCGCGCTTCACGTCCTCGGCGCCGGCTTCGAGGGCGATCTCGAACAGCGTTTCTTCGTCGGTGGCGGAGGCGGGGATCGTGAAGACCCCCTTGGGGTCGAACAGGTAGCTCACGCAGCCGGTGGTGCCGAGGCTGCCGCCGAAGCGGTCGAACGCCTTGCGGATCTCGCCGGCGGTGCGATTGCGGTTATCCGTGAGGATCTCGCACAGCACCGCGACGCCGCCGGGGGCGTAGCCCTCGTAGATCACCTCGTCGAAGCTGTCGCCGCTGTCGAGTTCGCCGGCGCCCTTCTTGACGGCCCGTTCGATGTTGTCCTTCGGCATCGACACGGCCTTCGCCTTGTCGATCGCGTATCGCAGCCGGAGGTTCATGTCCGGGTCGGCGCCGCCGCTGCGGGCGGCGACGATGATCAGGCGGCTGAGCTTGCCGAACAGCTTGCCGCGCTTCTTATCCACCACCCCTTTGGATCGCTGGATATTCGCCCAGTGAGAGTGGCCGGCCATGAGACAAGTGGGAAGCGGGAAGTCGGAACGCGGACGGGGCGGGAGAGGATAACGGCGGCCGCGCTCGGAGAAACCGAGCGACGGGGACCGCTGCGTTATTCCCGGCCGAGCTTCCGCTTCAGCGAGCGGATCATCGCTTCGTCCTTCACCTCCGCGGTGTTCGCCCGCTGCAGCGCCGCCCCCCAGGCGTCGCGGGCCTGCTGGGTATCGCCGAGCGCCGCCCAGAGGTCGCCGAGGTGGCTCCAGATCGTGCCGTCCCCGCCTTGGCCCTGTTCGACCTGCAACCTCGCCGCTTTCTCCAACGGAGCTTGAGCCTCCTTCGCCTTACCCCGCTTGAGCAGCACCCAGCCGAGCGAATCGAGGTATGCGGCGTTCTCCGGCTCCGCGGCGACGGCGATCCGAATCATGCGTTCCGCCCGCGGCAGGTTCACGCCGCGGTCCGCCCACAGATAGCCCAGATCGTTCAACGTCCCGGGGTCGTCGGGGGTCAATTGGAGTTGCCGCACCAATAATGCCTCGCCGCGTTCCACTTCGCCCCGCTGCACGAGCAGGGAGGAGAGAAGCTGCCGAGCCTGCTTGCCGAGGTCGCCGCCGGCATTGGGCAGTTGATCGGCGAGCGTCAGCGTGCGTTCCAGTTCCTGCTCCGCGGCGGGCCGGTCGCCGTCCACGAGACGGGCGATCGCGGCCTGATAGGCGAAGAACGGGTTGTTCGGGGCGAGCGCCTCCGCGGCCCGCAGCGCCGCGACCGCGGCGTCGGCGTTGCCGGCCTGCTGGTGGAGGGCGGCCCGAACCGTGAGGAACTCCGTGCGACGTTCGCCCAGTTCCGCGTCATCCAAGCCCTCGTCCTCCAACGCTTCGTCGGCCACGGCGGCGGCGCGGTCGTTCGCGTCCAGATCGCTCAGCACGCTGATGAGGGTGAGGTACACGTCGAAGCGCTGCGCCCGATCGCGGGCGAGCGCGCTGCGGAGGCCCGCCTCGACCTCGTCGGCACGCTTTGCCACGGCGGCGAGCTGCGCCCGCGTCATCTCCTTGGCGCGGGCGATCCCGCCGTCGTCCTCGTCCACGGGAGTCGGGTCCACCGCGGGCACGGCGTCCAACACGGCGTCGCGAAACTCCTTGTTGCGGGCGGCCCGGATCGTCTCGGCGTCGGTGTCGCTTTGACTGAGCGCCTGGGCGCGGGCGAGCGCCTCCAACCAGCCGGTAGCGTCGCTCCGCAGGCGCCGCACGCCCGCCAGGGCCAGCCAGACCGCCGGTTCCTTCTCCACCCACGCGGTCAATTCCTCCTCGGCCACTTCCAAATCGCCCGCATCGGCGCGGGCGGCGGCGAGGTTGACCGCCAACCCGGCGTTCTCCGGGAAGCGGTCCCGCAGCGAGGCGAGCCGACCGACGATTTCGCTCTCGCGATCCAGATCCCTCAACGCTCTCTGGATGACTAACGCGGCGGCGGCCACGGCGGGGGCGGGATCGGCCGGCGTGCCCGCGGCGCCTTCGAGGAGGCGGTCGAGTTCCTCCAGCGCCTCCGCGGGCTGCCCGGCAGCGGTCAGGACGGTGGCGAGCTGAACCCGGGCCGCGGGTTCCTCCGGCGTGCCGAGCACGCTGCCGGGGGAGCCGGATTCCAGCGACAGTGCCAGGCGGAACGCCTCCGCGGCCTCTGCGTGCCGACCGACGCCGGACAGGATGCGGGCGGCGGTCAGGGGGGCGGTCCGCTCGTCGCTCAACAGGGCGGTGCGGGTGCGGAAGTCCAGGCCACCTTCGGCGCCGCTCATCAGCGGCAGCAGCCGAGCGTAGGCCTCCGCGGCGTCCTCGATCTGCTGCAAGCCGGCGCTCAGGACGGCGAACCCGCGCAGCACCTCCGCCGTTTCCGGCCCGACCGTCGGCAGATCCGGGGAGAGGGCGGCCCGCTTCAGGTAAGCCTGCGCCCCCGCGGCGTCCCCCGCGCCGAGTTTCAAGCGGGCCAGCGTACGAGCCAGCTGCCAGTCGTTCGGGATTCGATCGGACAGCTCCGCGGCGACCTCGGAACCCAGGTCGTTTCGGCCCAGTTCAAACGCCACGGCGACGACCGATCGCAGCACTTCCGCGGAGTCCGGGTCTCGTTCGCGGGCGGCGAGAAACTCTTCCAGCGCCGCTTCGGGGTCGCCGTCGCGCAGCAGAAACTGACCGGCGAGGAACCGGGCCGTCGCTTCGACGCGGTCGTCTTCCGCCTCGCTTCGAACGGCCAGCGGTTCGACCGGCGCGGCTGGGTCGTCGGCCGGGCCGGTCGTCAGGCCCGCCGCCGCTTCCGCCGGGGAGGGCGGCTCCCCCAGCGTCGCGGCCGGCGGCGCGTCGCTCGGTTCCGGAGCCGCGTCCTGCGCCAGCAGCGGGTTGGACGCTAGGCTCGGAAAGAACAACAGAGCCGCGGCGAGGAGGGCCGCGGCGAATCGGGCGGTCGGCATCGGGCGGCTCCCAGGAGAAGAAGCGAGCGGCGGGGTCGGTCGGCGAGCCGACGCGAGGGTTAGCTTTTAGCGGACGACTTCGCGGACTTCTTCTTCGCCGGCGCCTTCGCGGCCGTCTTCGAAGCGACCGACTTCTTCGCCTCGGAGGCGTCGTCGGTCTTCTTCGCCGCCGGCTTGGGCTTCGCCGCGGCTTTCGGCTTCGCGGCCGCTTTGGGCTTGGAGGCTTTCTTCTTCGCCGGCGGCAATCCGGTCGACGGATCCTTCAGCGCCTTCTTGAGCCGATCGGCGGCGTCCGCGGGGGTGTAGCCGCCCTCGGGGATCGCCCACTTTTTGCCGAAGTGATCCGTGAATCGCTCGTCCGTCGCGAACGCCCGCAGCAGATGATTGAACTCCGGGGCATCCGCTTTGCGAATGGCGCTTTTGAGCGACTCGGCAATCGCGATCTCGTCGATGTCGCCCGTCGATTCGTCGCCTTCGGCCAAGCCCAGCCAGACGGCCGCCCGTCCCGTGGTGCCGTCGACCGGCACCGCATGCCCGCTCAGCGCGTGTTGCAGCGTGTACTGCCGGCTGAACGTGGACAGGTCGCGAATGTTTTCCAGCGCCTTTTGGCCCTGGTCGAGCGACTTCTTGCGGATCGGCTCCAGCGTGAACGTATAGCCGTCTTCAAAGACCGTTTGCAGCACCGTACGGATGCGGTGGGACCGCAACTCCGGCCGCGGCAACCCCTTGAGAGCGGCGGTGATCTCGCTGATGGTCGAGACGCGAATCTCGTTCAGGTCGAAGAACGTCGAGGTGAGATTCTCGTACGCCTGCTCCGCGGTCTGGGCCGGAAGATCCTCGAGCAGCACGCTGAAGATCAGCGTTTCCAGCACGGGGCGATCCGCTTCCGGGGGCGGGTCGCCATATTCTTTGCGCAGTACGGGGGTGATCGCCTTCGCCAGTTCTTGACGGTCGGACGCCTTCATCAGCGAAGCCTCTAAGTCGGTTGGGGGGTGCGGCGGGCAGGCCGACGG
>NZ_WTPX01000232.1 GCF_013036045.1 Alienimonas chondri
ACCCTACCGATCCAGCCCCGCCGCCCGCCCGTTCGCCCAACACCCGTTCGCCGAGCGATCGTCGCTTAGGCGGCCTGCCGAGCCGGGAGCGTTTCCGCTTCGCTCGGATCGCACAGCGGCAGCGTTTCCGGCGCGGCCGGGGGCGGCACGAAACGGGCGGCCTTCGCCGGCGACTCGCCTTCCGTGACGGCCCGCAAGGCCGCCGAGAACCGCGGCGTGACTGCCGCCCGACTGAAGCGTTCCTCCGCCAATCGTCGGCCGGCGTCGCCCAGGTCCCGCAGTTCCCCGCGTGGGAGAGTCGCGGCGGCGGCGATCGTCTCCGCGAGCGCCGTGACGTCGCCCGGTTCAACGGTCCAACCGCAGCGGTCGGACTGCCGATCATCGAAGGTTTCGTCCGCATCCCCGGCGCCGGCGCCGGTCACGGTGGCCGCCATCTCGCTGCCCGCCGGGGCGACGCACAGGGCCGGGGCGCCCACGGCCAGCACGCCGTACAGCTTGCTGGGCATGAGGTAGGGGATCACGCGGGCGTCCGTGCAGATCAGATGCAGGTCCGCCGCGGAGAGGCTCTCGCCCAACGTCGACTTCGGTTGATAGGGCAGAAAACGAAGATTCGTGAGGCCCAACCGCTTCGCCCCCGCCTTCAATCCCGCCTCCGCGGCGCCTCCGCCGACCAGCAGGAACACGATGCGAGGATCGTCCGCCAGTCGGGCCGCGGCGGCGAGGACGTCCTCCAACCGCTGCGTGCGGCCCATATTCCCGGAGTGCATCACCACGAACTTCGAGCCGGGAGCGCCCGGTTCGCCCAAGCCGTGTTCCAGCCGGAAGCGATTCCCGTGGCGGACCGGCCGCACGGCGTCCGCATCGGCCCAGTTCGGTAGGACGGCGATGCGGTCGGCGGGCACGCCGATTTTCAAGAACGTCTTCCGCATGTCCGTCGAAAGCGTCACGACGCCGTCCGCGGAGCGGGCCGCGACGTGCATCGCCCCCCGGACGATTCGCACGAGGGGGCCGTTCCTCAGGACGCCCAACGCCACGCCCAACTCCGGGTGGACGTCCTGGGCGTGAATGACGAACCGGGCGCGGTGCCGCCAGGCGAGCAGGCGCCCGACGATCGCGAGCGGGAACGGATCGGTCTCCGCGACGACCACGTCCACCCGCGGCGTCAGCACGCCCCGCCACAATGCGGAGAGCAGAAACGTGCTGTAATCAATCGCCCGCAACGCCAGCGACCGCTTCGCCTCGCCGGCGAGCCGCGTGTGTCCGATTCGGCGGACGGTCACGCCGCGCCACAGCGTCATGCCGGTCTTCGCCGGCAGGCCTTCCGGGTTCGCGTTCGGTCGCCCGCAGATCACCGTGACCCGCCAGCCGCCGGCGGGGTGTCCGTTCGGGCCGTCCGGGGAATCGGCGGCGAGATCCTCGGTCAGTTCCGTCAGCAGTTGGCCGGTCGCTTCCGCATCCGGGCGATAGGAACGGTTCAGAAAAAGAACCCGCGGGCGGGCGGCGCCGACAGCCGGTCGAACGGCGAACTCATATCGAAGGCGACGGGCGTTCCACATGCCGGGGGACTTAGCAGTCACGGCGGTCCCGGGGAACGGCGGTACGCATCGGTCGACGCTCATCCTTGAAGTTCCCGAGCGGCAACGCGCCGGATCCTCGACGCATGGTCGCCGCCGTCACGAGGCCCGGCCCCTGGTTGGCCCGGCGCCGAGTAGACCGGCGTGATCAACGAAAGAAGCCCGTCTCGCAACAGCGAAACGGGCTTCGGAAGAACGGGCCGACCGCAACGGGCGGGGGTGGGGCAGTTGTCGCGGCCGACCCTTTGATCTTGCCTGATATTCTAGCGCCCAAGTGGGCGGAGTCAAACGGTTCGGGATCAATCGCTTCCCCGAGGGGAACCCGACCCCGCTTGACTCGCCCTGGGGGGGCGCTGATCGAGGATTACTTCAAGCCGTCTTGGGCGACGCCGATCGCGCCGATCGCCACGCGGGCGCCGGCGTTGCCGGTGGGCTGACCGAAATCGTCCGGGTCGGCGTGCACGATGAAGCCGCGACCGACGATGCTGTGGGCGCCGTTCAGGGAGATGACGGAGTCCGTCATCTCGACCTTGGCGACGCCGTTCTCGTCGGCGGTGATGTTGCCGAGGTCGCCGGTGTGGCGTTCTTTATCGGAGGGCTTGCCGTGCTTGTGCTCCCCGACGTCCATGTGCCCGCCGGCGCTCTTGCCGGTCTCCATGTCGGTGAGGTCGCCGAACTGATGGACGTGGAAGCCATGTTCGCCGGGTTCCAGCCCTTTCACTTCGCCGGTCACTTTGACGGAGTCGCCCGCCTGCTCGAAGTGCAGCACGCCGGAGACCTTGCTGTCGCCCACGGGCATCAGCACGCAGACGGCCTTGGTGACCACGGGAGCCTTCTTGGACTTCATGTCCGGCGTGGCCGTAACGACGCGACCGTCGATCGTGACCTTCTCGCCTTCGACGGTGATCGTGCGACCGTTCAGCGTCACGGTCGCGCTGCTGGTCACCACGGTATCGGCGGGCGGCTGGGCCATCGCCGCGACGCCCAGCAGGGCGACGGCGGAGGCGGCGGCGGGGAAGAACAGTCGGCGTTTCATGGGCTTATGAGCAGAGGGAATCGGAGGGGATGAACGAGAGCGGACGACCGTCTCGAGCCTCAACGTTTCTTCGTGGCGTAGATGTAGATTAGCAACAGGACGACGGCGCCGATGATCGACCCGATCAGGTTGGTCGGGCTGAAATCGCCGGCAGGACGACCGAACGGCAACAGGCTAAACAGGAATCCGCCCACGAACGAGCCGGCGATGCCCAGCAGGATCGTCATGATCCAGCCGATGGCCTGTTTCCCCGGAACGAGCAACCGGGCGATCGCTCCGGCGATTAAGCCGAAGACGATCCAGCTAATGACGTCCCAAAAACCGAGGTCCATCGTGGCGATCTCTCTGTAATTCGTATTGAAATAGATCGCCGGCAATCCATGCGATCGCCGACTTAGATCGCCCAGCTTACCCGGGCGCAGGGAGAGCCGGATGGGGGAGATGCCCCGCGTCGCCGCGGGAGCGGCCCGTGGGCGATCGGCAGGAATGCGACCCCCCTTGCCCCTATGAGCCGGCCCCGGTAGCGTCGCGAGGTTCCTCCGCCGTGCGTCCCGAATTGCTGCGATGTCCTCTTTCGATCCTTCCGAGAGCACTGTCGGGCGGAGCCTCGATCAAGGTATGGACCTGTTCCGGCGGGCGCACGTGGGCGACGCGGCGCCGATCAAGCCGTTGACGCCGCGGAGCGTGTTGCTGGTGCTGGACGGGAGCGGCCAGGATGCCTGCTCGAAGCCGCTGGCGGCGCATCTCAAGGCGCGGTTCGGCTGTGAACTGCACGTCGCCGACGCCCGCGAAAGCGATCGGGCGGAAACGACCGCCGTCGCCGTCGCCGAGGAGTTACGGGCCAGGGCGCTGCCCCGGACCGACGGCGAGAGCTACGAACAGATCCTCGCGGCGATCGAGCGCACCGGCTGCGATCTGGCGATCGTGCCCTGTCCGTTCGGACGGGAACCGGAGAGCGTCGGCCCGCACTCCGCCGGGCTGACGACCGATATGCTGCTGGCCCGCAGCCCGGTGCCGCTGCTGGTCGTGCGGTGGCCCTTCCCGGTCAAACCCTTCTTTCAGGACAAGCCGGAGGAGGGCAGCGGCGAGTTCCCGGCCGCCGGCGGCGCCTCCCCGTTCGCCAAGATCGGGATGACGCTGGTCGGCGAGAACGACGCCGCCCGCCCCGCCGCCGCCTGGGCGACCGGGCTGGTCAGTTCCGGCGGGGGCGTGCAGCTCGAACTGCTGCTGGAAGAGGAGTTCTATCAGAACGTGCGGGCGGCCCTGTTCGAGTTGGACCCGGACGGCGACATCTCCCATGAACGGCTCACGCGGGCGCTGCGAAAGGAATACGGCAACCTGCACGCCGGGCTGTCAAAGGCCGCGGAGGCCGGCGGGTTCGCCTACGAGTTGATGACCCGTCGCGAGGAGAGCGCCCCCAACATCACCGCCGGCCCCGGCGACCGGTTGGTGATCCTCCCGCTGGAGCGCGGCGACCATCACAGCGAAGGCCACGTCGCCGACGCCCTCCGCCGCACGGCGAACCCGATCCTCGTCGTCCCCACGGCCGTGCGCGGGTAGCGCTGCGGGCGTTCGCCCCGTGGTTCCTGCCCGCGCTGTAACGCCGAGGCCCCGCGGGGCCTCGGCGTTACAGCGGCGATGTCTTCTCAGCCCGTTTTGCTCAACCGGTCGGCCCGCCAGAGCGGCTCCGGGAGGCGGTGGTCGCGGAACCAATCGGTCGCCAGCCGCTCGGCGGTCGCGACGCTGACGCGATGGCCGGGCGAGATGAAGATCGGCTTGCCGCCGTCGATCGCTGGGTTGGCGACGCACGCCCCGACGACTTCGCCGTCCAGTTCGATCCGTCCATCCTCCCGCACGGTTCCGCACAGCCGTTTCTTGGCGACGCCGACGGTGGGCACGTCCGCCAGCACGCCCAGCCCGCTGGCGACGCCGCCGCGGCGCGGGTGCAGGATGCCGTTGCCGTCCACCAGCACGACCGACGGCGCCCGACCCGGTTCTCCCCGACAGCCGCACAACCGTTCGATCAGCGCCGCGTACGCCGGCAGTTCGCGGTAGGTGAGGAACCCGCTGACGTACGGGAACGGCGCTGGCGACTCGACGGCCAGTTCGTAGGTCGGTTCGAGGGAGTTCGGTTCCATCTCGACGTACGCCGCCCGCGCCACGCCGGGCGAGGGATAGGCGACGTCCACCGCGGCGATCGGGCCGGGCGGCGCCGGTTCGTCTCCCGGTTCGTCCCGCAAGGAGACGCGCTCGGCGAGGGCGTCCTGCTCCGCCTTCAGAGCGAGGAGGGGACCGTTCGACGGAAAGCCGTCGAACCGGGCGCCGCTCAGATCGACCCGGCCGTCCTGCACCGGCACGCCTTCGGTCCGCAGCCGTTCCGCCTGCCCCGGCAACACGCATTCGCCCGTGGCCCGCACGGCCCGCCAGGTGGGGACGTCGTCCCAGCCGATCGGCGGTCGCCGGCAGACGCCCCCGACCCACACCGCCGCCGAACTCGCCGCGATCCTGTCTGGCTAGGATTCTCCGTGCATCCCTTCGCCCTCACCCCGCCGGATCCGACCACGGCGCTGGCCGACCTGCTGC
>NZ_WTPX01000233.1 GCF_013036045.1 Alienimonas chondri
GTCCCCCACCCCGAACAGGAGACTTCCCCGTGAGTCACCTCGTGACCGTCGCCGCGAAGGCGACGGACCCCGCCGCCCTCGCGGCGGCCTGCCAGCGTCTGAAAATCCCCCCGCCCCAGACCGAGACCGTCACGTTCTTCGACCGCAGCGTGCAGCCCGGTCTTGCCGTTCGCCCGCCTGGATTCGTCTACCCCGTGGTGTGCGACGTCGAGACCGGCGACCTCTACCACGACACCTACGGAGGCCGCTGGGGCGATGAGTCCTTCATCGGCCGCCTGCTGCAGGCGTACGCGGTGGAGGCCGCCAAGCTGCAGGCGAAGGCCCGCGGCCACCGCTGCACGGAGACTGCCCTCGCCGACGGCAGCGTCAAGCTGACCGTCACCGCCGGGGCCGCCGGCTTCGGCGGCGCTTCCCAATATCTCACGACCGGGGAGGCCGCCTGAGATGTCCCCCCGCATCGAGATCACCGTCGCCCCCGCCGGCGAGACCAGCATTCAGACGAAGGGTTTCGCCGGTCCGTTCTGCGAAGCGGCGTCGAAGCCGTACGAGGACGCCCTCGGCGTCGCCACCGCCGAGCGGCGAACGCCGGAGTACCACGCGACCGCCCCAGTCGCCCAGGCGGCCGAGCAGCGGGCCTGACGCCTGATGCCCGGCACCCGTTCTTTCACAACCCGTTCCCACGTACGAAGGAGACGCCGATGCCGCGTCGACCGCGGGACCACGCCCCGCCCGAACCCGAAGACAAACCCACTCCCGCGACCTCGCCCCCGGGACTGACCGGAAGACTCGCGGAACTGATCGCCGCCGCCTTCCCGGGCGTGCTGGCGGTCACCCCCGAACCGGAGGAGGTCCTCCGCGACCTCGCTGGGCTGTGCCGAGAGAAGAACTGGAACCTCGCCGCCTGGACCGCCGACGGCGGCGAGGACGGCCCCGACGATCCGCTGGCGGCCGTGAAGGCGTTGCCCGACTCCGGCGACGGCGAGACGCCCTCGCTGCTCGCGATGGTGCACGTCCACCGGTATTTCAACAGTCCCGAGCTACTGGCGGCGATCCGCTCGGCGCTGGCGGCGGGCAAGACCCGCCGAACGCACTTGGTCCTGGTTCAGCCGACCGGCGAGCTCCCTCCGGAACTGGCCCGGGACTTCATCGTCCTAGACTGCCCGCTGCCGTCCCGGGCGGAGCTGGAGGCGGTGGCGCGGGGCGTCGCCACCGAGGCGGGCGAGTTGCCCGAGAAGCTGCACCCCGTGCTGGACGCCGCCGCGGGCCTGACTCGCGGCGAGGCGGAGAACGCCTTCGCCCTCTCGCTGGTCCGGCACGGTCGGCTCGATCCCGAGCCGCTGTGGGAGCAGAAGGCGAAGCAGCTTTCGAGCGGCGGCCCGCTGACGCTCTCCCGGGGCGGTCCCGGCTTCGATACCCTGGGCGGAATGGCCGCCCTCAAGGCTTTCTGCCGGACGGCGCTGACGAACGGGTCCCCGACGGCGGAGGCGCGGGGCTGCTTGTTGCTGGGGCCCGGAGGCGTCGGGAAATCGAGTTTCGCCCGGGCTCTCGGCGCCGAGGTCGGCCGCCCGACGCTGACCCTCGACGTGGGCGCCCTGATGGGCGGGCTGGTCGGAGCCACGGAGGAAAACACCCGACGGGCGTTGGCGACGATCGAAGCCATGGACCCGGTGATCTGCTTCGTCGACGAGATCGAACGCGCCCTGGCCGGCACGTCCGGCGGGGCCCAGGACTCGGGCGTGTCGTCCCGGCTGCTGGGGACGCTGCTCTCCTGGCTGGCGGACCGGCCGGCGGGGGTATTCGTCGTCTGCACGGCCAACGACGCCAGCAAGCTCCCCCCGGAGCTGACCCGCAGCGGGCGGTTCGACGCGACCTTCTTTCTCGATCTGCCCGGCCCCGAGCAGCGGGCGGGGATCTGGGAAACGTACCGCGAGCGCTACGGGATCGCCGCCGGCGAATCCACGCCCACTGACGCCGGCTGGACGGGGGCCGAGATCGAATCCTGCTGCCGGCTCTCGGCTCTCTTGGGCGTGAGTCTGGCCGAGTCGGCGACGCACGTCGTGCCGGTGAGCGTCAGCGGCGCCGAGTCGCTGGCGACGTTGCGGCGGTGGGCGGCCGGACGCTGTCTGGACGCCGAAGCCGGCGGCGCGTTCCGCCCCCGCCACGGACAGGACGACGGCGAACGACCCCGCCGCCGCACCAGCCGGCCCGCGAAGCAGAACCATTCGCTGAACTGACCGCCGGCTCCGATCGGCCTGTCTTCCTTCATCACGCCCCGGCGCTTCGCCGGGGCGTTTTCGTTTCCCCCTCCTGAGAACCAAGCCCATGACCCTGCTGATCAGCCCGCCCCGATGCAGGCGAACGCGTGCCGAAGAAGATTTGCCCGACGCGGAGACCGACCACGGCGCCGCGGAGGTCACCGTGCTGGACGAAGAACGGGATCACCACGAACGCGATCCCGCCGACCGGCTTCGCCAGGACGCCGCCGCGGTCCGGTTGCACGTCAGTTGGCCGGGCCTCAGGCGGACGCTCTCCGCGGAGCAGAAGGACGAGGCCGCCAGCCCGTTCGACGCCGAGAGCGGTTCGCTCTCGGCGAGCAAGAAGCTCCTCGATACGAAACATCCGGCCCTGAGGGCCGCCGCGAAGGTGCGGCACGCCGCGGGCTCGCACTGGAAGTCGGCGTCCCTGCCGTACCCGGAGCCGGGCGTTCGCCTGCTGCCCCGCACCGACCTGCCGGCGTTCGAGCGGCGGATGGGCGAGTTGCAGGCGGAACTGGCCGACGCCGCGGCCGAGGTCGACCGTCAACGGGACGAACTCGTCTCCCGGGCCCATCGGCGTCTCGGCGACCTGTTCGACCCGGCGGACTACCCGCCCTCGCTGGCCCCGCTGTTCGGCCTGTCGTGGGATCTGCCCGCCGTGGAGCCTCCCGATTACCTGCGGCGCCTGTCGCCGAGGCTTTACCGGCAGGAGTGCGACCGCGTGCGGCACCGGTTCGAGCAGGCCGTGCAACTGGCGGAGTCCGCCTTCGCCCAGGAACTGGCTTCTCTCGTCGAGCACCTGCGCGAACGCCTCACCGGCGGCGAGAACGGCGGACCCCGAGTGTTCCGCGACTCCGCCGTCGAGAACCTCACGGAGTTCTTCGCCCGTTTCCGCCGGCTGAGCGTCGGCGGCAACGAGGAGTTGAACGCCGTGGTCGCCGAAGCGGAGGGGCTGATGCGCGGCGTCGACCCCGCGGACCTGCGGGCCTCGACCGGCGTCGGCTGGCTGCAGGATCGCGTCCGCGAGGGGCTGAGCGGCGTGGCGGAAGCCCTCGACCCGCTCGTCGCGGACGCCCCCCGCCGCCGCGTGCTGCGGAACCCGCGATGAGCGGGGCCACGCAAGAACTGTTCGTCTCGCCGGACGGGACCGCCCGCGGTCTCTACGGCGAGTTGATCGACTCCGGCGCCCTCGGCACCGCCACGACCGTCCGAGCCAGTCACGTCGAGCCCGCCCCCGACGGCGGGTGGACCGCGGACCTCTCGCCGGTTGCCGGGCCGCTCCTCGGCCCGTTCCCCCTCCGCAGCGCCGCGTTGGCCGCGGAGGCGGACTGGCTCGTTCGTCATCGCCTGAACCCGCCGGGCTGAACGTTCGGCCCTTTCTTCTTCCCCCCCGAGCGGCGGGTCGGCCACGTGCCGGCCTGCCGCTCGTTTCGTTTCCCACCCCAAGGATCAGGAACTTCCATGCCTCAGCACGAACTGAACCGCCGCATCGCGGCCGTCACCGGCGAGCGGGTCGCGGACATCGCCCGCCTCGGTTTCCAGATCGACGGACCGCCGTCGTTCACCCGCGCCGGCGACGACCTCGGCCCCATCGACTGGGACGCCGAGCAGGCCGCCCGCCGCAGCGATCCGCACCGCTGCGGCCGCGGCCGGGTCGCCTTCCACTGATCGGCGGCGACGCCCCTGACCGGCGGCGGGCTCGCACCCCGCCGCCGGCCTTTTTCGCATCCGTTTCTCCCCCGAATCTGAGAGAACCCCATGACCCCGCTCACGCTGCCCCGACGAACGCTCCACAGCTTCCGGCTCGTGCTACGAAAGCACCTGTCCCTGAAGGCCCGCGACGAAGGCCCGCCCGTCCGTGTCCACGCCGGCGCCGACGGCGGAACGCTCCTCACGGCGATCGCCCCGGACGGTCGGGGCGCCCGTCTCGGCATTCCCGGGGACCGTCCGCCGGCGGACCTCATTTTGCCGTTCGGACTCCTATCCGACGCCGGCGCCGCCCGCAGCGGCGACGTCTCCCTCGCCGAGGCCGACGGCGGGGCGGCGGTCGTGGCGAACTGGGACGAGAAGGGCGTGCCGCGGTCCGCCCGCGGCACGCTGCAAGAAGCCGATCGCGACCGGAGGGCGGCATTCGACATGCCGACGGTCGACAAGTTCCACGACCCGGGCCCCGGCTTCGCCGCGGCCCTCCGGCACGCCGTCGACGTGACGGACGCGGAGTCCACCCGCTACGCCCTGGGCTGTGTCCGCCTGGATCCGCACGCCGGGCGGGTCGAAGCCACGGACTCCCACCACCTGCTCATCGCCCGGGGGTTCGCCTTCCCGTGGGAGGAACCCGTCCTTCTGCCGGCCCCGCACGCCCTCGGCTGCTCGCAGCTGAAGGCGGCTGAGGTGCGGGTGGCGCGAACGACGGACGGCCCGAAGATCCCGCTCGTCGTCCTCTCCGTCGGCGACTGGACGCTGTGGACGCCGGAGGCGCGGGACGCCCGGTTTCCGGACCTCGACCGCGTCGTCCCCGGCGGCGCGGGGAAGGCGACCGTCACGCTGTCCGAGACCGACGCGGCCTTCCTCGCTGACCGGATCGACCGACTCCCCGGGGCCGGCGACCACCGCCGTCCCGTCACGCTGGAGGTGCGGGACGGCCTGTTCCTGGTGCGGGCCGCGGAGCAGGGCGGCGAGCCGGTCGAGCTGGCGACGGCGTCCTCGGACGTGCAGGGCGGGGCGGTCGCCGTAGCCGACCGGCGGTTCCTCGCCCGGGCTCTCGCCGCCGGCTGCAGGCGGATCACGCTGCACGGCCCGGAGGAGCCGGTCCGCTGCGACGCGCCCGGGAACGGCGGGACGACGTCGGTTTCGGATTCGCTTCCGCGGTCAGCCGGACGGCTCCGTCGGCGGGGACGGCGTCGCCGGCGACGGAGC
>NZ_WTPX01000234.1 GCF_013036045.1 Alienimonas chondri
GCCGACCACGAACGCGGCGATCACCGCGATGCCGCCCCACAGAGGGGTCGTTTTCTTGTGCAGTTTGCGCCCGCCGTCCGGAGCGTCCACCGCCCCGAGGAGCGGAGCCGCCCAGCGAACGACGCCGTCCAGCAACAGCCCCATCACGGGCAGCGACAGCAGCGCCGGCAACAGGAAGTACCGGCCGTTGATCTCTCCGTGCTGCAACAGGCGTTGAAGAATGCTCGCCATCATCAACAGTGTCACGGCCCAGACCGGCCAGACGTCGATGCGGAACATCCGCCGCCAATAGCCCAACAAGCCGACGCCGCACAGAATCAGGACGATGGGCTTATACGCCGAGATCATCCCCTCGGCGTAGATGAGCCACAGCGGCGCCTCCGCTTCCTCTTCGGCGTCGACGACGACGCTCGGGTCGACCGGAACGCCAGCCGGTGCGACGCCGGCCGGTTCGACGGCGGGCGCGACCGCGGCAGGCTCGACGGCGGCGACTTCGCCGAGGGAACTCGACGCGGGCGCGGCTTGCTCGACGGCATCGGTCGACGGGCCGACGGCGGACTCCCACACCCATTCGCCGGCAACTTCCAGCATCCCCAGTCGGCCCCATTCCCACTCGTCATGATCGTGCAAGAGGGTGACGTTGACCAACAACAACGTCGCCGGTCCCACGGCGAGAGCCGCGGCGACGCCGCCCAACAGGGACCGCCGCTCCGTCGGCCGGCGCCACGCCGCCAGCGCGGTCCAGCCGAACAGAAGCGACAGCAGCAGCACCCCTTCAGTTCGGGTGAAGGTCGCGGCGGTCAATGCGAGTCCGGCCAGCAGAGACCACCCCAGCCGCGACCGGCGGGACGCGGCTCCCTCGTTTGCGGACGTGTCGGTCACGGGCGTATCGGTCACGGGCGTGCCGTTCGGCTCCGTGGCGCGCCAGCAGGCGGCGAGGGCCGCGGCGACGAACAGCCAGAACGTCCCGTCCCGGATCGGTTCGACGCCGGTCTCCGTGAAGCCCGGATGTACGGCGAACGTCGCGACGCCGCCGATCGCCACGCCGACCCCGAACTGGCGTTTGAGCCAGTCGAACAGCAGCGGCGCCGTCAGTCCCGCGGCGATCACGCCCCAAGCCATCGCCGTCGTCGTCGCCCCGACGCCCAGCGCTTCGCCCACGCCTCCGAGCAAGGCGATCAGCCCGACGTATAAATTGAGGTCGACCGAGGCGAACGCCCCGTCCACATCTCCGGCCCGCAGCTTCCCCGCGAGCATCTGGTAGTAATGGGCGTCGCGGCAGACCGCTTCCAACCGCAGCGCCAGCCCGGCGCGCGTCGCGACGGTCGCCAGCGTCAGCGCCGGAACCACCCACCACGCCCCGCACCAGCCGCAGGGGCGAACCGGAGCCACGGTCTCCGATCCGGCTTCTGAGGGGAGGGGCTTCTGAGACATCAGGTTGAAGGCGAGAGGCGGAGCAGGTCCGCCGTCAGAATCGTCCCCCGCCCGCGGCGGAGGTGAGGGAGGGCATGGAAATTGACGAGGGCCGGGGGACTTCGTCTTGAATGCGGATGCGAAGCGTATCTGTCGGGGGGAGACGACGGGGAGACGCGAAGCGGACCGCACCGAAGGAAGTCGTCCCTCGACGATCTGGGGGAGACTCCTAGCGCCGGAGCGATCCGACGGCCCAGAGCGATCCGTCGCCTCAGAGCGATCCGTCGGCCCGTCGCGATCCGTCGGCGCCGAGCCTTTCGGTTCCGAAGCTGGAGCAAAGCGCCGGTTCCGTCCCACGCGGTCCCCCAAGCTTTCCCAACCGGCCCCCATCATGCCGCGCCTGCGGGACCGAACGCTACCCCTCCGAGTCGAGGTGGCCAATCCGGCGTGGACGGCCGATTCCACTTGACGACCCCGAATGTTGTCGGCGGCCCACCCTTTCCAAACCCCGCGGTAGTTATGGCACGGACGCCACTCCCCCGCCCGGGCCGTTCTGCACGGCCCGAGTCTCGCTGCTGGTTCGCTTCCTCCCGCTTCGCCGCGGTCGCGCTGCTCGCGGTCGGCCTGGCCGGCTCGTCGCTCGGTTGCGCCGGGGGCGGTCTGAACCGGGCCGATCCGCTCACCCCGCAGGCGGACATGGCCCGTCGCGGCGTGCCGATGCCGGCGCAGGTGCCGCGGGAGTTCTCGAAGACCCTGTTGCCCGTCTACCGCCTCGCGCCCGGCGACACGGTGCTGATCGAGCCGGCCCGGTTCGACACCCCGCTGCGGTTCCCCGCCGATCAGCCGATCCAGCCGGACGGCACGATCGACCTCGGCCGCTTCGGCCGCGTCGCGGTCGCGGGGATGAGCCTGACCGAGGTGGAAGAGGTCGTCGCCCAACAGGTCTCCTATGTCGCCGAGCGCGACGAAGCCCTCGCCGAGGCGATCGAAGAAGACCCCAGCGGCGCGGAGGTCAACGTCCGTCTGATCGACCCCAAAGGCAGCGTGTATTACGTGCTGGGCGCCGTGCAGACGCCCGGCGTGTTCCAACTCGCCGGTCGGGAAACGGTGCTGGACGCCATCCTCACCGCCGGCGGCCTGACCGACGGGGCGAAGAAGTGCGACATCATCCTCTCTCGCCCGTCCGTGCCCGCCGACTGCCGCACCGTGCTGCCGGTCTGCTACGACCACCTCGTCCAAAGCGGCGACAGCACGACGAACTACCAGATCCTGCCCGGCGACCGGATCTTCGTGCCGACCCGCGGCTTCAAGGACACCGTCGACGACTTCCTGGGCTGCAACAAAGGCTGCGAACTGTGCAACTGCTCCCCCCAGTGGGGCTGCGGCCCGGACGCCAAGCCCTGCCCGACGCCCACCCGCTACGCGGCGATGTGCCCGGATCGCGCCGACCTCAGCCCGACGAACTTCCCCGGCCCCTACGGCGCCGACACCCGGGAGCTGTCCGCTCCGCCCGCCCCGGCGCCGGCCGACGATGAAGACGGATTCGGCCCGGTGCCCGCGCCGGCCCCGGATCCGATCGACGTGACCAACGACGGCATGAGCGAGGAAGGAACCGATCCCGCCCCCGGGCTGACGGACGAACCGCCGGCGCCCACCCCGCCCGTCGTGCCGGACGTTCCGACGACGCCGGACGACAGCGAGACCGAGACCCCCGCCCCGCTGCCGCCGGATATCCCGGACCTGCCGGATCTGGACGACTTGGCCGTCGGTCGGGCGGCGTTGACGACCGCCCCGGCCTGGGACGCCGGCCTGCCCACGCTGGAGGCCGACGGGTTCTGAACGGAACCCGAACCGCCCCCGCCAATCGATAAGCCGCCCGCCCGGGTTCCCCCGGGCGGGCGGTTCGCATTGGCGCCCCCGAATCCGGCCTGCTCGGCGCGGCGATCTATTCGTCGTTCAAGCGAACCGCGGCTCCAACACTGGTCGCGGCTTCCTCTCGGGAGGCGCTTGATCGACTTGATAGAAGGGACGTCCTGCGACGCAGGATCGTCGGACGGCGCCTCCATGACTGTCGCCGCCGGACATGGGCGACAATGGATTCGTCGCGGCGGCGCCCCTCTTTTCAGGGGCCGAGAATCCGTCCGGAACCGCCTCGACTCGGACGCCCGCTCGACAAAGAAGTTCAGCCGCCTCGCCGAATAACGCGTTGCAGATGCGATTGGGCGCGCCTAAACTCAAGAATCGCCGTTCTCCTTCGCCGAGCTAATTGGTTCTCGGCGAATCCCTTCCATGGCGAGGCGCGTTCACCCTTGGAACGATGCTTCCCGCTTCACGAAAGTCCAATGATGTTACGCAATCGTGTTCCCCGATTCAGGGACTGCCGCCGACCAAAGGCGTCCGTCCGATCCGGTTTTACGCTGATCGAACTGCTGGTGGTCATCGCCATCATCGCGATCCTGGTCTCGCTGCTGCTGCCCGCCGTGCAACAGGCCCGCGAGGCGGCCCGTCGGAGCCAGTGTCAGAACAACCTGAAGCAACTCGGGTTGGCGATGCACAACTACAACAGCACCTACAAGGTGTTCCCGTCCGGCTGTAACGGCACCACGCTGGACGGCATCGGCGGCTCGAACGAAGGGTTCGTCAGCTATCTGATGCCGCTCACCCCGTACATGGACCAGACGGCGCTGTGGAACCAGATTAAGAATCCGCTCGATTCGGACAACGACGGCACGATTAACTACCAGGCCTTCGGCCCCTGGCCGGAACCGAACGGCGGCAACGGTTACCCGCCCTTCCAGTACCAACTGGCCTCGCTCCTCTGTCCGTCCGACTCGCGGCAACCGGGCGGCTGCGGCGACACGAACTACGCGGCGTGCTACGGCGACAACGGAACCGCCATGCTGCAACGCAATCCCACTGAGGCCGCCCGGCGCAGCCGCGGCATCTTCGCCGGCAACTGGGGGCGGTTCGACCCGAATAACCACGCCGCCGACGACCACATTCACTACAGCTTCACCGACGCCCGCGACGGCACGGTCAACACCATCATGATCGGCGAGATCGGACGCACCGACCGCTACAAGTTCGTGGGCGGCATCGCCCAGACCAGCCTGCCGGAGTCCAACGGCGGGTACGAAGATCCCAGAGCCAACTGCTTGGAAAACACGGGAGTGATCGACCCCGCGAACCCCGGCTTCTATCGCCGGGACATCGCCGTCGACGACGACCGCGGCAAGGCGTGGGCGGTGGCGTTCGCGGACGTGACCGGTTTCCACACCATCCTGCCGCCGAACGGCCCGAGCTGCTCCAACGGCGGTTTCTATGACCGCCGCGGCCGCGGGATCTTCTCCGCCGGCAGCTATCACTCCGGCGGCGTCCAGGTCTGCATGGTGGACGGCTCCGTGAAGTTCATCTCGGAGACGATCGATACCGGCAACCTGAACGCGACCAACCCCATCGCCGCCGCCAGCCCCTACGGCACCTGGGGCGCCTTGGGAACGCGCGACGCCGGGGAAGTCGTCGGCGAGTTCTGAGCCGCGAACGCCGCGTCAGCGGCTGAACGATCGACCGAACGCCCGTCTCGAAGCCCCTTTCGAGGCGGGCGGTTTGCGTTTCGGGGCGAGGCGACCGGCGACCGATCGCGACGGCGGACTACGATCGGGCGTCCGTCCATCGAACCGCTCCCCCCGATGACCGCCGCCCCCGCC
>NZ_WTPX01000235.1 GCF_013036045.1 Alienimonas chondri
TCGCTGCGGGGCGGGCGGAGGGCCACGCCCAGGACGACCCGCGGGCCGCGCTGGTCTGCGCCGCGGTCGCTGCGCTGGCGGGGAAGAACGACGCCGCGGAATCGTTCGCCGCAGCCGCCCTGGATCGCGATCCCGGCTGCGCCGGTGCCTATGCGGTGCGAGGGGGACTGTGTCTGATCGCGGAGGATTGGGAAGGAGCCGACGCCGCCGCGGCCGCGGGCCTCGCCGCCGACCCCGGCCATCCGGCCTGCGAACGCATCGCGGAACTCGCCGGCGACCCACTCGATCGGAACGACCCCGCGACCTGCGGGTTGGTGGTGTGGGAGGCGTTGGTTCCTAACCAGCGCGATCTCGCCCGAGTTCCCGGCCTGCCGCCGAAGACGTCCGAGGGGTGGGCGGGGTGGTTCGCTCAACCCTGACCCGAGCCTTCAATCTGTAGAGAAATCGGCGATCGCCGGCTCATGGGGACGAACCGGAGGCAGAGCCGCCGATCAGGAGGATTCCCCGGACATGTCGCATGGGATCAGGGCTTGATTGCGCTCTCTTCGATGCGGCATTCTGCCTGTCGGCGCTGTGAGTGCGATGTTGCCCTCAAGCTCCCCGCTCCTCCCGCCCCCGGTCTGCCCGCCCTTGCCTCATCCTCTCGACGATGCCAGCACGGCGGATCTGTGCATCCACGCGGCCAACATCTGCTATCTGGCGTCGTACCTGACGCGGGACATGCTCTGGCTGCGGATTCTCACCTGTGTGGGAATGGTGCTGAGCATCGTGTTTTTTACCTGCGGATCGGCGGTCTTGCTGGGGCCGACGGGGTGGCTGGCGACGTTCCTGGTCATCAACGTGGTCCAAATCCTGCGGCTCCTCCGCTATCGGGAACGCGTTCAATTGAATGCGGAGGAAGCGGCCCTCAGCGAACAGGCGTTTGAGCACCTCAACCGCGAGGAACTCGCCGATTTGCTGACCCGCAGCGTCCGCGTCGGCACTCGTCAGCTTCAGCCGGCCGACCCGACCGAACTGACCGAGGGCGCCCTCAGCGAAGACGAAATCGTGCTGCGGGACATGGCGTTCGCGAATCTGAGCCGCGGGGATTTGCTGAACCTCGTCACCCGTCGCTTCCACGGGACGGCGTACAGCCTCACGCCGTCGCGCGTCCGCAGTTGGACGCAGCGCCGCAAGCGTCTGAGCGAATGGGTCGCCAAACGCACCGGTCGGCAGGAAGACCCGACGGACAGCGGGACCGCCGTGCAACCGGCGCCAGTTGACGACGACCCCGCGGGCGTCGAGACGCTGGTCCCTGGCGATCTGGACGAAGCCGGGATCGAAACGCTCGTGCCGGGAGAAGGGCAGTCCATCCTCGGTTCGATCGATTCCGATCGCCGGTAACTCAAGCGGCGGCTCAACAAAGCCGCGGCCGCCGCTTTCAGAGCAGCGCCCGCGCCAGCGAGAAGTAGATCAGCAGCGTGCCGAGGTCCGTCGCCGCCAACGCGATCGGTCCGCTGGCGACATGCGGATCGGGATGCACGCGACGCAGCAGGTTCGGCACCGCGGCGCCGACCCCCGCGGCCCACGTCACGCCGCCGATCACGCCGCCCAACAGGCACAACGCCACCACGCCCAGCCCCAGCCAGGCGGCGCCGGCCCCGGCGACCAGCAGCGCACAGCCGACGCCCAGCACCAACCCGTCGCCCGCCTGCGCACGCGTGCGTCGCCACACTGATCGCCACGTCGGGCGACCGGCCCGCAGCGCCGGCAGCGACAGGCTGACCGACTGAATGGCGACGCTCTCCGCGAGCGCCAGCACGACGGGGATGAACAGGGCCAGGGCGACCTGTTCCTTCAACTCCGCTTCAAAGAGACCGGTGAGGAACGCCGCGACCAACCCGCCCCCGACGTTCGCCAGCAGCCAGGGGAACCGGGTTCTCAGCGGGGAGAACGCCCCCGCGGCGCCGCCGCGACGTTCGCCCGTGCGAACCTCTTCGAGGTGCACGCCGACCACTTGGAACAGTTCGTCCGTCGCTTCCCGGGCGTCGATCGCGGCGAGGTCGACCAGCTCGTTCGTGTAGAGGTTCACGTCGATCACCCCCAACATGCGCCCGTCCGAGTCCACGACCGGGAAGGCCAGCAGGCGGTGGAGGATGAAGAACTCGCAGGCGTCCGCGACCGTCGCCGCGGCGTTCATCGTCACCGGGGAGGTGATCGCCACGTCCAGCACGGGGGTGGCCGGCTCCGCCAGAATCAGCCGCCGAGTCGGGACCACGCCGGCGAGCGTGCCGTCCGGCCGCACGGCGTAGAAGTAGATGACCGTTCCCTTCGGCGGGTTCTTCCGCACCGCGGCGAGCGCCTCACCGACGGTGAGATCGGCCGGCAAACGGGCGTAATCGGTCCGCAGATGATCGACGACCGAATCGTCCAACGGGGGACCGGCGTTTTGCGTGCTGGTCGAACCGGGGGCGGCGGGCTTCGGCATGGGGGCGTCATAACGCATTCCGCGTCCGGAAGAGCGAATCGGTGCGACGGAGCGCCGCGGCCGATAGCATCACCCCGTTCGCCCGGTCCCGGAGTCGCTCGATGCTCGTTGCCGCCCTCCTCGCTGCCGTCGTTCCGCTTGCCCCCGTCGTTGCTGCGGCGGAGGACGCCCGGGCCTTCGACCCGCCGCCGCCGCGGGGCATCGTGCTGGTGATGGCGGACGACCTCGGCTTCGCGCAGGTCGGCTATCCGATCGGCCCCCGCGACGAACCGCACCCGGTTCTCAAGACGCCGCACCTCAACGCGATGGCGGCGAACGGGTTGCGGCTGGACGGCTTTCGGTCGGCGGCGTTCACCTGCTCCCCCACACGGGCCAGCGTGCTCACCGGTCGCACGAACGACCGCACCGGCGTGCAGGAGCACGGCTACCCGCTGAACCCCAATGAGATCACCCTGCCGCAGTTGCTGAAAGACGCCGGCTATGCGACCGGCCACTTCGGCAAGTGGCACCTCAACGGCCTCCGCGGACCGGGCGTGCCCATTCTGAAGGACGACCCGCTCGGCCCCGGACCATTTGGGTTCGAGACCTGGGTGAGCGTCACCAATTTCTTCGACCGAGACCCGCTGATGAGCCGCGGCGGCACGTTCGAGCAGTTCGAGGGCGATTCCTCGGACATCATCGTCTCGGAAGCGTTGACCTTCATCCGTCAGCAAACCGCCGCGAACAAGCCGTTCCTGGCGGTCGTCTGGTACGGCTCTCCGCACAGCCCGTTCGTGGCGAGCGACGCAGACGCCTCCCCGTTCGCCGACCTCCCCAAAGGCTCCCGCGATCACCACGCGGAGATCGCCGCGATCGACCGTAGCGTCGGCACGTTGCGGGCCGGTCTGCGGGACGCCGGCGTCGCGCAGCACACGCTGCTGTGGTTCTGCAGCGACAACGGCGGGCTGAAGATGGAGCCCTCCGCCGTCGCCCCCCTCCGCGGGAACAAGGGCACGATCTACGAGGGCGGCTTGCGGGTGCCGGCGATCGTCGAATGGCCCGCGGCGATCGACCCGGGGCGGGTCTCCGAAGCGCTGACCGTCACCAGCGACATTCTGCCCACCGTCTGCGCCGCGGCCGGCGTCGCCCCGCCGACGCGACCGTTGGACGGGACGAATCTGCTGCCGCTGCTCACCGGGCGGTCAGCGGACTGGGAGCGCCCCGGCCCCCTCGGCTTTCGGCAGAAGGGTTCGGTCGCCTGGGTGGACGACGGTCTGAAACTGCTCTCGTCCCGCCGCGGTCGCCAAGCGGGCGATCAGCGGACGTGGGAGCTCTACGACCTCGCCGCGGATCCGACCGAATCAACCGATCTCGCCGCAAAGCGTCCCGCCGACGTCGCTCGCATGGCCGAAGCGTTCGAGCAGTGGAATGCTTCGGTGGACGCCAGCGCCGCGGGGGCGGACTACGGTCCGAACCCCCGGCCCGCCCGCACCGCCGATCAGCAGTGGGCGCAGGATCCCCGATACGCCCCGTTCCTCGACGAATGGCGAACTCGCCCCGAATACCGCGGCACGATCCAACGGCACGCGAAGCCCGCTCCGGCAAACCGCTGATTCAGCGGGGTTCCTCTCCCTCGCCGCCTAGATCGCCGCCGAACGTCTCTCCGAGAGAAGAGAGTCGCTCCGTTAGCCCGCGAACGTCCTGACGGAGGCCGCGGAGTTCCTCCAGCAGTTCTTCACGCACCCGCTGCTCTTCCGCCTCGGAGGTTGCCTCGGCGTCGATTGCGGGATCGTCCAAGGGCGATGCGTCGTCCGCGTCGGCGGGCATCGCCAGCGACGGCATGTCTTGGGCGGAGATGTCCTGAGCGGGCGTGTCCGCGAAGGTCGGCGGGGGGACGATCGGCCCGAACACAGACCGATCGGGCAGGTCGGAGCCGGGCCGGCGGGGGGAACGCTCGCCGCTCTCCGCGGTGCGCCACGGATTCGCGAGCGGGGCGGGGGCGAAGTCCGCCACGCGCCCGCCGACGTTCGACGGCGCCACGGCGAACCGCGGACCGGGGGCGGCCTCGGTCGGCTCCGCATGGTTCGACCCTGCCTCCGCGACCATGACCGGGCCGGAAGGCTCCAGTTCCCTCGGCCCTGGGGCGGCGGCGGGCGGCATCGCACGGCCGCCGTCGTCCACGTACCACGCCCCGCCGCGACGCCAGTCGGCAAAGGCGACTTGGAACTCCTCCGACGCCGGCGGCGCCGGCATCAGCGCCAGCGTCCCCGCAATCACGACCCCCGCCGAGAGCGCCACTTTGGCGATCCGCAGCAGCTGACGCGGGAACTCGCTCGGGGGAGCGCCCGTCGGTCGAGCATGTACGCGGCGCGGCTCGGATCGACGGTCGGTCGACGATCGATCGACGGACACGGGGGAACCTCACGAGCCGGGGGGAACCCGACTCCTATCGATCCGTCGCCCGCCCCGCCTGCGGCGGAACCCGCCCGTAGAGGCAACATGAGCGGACGCGGGCCGCAGAACTGACGCGACGCGGCGGACCGTTCCTCGCTGCCGTCATCGCGGGGGCGGTCAGGCGAGTCGCTGCCGGGGCGCCCACTCGGCCGGGCCGGTCGAGAGGGGGCGC
>NZ_WTPX01000236.1 GCF_013036045.1 Alienimonas chondri
GCCCCCGCCCCGCCGCGACGGTTCCGCTTTGTTCGGCACGCCCGCCCGATTCGCCGTCGCCCTGCTCCTCGCGGGGGCGGGGTGAAGACCCGGCGGCGGCGACCCCCGGGCGGCGGCGGGGCATCGTACGACCCCCGCGCCTCGCCGGACAAGACGCCGCACACCGCGTGCCGTGATCTCCAATTGATTCTCACCCCGTCGCCTGCGCAGCTTCTCGCCGCGTGAGTTGAACGCCGTGATTTGAGCCGCGACCGTCAGGGAGCGTCTCTCTCAATACGCGACCACGCAGAGACGCTTCCTGACGGGCGCGGCTCCAACTTCCTTTTCGCCCCAACGAAAGCACGCCCGCCGGGGAGGCCCCGGCGGGCGTGCGAGCGGTCGGCGGCGGGGCCCGCCGGCGGCTCAAGGCGAGACGCCGTTCACCCGAGACGGGCGGGGCCGGCTCAGTACTGCTTGTCGGGACGGCCGCACTGGATCAGGTGATCCTTATCGATGTAGACCACTTCCTGGGTCTCGTCGGTGTGCTCGAAGGGGATCGGCCACATGCTGCGGATCGTCTTCTCGTAGTAGACGGTGCATTTGTAGTGGCATTTGTGCAGCCGGGCGGGGCCGAGCAGCGGGAAGAACTTGCAATCGTCCAGGTCGTCGACGATCGGTTCGACGATCATGCGGACGTTGTTCTGGAAGGTCTCGGCGAGGAAGGGCACGCCGCCTTCGACTTCGTCCGGCAGCGCCCGGACCACCTCGTCCGGGCTGGGCGGGTCGAGGCAGAAGATCGGGGCGAACTCGCCTTCGACGGCGGGCAGCACGGTCACGCGACCGTAGCGTTCCTCTTCCCAGTAGGTGTCTTCAATCTGGTCGGAGACGAACGCCGTCACCGGGATCAGCGGGGTGCTCTTCCAGAATCCCGCTCCCGTGAAGGCGACGTCGATGAAGCCGGCGGGAAGCAGCAGACCGCCGGGAGGGGCGAAGCAGCCGGGCAGCACGCACAGCAGGGCGAGCGGGATCAACGCGGCGGCCCGGCGACCGGGCGTCAGGGTGGTCCGGGGCATCGGGGTCCTCGGGGGTGAAGGGGCCGTGTGAAGGGCCGGTGTCGGGGGCCGACCGCCGAGCACGAATGCGGGGCGGACGGTGTCGGAAACCGGCCGGGCGCCGGGACGTGTCGTTGATATCGGCGCCCCGGCTCGCCCGGCTTGGGGCGAATGTGCCGGGAATTGCGGTCAGGACCGGCAAATTCGTTCGCGCCCGCAGTGACGAGGCGCACAAGGATTCGTTCTTCCGCCGCGACCGCGGGACGCGAGGCCGCGTGATGCGCCGCGGCTTCCTTTACCAGGGCTCCCCTTGATCGCCGCTCAGGCGGAGAGAAGGGCCGACGAAAAAGGGCGGCGACCCTTTCGGATCGCCGCCCTCTCGCCGTCAGGCGTTCTTCAGCGTCATGCGTTCCTCAACGCGAAGCTCGGCTCACCAGTTGTCCGGGCTCATAAACCACCACCAGCGATCGGTGCGGTCGTTGAAGTCGAGGTACCACTGGCCGTCGTCCCATTCCAGTTCCACTTCACGCCAGCCCAGGGGGACCTGCGGGTAGGGGTAGAACGGGCCGATGTACGGCCAGGCGCTCGCGGAGTAATCCTTGGGGTAGGTCACCGCCGCGTAGTTCGGGTGCTGGGCGTAGGTCGGCCAGGCGTAGTCCGGCAGGTTCGCCTGGTTGTAGACGGCGCCAGCGCCCATCGCCGGCGGACCGGCGGGGTTGGCACCCGGGGGGCAGCCCGGACCGCCGGGCATGACCTGCTGCGACGACGCCGGACGCACCACCTGCTGGTAGGCGCCGGGGGGGATCTGGCCGGACATCGCGGCCCGCTGCTGCATCATCGCCCGGTAACGAGCGATCTCTTCCCGGCTGGGCGGACCCTGCGGGGCGGAGGCGGTGCGAGCGACGGGCTGACCGACGGTCAGGTTGTTGTTCACGCTGCTGACGCCGGAGACGCCGCGGGCGGCGCTGACGGCGGCGTTGATCTGGCTCGCGTCGGCCACCTGACCGCCGAGGGTGCAGGTGCCGTCCTTGTAGCGAATCTCCATATCGTAGCCGGCCAGACCGGCCTGCTGCACGGCGATGGCGATCTGCTGGGCGACGGCCTGGTTGGAAACCGGGGCGGCGTCCTCGACGGCGGCGATCGGCGTGACGTTCGCGTCCAGCATCGGCGCGGCGGTCGGGGCGACCGACGGAGCCAATTTCGCCGGGGGGGCGATCAACATCGCGTTGTCCACGCTGGAGACCCCGGCCACCTTGGAGGCAGCCTGGGTGGCCAAACGCTTCATCGCGGGAGACTCGACCGTGCCGGTCAGGCGGCAAGCGCCTTCCCGGACGACGATCTCGACGCCTTCGCCCCGCAACCCGCTGCCCCGCAGGGCGCCGGCGACGGCGTCCGCGGTTTGCTGATTGGCGTGAACGTCGGCGGCGCTTTGCGTCGCGGCCGGTTCAACCGGGCCGTCGGCGAAGGCGGGGGCGGCACAGGGGGCCGCCGCGGCGATCCCGAGAGCGGCGACCCATTTCTTGTAGCTCCCCTTGGGGAGGGCGGCGGCCTGCCGGCCGGCCTTGCGGTGCGTCCGCATCGTGACGGGGCTCCTAATGAGTGGACCGCTCGGGGTCGGCGAAATACCGGGGTAACGAGCGGGCGGTTCCGAAAAGACTGGTCCGAAGTGGGAAAGTCCGCGGCGTGACGCGACCGACGACCGAAAGGCGTCGGGATCGCGTCATGCGGCGGGCGGGCCGAACTTCGGGACCGCCCGGGGCGGGTCCGTCCTTTCCGCGAGCGACGGCAAGCGCCGATCGGTCGAAAACGAGGGACCCGACCCGCCTATCGGCCGTCGACCCTCGGTCGGGTGAGGCCGGTCCGTGCGGTTCTGCCGGATCTTCCGAGTTTTTCTCGCGGGCGGCTCCTGCCGGGCTCGGCCCGAACCGGTCCTTCGCGGGCGAGGTCGGTTTCCGATTCGACGGACGCCGGGTACGGTGGACGGCTTCGCGGACGCTCCGCGCGCCGTCCCCGCCCCCGTTCTTTACCCCCGGTTCTTCGCCCCGTGGCCCGTAAAACCGCCAGCCGCATGGAACTGCGGCGCCAGCACGAGATCGCCGAGCAATACGAGGCCGTCGACAAACGGTCCGCCGGCGGTCGCAAAACCGCGACCAAGCGGAAGACCACCTCCCGCAAGCGGGCGGACAAGGCTCCCGTTCGCAAACTCCTGATGTGGGCCGTCTACAACGGCAGCCTGAAGGAAGAAGGCCGCTACACCTACGCCGAGCGCGAGAAGGCCGAGGAGAAGCTCGAAGCCCTGCGCGCCAAGGCGACCAAGAAGCTGTACTTCCTCCAGCCGATCAAGGTGCCCCTCGGCGACGCCGCCGCCGCCGGCGTGGTGCTGGACGATGAAGACGACGTCCCGCCGCCGAAAGCGGCCAAGGGCGAGGGCGAAGAGGAGTAGTCCTCTTCGGTCGGCGAGCGGGGGGCGTCAGTCCCCCGAGCGTTTTGATTCAGAGGGCGTTTTGAGTTCCCGCTCTCACAGTGATGCGTGAAAAAGCCCCCGGACGCGGCCAGCGTTCGGGGGCTTTTCGATTGTCTGGGCGCTTCAGGCAGCGAAGGCCGCCTGAGGGCTAAAGCGAACTAGCGGCCGCTGTTCATGCGGGCGCGGCGTTCGTTGCGGCGCTTCTGGCGCCGGTTCTCCTCGGAGGGCTTTTCGTAAAACTCGCGGCGGCGCATCTCGCGCTTGATGCCGGCGTGCTCGACCAGCTTGCGGAAACGGCGGACCGCGTCCTGGACGTTCTCGTTCTCGCGGAGCCGCAACTTAACCACGGGGTGCCTCGGGGGAGCTTGGAGTGAGTAGGGTCGGGCAGTCTAAGCCGCCCTCCGCGAATCGGCAACGCGGGGAGGGCACATCCTCTCGGCCCGGCACGGAACCCGGTTAGCCCGCGTCCGTCAACAGTCCCAGCTCGACCAGCTTCGCCCGGCACTCGTCCCGTTCGCGACACCTCTTCATCTCGCTCCACGCGGCGTCCTGGGCGGCGAGGAAGGCTTCCTCCGAATGCGGCGCCGGTTGGCCGCTCGCGGCGAGCCGCTGGATTACGCCCACATCGGGGCCGGTCAGCCGCTTCGCATCCAGGCGGTAGTCGCTGAACGCCTCCCACGTCAGCGGGAACAGCGGGGCGACGATCTGTTCGCCGATCGCGGTGGCGTAATCGCGGATCTCCTTCTGGGCATGCGAGTCCATCCGCAACGCCAGGTAGTGCAACAGGTTGTGCAGATCGACCTTCCAGTACGCCTCGGTGTAGGTCGCCAGCGGCAGATCCTTGCGAGCCTGTTCCCGCGCGACTCCGGCTTCGAGGCGCGCCTCGTAGACCTCGCGGGACTTGGCTTGCAGTTCCGTCTCCGCGGCGGTCATCGCCTCGCCGACGTCGGCGGGGAGGAAGCCGTCGGACCCCTGCCGGTTCGACTTGGCCTGCGTGCGCCACGCATCCGGCGGGGTCGTCTGAGCGGCGTCGATCGCGACGCTGTAGCGGGTCGAATACTCGTTGACGTTCGCCGTGCGATGGCGGATCTGCTGGCGCCAGGCGTCCATCGGCATGCGGAACAGAAACTTCAGTTCCGCCATTTCGAACGGCGTGCTGTGGGAGTGCCGCATCAGATAGCGGATCAGGCCGCGATCGGAGGACACGGTCTTCGTGCCCTCGCCGTAGGAGACCCGGGCTGCCTGCACGACGGCCCCGTCGTCGCCCATCACGTCGACCAGCGTGACGAACCCGTCGTCCAGCACGCCGAACTTCTTCCACCGCAGCGAATCGACCAATGCGGCCCGATCGGCGCGGGAGGAATCGGGGGCGTCGCCCTTCAATTCGCCCTCGGCGGGGCCGGCGGCGGGGGGCATATCCACGGC
>NZ_WTPX01000237.1 GCF_013036045.1 Alienimonas chondri
GGCCGGCGGGGCAAGCGTTTCGGCCAACGCCTGAGCTTCCGCGGAGAGCGCCGCTTCCGCCGCCGCGACCGCGTCCCGGGCGGCCACGTCCGCGTTCGGATCGGCCGGCGGCGGGGGTTCGCCCTCGCCGCCGTCTCCCTCGCCAGCTTCGTTCGCAGACGCTTGAGCTTCGGCCTGTGCGGCGGCTTCGGCGAGTTGTCCTTCGGCGGTCGCCGATTCGCCCTCGGCGAGTTCGGCCACGGCCTCCGCGGCCCGTTCGAGGGCTTCGGCGTTCGCCGGCTGGCCGAGTCGCTCCTCATGCCGGGCGGCTCGTTCCAGATCCGCGGCGGCATCGGCGACCCGCTCCGTGACCGCGGCCTGACGCTGTTCCGAGCGCGCCAGCTCCTCCCCGGACGCGTTCAGTTCTCCCGCGAAGTCCGCGGCGGCGACGATCTCAGCGGCCTGCTCCTGGAGCGCCGCGGCGTCCTCCTCCGCCTCGCCCGCGAGTTGCTCCGCGAGTTGGGCGGCCGGGTTCTTCGCCTCCAAGTTCGGGTTCGGCTGTTTGCCGACCGCGTCTCGGTCCTGCTTCGCCTGCTCCTCGGCGGCCTTCGCAGCGTCGAGAGCCTGCTCCGCGGCTTCCTTGTCCGCCTGCTTCCGGGCGGCGTTCGCGGCGGCGTCGGCGGCCCGCCGGGCGCGGTTCGCATCGTCCGGCTCCTTGTCCGCGTCCTGCTGAGCCTTCTTCGCTTGGTTCTCCGCGTCACGGGCCTCCTTGTCCTCCTGACGCAGCTTCGATTCCGCCTGCTTCTTCTCGTTCGAGGCGGCGCGCAGATCCTGCTCGGCGTCCCGCTTCTGAGCCTCCCGCAGACGCTGGCGGTCTCTTTCGACTTCGCTCTGCCGGCGCTTCCGCTCGCCGTCGTCCTTGTGAATCTCCTCACCCGTTTTGGACGCGGCCTGTTCGCGAGCCTTGCCGAGGGCGTCGGCGGCTTGCTCCAACGCGTCGCGAGCCTGCTCCGCGGCGGCGGCGAGTTCCGGCAACGGGGCGTTCGCGTCGGCGCTACGGGCCGCCTCCTTCGCCTCGTTCAACGCCTCGCGGGCCTCCTGCAACGTGGCTTCCGCCTCCTCCGCCTTGCCCCGATCGGCCGCTCGGCGGGCGGTGTCCGCGGCTCGGGCCGACAGTCGCTCCGCCGCCTGCGCCAGGTCCTTGAGGTTCTCGGCGATGGCCTGCTTTTTCTGTTGGAACGCCTCGTCGGAGCGGTCCAGATCGCTTTGAATGTCCCGCTCTTCCTCGGCGGAATCCTCCAACACGTTCTGGGCGTCCGCGGCGGCGTCCGCGGCGATCTCGGACAACGCCTCACGCATCGCCGGGTTCACCGCCAGCTCGTCTTCCAACTGCTCCAGCAGCGCCTGCGGGTCGCCCGCGGCGGCCTCGGCGAGGGCTTCGGAGGGGGCGAATCGCTCTTCGAGTTCCTCCGCGGCGCCGGCTTCGGCGGCGGCGTCCTGAAGGGCGTCGCGGGTCTCCGCGATCTCCTCCGGCGAGGCGCCGGCGTCCATCCGCTCGAAGTGCTCCGCGACGAGGTCCAGCGCCTCGGCGGTCGCGGCCTGCTGTTCGGCGGCCTCGGTCAGCGGTTCGGTCTTCTCCTCGGCGGAGGCGGTCTCGTCCGCGGCGACGTGGGCGGCCTCGGCGAGCGCTTCCTCGGCGGCTTCCGCGGGCGCATCGACCGCGGCGACGGCGGCGTCCGCGTCCTTCGCCCGGTTCCGCTGGGCCTCGTCGGTGAGATCCTGCCGGTCGGCGTCATCGGCGAGCGCCTCGGCCAACTCCGCGAGGTCCGCCTCTGCGGCGGCCTGCTCTCGGGCCAGTTCCCGCACCGCTTCGCGGGCGTCTTCGGCGGCTTGTTCCGCCTGCTGCTCGGCCTCGGCGGCAAGCTCCGGGGCGGCGTCCGGCGTCGTCGCGGCGGCTTCGGCGGCGGCGACCGCCTCGGCTTCCGCTTCGATCGCTTCGGCGACGGCTTCGGCGGCCTCTTCACGCTCGCGGGCCGCTTCGGCGGCGGCGCGGGCGAGTTCGGGGATCGTCGGGGCGTACTTCATCAGCACGGCCCGGGCTTCGGACAACGTCGGGGCGAGGTCCGCCTCGACCGCCCGCAGCGCCGCCGCGTAGGTCGCCAGTTCGGCGTCCGCAGCGACCGGGCCGGCGTCCTTCCAACGGCGTTCGACGATCAACGGCTTCGCCCGCTGCACCGCGGGCGACCAGCGGGCCTCGTTGATCGAGTTCTCAATTCGGTTCCCCTCGCCCCGCGCGTCGGCGCGGCGAAGGCGGTCGACGGCGTATTCCAGCTGCCACTCGTGGGCGTCCCATTGGCGGGGGTGGTCGAGCCGGCCGGTGGGCGACTGGGCGCCCCAGCGTTCCCGTTCACGCAGCGATTCGGCGGCGCGGCGGGCGGCGGCGAGTTCGTGCCCCGCCTGCAACGTGCGGATCGCGGGGGCGATCTCCCGCAGGGCGAACGACGGAATCACGCTCTCCGGGGTCGTCTCTGCCGTGCCCGTCTCGGCGTCGGCATCGTTCGCCGGTTCTTCCCCGGTCGATTCGTCGCCGGGTTCCTCAATGACAGGCGATTCGATGAGGAGCCGTTCGCCGGCCGCGGCGGCTTCGGCGACGGCGGCGATCGCCCGTGAGGCGAGGCCGGCGTCGGCGGCGAACACGGTGTCCGCATCCGGCCGGGCCTTTTGCAGCGACCGCATGTCCCGCAGGCGATCGACCGTCGGGAGCAGCGCCCCGCGGGGGTCGGCGGCGAGTTTCGCGAGTTCTTCCCGCAGCTTCTCCAACTCCGCGGAGTCGTCCGCCGCGGCCTGTTTCGCCCGCTCTTCCTCCATGCGATCGACCACGCCGGCGGCCTCGTCGAGCCGGTCCGGCAGGTCGCCGGTGCGGTTCCACAGATCCCTCAGCGTGTTCTTGAACTCGCCGGAGAGGTTGTGGAGTGTGTTCGGTTTGTGGCGCCAGTTCAGGTCGTCCCGCACCTCGCGGGCGGCGTTCATGAACTTGCCGAGCGTCTCGGCGTTCGGGGCGCCGCTCTCGTCGAGGTTCTCCGCGGTCTCGCCCTCGGCGACGGCGCGGGCCAGCTTGGCGCGAAGCTCGGCGGTCCCTTTCCGCAGGCTGTCGACCTCGCGCTGGACGCGGTCCGTCAGCCGATCGCGGTGGCGGTCGGAGAAGGCCTCGATCGAGTCCAACCGGCCCGTGACCACCGCTTCCTGCCGGGCGAGCCGATCCCAGGAGAGATCGGGCGTCTCCACGACCCGCGCCTGCTGGCGGTGCACCGCGGCGAGATCCGCGGCGATCGCGGCGAGGAAGTTGTGCGTGGCGAAGCGACGGGCGAACTCCTCCGCCACCTTGGCATCGCCGGCGGCTCGCTCGAAGTCGCGGCGGGCCGCGTCGCGGATCTTGTCGACCGACTCGCCGCGCTCGGCGTCGCCGGCGGGGTCGGCGGCGGGGCGCGTGCCGATGTCGGAGACGAGCCGTCCCAGCAGCTCCAGTTCCAGCGCATCGGCGCCGGCGGGCTGGTTCGGCAGCGCGGCGATCAGCGTGGCGGTCAGGCTCGCGGCGGCGTCACGGCGGCGCCCGCGGAGGTCGCTCAGCAGGGCGTACTCCTCCGCCGTCGCGGCGGCGTCATCGGGGTTCTCTTTCACCCGTTCCAGAGCGGCATAGGCGAGTTCCTTCTGCTCTTCGACGGCCGAGGCGAAGGCGGCGAACTCATCCACCAACCGCAGCTTGCGCTCCGCGGCGAGATGGCGGAGCGTGTCGAAGTCCTCGCCGGCGATCAGCGCCCGCAGCGTGCCGCTCTGGCCGGTCTGGCCTTTGCGGTCGGTCGCGACGAGCTTCGTGCGGACTTCGTCGCCGGTCTTCAGACGCATCGGCAGCAGATCCCACCGCCACGCGGCGGCGAGGTCGCGGCCCCGTGTGTCGACCGCGGCGCCGCTTTGGTTCAGGCGGGGGACGGCATCGAACGCCAGCGGCGTCGCCTGCCACTCGCCGCCGTTGATCGAGACGAGTTGTTCCACCTGATCCAGCGGCACGTCGTCCGCGGCGGTCGCGGTGAGGTCCAGCAGATCGTCCGGCGGCAGCAGCAGGCCGGAGGCGGCGCCGGCGGGCAATTCTCCGAAGGCGACCGTGGGCGGGGCGTCGATCAGCGGGCGGATCTCGCTCCGCGGGGCGAAGGGGTTGTCGAAGCCGGTCTCCGCGCTCACCAGGTGCATCCGGTAGGTGCCGGGGGCGTCCATGGGGATCTCCGCCGTCCACCGCACCACGCCGTCGTCGCCCTCGGCGGAGGTCAGCGGGACGACGACCGGGTCAGCGTCCGGGTCGGCGGGGGAACGACGGAGTTCCGCCTCGCTGACCGGGACGTTCGGTTCGAGCGTCAGAGAAACCGTCGAGCCGGCGAGGGCGAACAGATCGCCGTGCGTTTCTGTGACGGTCTCCGGCGGCAGCTGGGCATAGTCCGGGAAGACGATCGTCTTGCCGAACGCCGTGATCCGCGGCCGCGGACGCACCGACAGCGTGTACCGCCGCGTGACCGCGTCGCCGGCCAGCACGCGGTAGGTCATGTCCTCTTCGCCCAACGACAGGTTCAGCGCCCATTCGTTGTCGGCCCCACCGGCGCTGGAAGACGGCCGCATGGGGTGCAGGCTCGGTTCTTCGTCGCCTTCCGATTCGGTTTCGAGGATCACCTCGTCGACGCTGCCGTCCAGCAAACCGTCGCCGCTGACGGCGACGACCATCGCCACGGTGTCGCCCGCCGGCAACATGCGGGAGGGCGGCGAGGGTTCGACGATCTCCACCTGCACGCGGGAGACGCGATCCAGGTTCGCCCCCGGCAGCGCGGCCCGGTGCAAGAGGTGCAGCACGCGCGG
>NZ_WTPX01000238.1 GCF_013036045.1 Alienimonas chondri
ACAACAGCCCGACCGCGGACAGGGCGGCGCCGGCCCGACGGCGGGCGGGGGAGAGGTGATGGAACATGCGAAACAGCTCGGGCGGAAGGGCACGGGGGCCGACGGCGGCACGCCGCGTTCTAAAACCTACCCGCTCCGTCGGGGCGTGCGGGACCGCATCGCCCCGCGCGATCGGGTCCGGCCCATGACCTACCGGGCGGCGCCGGCGGACGCGACCGCACGGGTCGGAGCGGGGTTGTTCCGGATTCGACGCGGCGGGAGACTATTTGAATGAAGTTCTCGCCCCTCCCCCCGCGGACGGCTCTCCCCGCCGCTCTCCCCGCGGCGTTCTGCACGGTCGCAGTGCTCTGCCTGACCGCAGCCATCGGGTGCGGCGGTTCCGACCCCGCTCCGGCCGAGGGCACGACGAACGCCGACGCCCCGGCGCCGACCGACGACGCCCCCCCCGCAACCGTCGCCGTGAAGGGCGACACCGGCATCGCTCCCTTCACGGACCCCGCCGGGCGGAAGTGGCTCAACAAATCGATTCCCTACGACGCCTTCGCCACCGCCCCGGATCGGGCGCCCGGCAGCGTCGCGACCGCCGCCCCGACCGGCGGCGGGCGGGGCGCGTTGCTGGCGAACATCGGCGCCGGCATGTCCGCCCCCAGCACAACGCCCGCCATGAGCGGCGCCGGACGCGGGGCGATGGCGCCCTCGATGGGGATGGGAACCGGGGCGGTCGGCGAGGAGGAGATGGGCGAGGATGCGAGCGGCTGGGGCGCCGTGATCTCCGCCGAGGATCTGCGGGACGAGATCAAACGCGCCCGCAACGTGATCGCCGCGGCGGTCGGCACGGTGGCGGCGTTCAACAACGCTCAGGCCGAGCTGCCCGTCGACGCCGCGACGCTGGCGGCGATGGCCCAGATCACCGCGGAGCACCCCGGCGCCGTCCCTTGGAAGGAACACGCGGACGCCGTCCGCACGCTGGCCGTCCGCGTGGGCGAAGCGGCCGGTTCGCGGGGCCGCACGGCCCGGGACGAAGCCCGCGAATCGTTCGACCCGCTGGACTCGATCCTCGGCGGGAACCCCCCGCCGGACGACGCCGTCGCGGAGTTCGACCGCCAGCTCGACGCCCCCCGCGGCGAATTGATGAAGCGGATGAGCACGGCCCTCAAATATCTTCAACAGGAAGCCCCCGACGCCGACGTGATGGCGGCCAACGGCGGCGAGTTGGCCCGGCAAGCCGCGGCCCTGGCGGCGCTGAGTCGGTTCACCGCCCACGAGGCGTACGACAACGCCTCCGAGCCGGACTACCAGCAGTGGGCGAACGCTCTGACCGCCGCCGCCAACGACGCGGCCCGCAACGCCCGCGACACGCCGGACTACACCGCCTATCGCGCCGCCGTCGACCGCGCCGCCGCCGCCTGTGCCGACTGCCATGGCGTCTATCGCTGAGCCGGCGGTCCGAGCAGGATTCTCATGGGTGGCTGGGGCAGAAGGGAGGGAGACGCCAGCCGACCGACCGGATGCCCCAGAACCAGCGGCGCCCGCACTGTTCTCCCCTTGATCGCACGCCACTGGTTCTGGGGCATCCGCTTCGCTCCTGCCCCAGCCACCCCTGCTTCTCTCGATCGACGTTCGCCCTGTCCGTGTCCGCCTCCGAACCGCCCCCCGCCGAATCCTCAGACGTGGAATCCCCCGAGATGGCGGAGGGTTCGCGACCGGAACGCCGTCGCCGGTCGCGAAAGTCCCGGCTGATGATTCTCGTCCGCCGCGTGCACCTTTACGCGGGGCTGTTTCTGCTGCCGTGGGTGTTTCTCTACGGCGTGACGGGGGCGATGTTCAATCACCACGAGTTATTCCCGTATCCGACGATCGAAACGGTCGACGCGGGCGGGTCGCTGGTCGGCTTACCGACGCCGGAAGCGCTCGCGGAACAGGTCACCGCGGCCCTCGACGCCCAAACGGCGGACGCCGCGGTCGCCCTCCACCCGGACGCCGTGCCGGAATATACCGGCGACCTCATGTTTGAAACCTGGGAGGGCGGCGCCCGCCGGGTCGTTCACCTCGACCCGATGACCGGGGCGGCGTCCGTGGAGACGTTCCCGGAGAACGAGGAGAAGCCGGAGGCGCTGCTGAAAGCGACAAACCTCAAGCTCTCGCCGGACCCGTTCCTGGACGGCCAGCGGGACGCGCAAACCGTGTTGCAGCGGGCGGGGATCGATCAGAAAAGGCCGCCGAAGCCGCTGGGGTGGACGAAGCTCAATTATCTCGTCACGGTCGACGGGGAGCCGGCCCGCGTGACGTACGTTCTAAAGGACGGGCACGTCGATGTGGAACGCTATACCGGCGAAGACGGCATGAATCCCCGGGCGTTCTTCTTGCGGTTGCACACCTCGCACGGACAGCCGCCGCATTGGAACTATCGGTTTATCTGGTCGCTGTTCGTGGACGCGATGGCGATCGCGATGGTCGGCTGGGGTCTGACCGGACTGGTGATGTGGTGGACGATCAAGCGTACCCGTCGCATCGGCGCCGTCGTGCTGGTCGCCAGCGTCGCGACCGCGGCGGTGATGTTCTTCGGCATGGAATCCTATTACGCTGGGACGAAGCTGTGAGGGCGCCGGCCTCGCAGCGTCACTTTAATAAAAACCTTCAAAACCATGGCTTTCCAACCGATCGCAGATCGCTCCCTGCCGACGGCGCTGAAGGTCGTCGGGGCATTGTTTTTGATCGCTGGCTTCTGGGCATTATTCGGAATGATTCTCAGCCTATTGCCCGGTCATGCTAGGCATGTGCGACTCGACTTCAATGTTATCTGCATCGCCGTCGGGCAGGGGCTTCTGCGTTTGAGGCCGGGCTGGCGGACCTGTGCGCTGGTGATTCTTTGGGTCGGGTTCGTTGCGCTCCCGGTCCACGGTCTGTTCCTTCTAGCGGAGTCTCGTGACACGCCCCCAATCGGCGGCCTCCTCTTGGACGCGTGTTACTTTGCACTCGTCCTCTGGCAATACTGTGTCCTCACTCGGCCAGACGTGCGGCGGTTGTTCGGTGTGGCGGACCGGCGGACCGGCGGACCGACCCATAGCCGGAGATGGATTGATCCAGTTTGACGCCGCCGCGGCGATCCCTGGTTGCCGTCGCGGGGCGGGTGTGAAAGATCGACCGTCCCGCCGCCGCTCCCGCCCTGCGTCCCAAGGCGGTCAGCCGTCCCGCCGCGCCGCGCAGGACGGGCGAGCCGGCCCCGGCGGAGGCGCCGACTCCATCCGCCAAACCCCGCAGCGGGTTCTTCTACGGTTGGATCATGGTGCCGGTCGCGGCGCTGCTGCACGCCGGCACGGGGGTCGGACAGACGTACGGGGTGAGCGTGTTCAACCCGCTGATCCTGGCGGATCTGGGGGTCTCGGAGACGGCGCTGTCGTTGACGTATATGGTCGCCTCGCTCGCCGCGGCGACGCCGCTGCCGCTGGTGGGCGTGCTGATCGACCGCTACGGCTTGCGATTGGTGGCGGCGTTCCTGGTCGTCGGGCTGGCCGGCGGGTGCATTCTGACCGGCGCCGCACAGAATCTCGTTGTCCTCGCCTTGGGCTTCTTTCTGCTGCGAGCGTTGGGACAGGGGGCGTTGACGCTGGTGGCGGCAAACACCCCCGCGATGTGGTTCGACCGCCGACTCGGCCTCGCCGGCGGGCTGGTGGCGCTGGGGCAGAGCGCCGCGATCGCCTTTCTGCCGGCCCTGTTTCTATTCGTGGTGTCCGGCTATGCAGACGCTGAGGAGACCGGCGGCTTCGCGGGCCTCGGCTGGCGGGACGGATATATGTTCCTCGGCGTGGCTAACGCGACGGTTCTGCTGCCGGTGTTATGGTTGATCTATCGCAACCGGCCGTCGGACGTCGGCCAGCAGGTCGACGGCGATGCCCGGGTCAGAACGAGCGACGAGATTCGGGCCGATGCGGTCGACGACGTGTTCGACGAACCCTTCGAGGAGTCGTCCCCGGCCGCCCCGAAGGCCGTACCGGCGCCGCGGGTCTCGCTGACGGCCCGGCAGGCGTATCGCACGTTTCAATTCTGGTTCGCCGCGGGGACGCAGGCGACGTGGGGGATGATCGCGACGGGGCTCTTTTATTATCTCATCACGATCCTGGGCGAGCGGAACGTCGGTCCCGCGGACGCCGCCGTCTGCTATACGGTCTTCGCCGGAGCGATGGCGTCGTGGCAGTTCCTCGGCGGATTGCTCGCCGATCGCGTGCCGCCGCGGTTCCTGCTGAGCGTCTTCGGCATGCTGGCGGCGGCGGGCTGCGGGCTGATGTTCGTCACCCACGATCGTTGGATCGCCTGGGCGGCCTGGGCCGCGCTGGGTTCGGCGCAGGGGCTGGTGGGGGTGACGATGAACGTGCTCTGGCCGCGGTTCTTCGGCGTCGCGTCGCTGGGCGCGATCCGCGGCTCGGTGCAGACGATCGTCGTGGCGGCGTGCGCCGCGGGGCCGGTGATCATCGCCCTCAGTCGGCAGGAACTCGGCTCGGAGAACCCGGCGCTGATCCTGTTTGGCGGGATGCTGCTGACGATCGCCGCGACGGCCCCGTTCCTGCGTCCGCCGGTTCGGGCCTGACGGCGGGCCGCATGGCCGACGCGGAGGCCGATCGGCGGTAGTTTGGGTGCGGATTCATGGAACAGCCCCCCGCCCCGCAAAAGGGGCACTTCAGCGTTTGGGAGCCGATATGAAACTCCAGCCCGGCCCCGCACTTCGGACAGGGGAAGGTGCGTCCCTTCCCGCGATCGGTCAATTCGCCGGCGAATCGGGT
>NZ_WTPX01000239.1 GCF_013036045.1 Alienimonas chondri
CCCCCGCCCGACGTTCAGACCCTGTTCCTGCAAGCGGTCGAACTCGACGATCCGAGCGATCGAGCCGCCTTGCTGGACGACCGCTGCGCCGGCCGTCCGGCGCTGCGGGCGGAGGTGGAGGGATTGCTGGCCTCGCATGGAAAGGCGGGCGGCCCCCTCGATCGACCCGCGGCGTCCCGTGCATCGGCCCCGTCCGACCCCACCGCCGCGGACTACGCCGGCGCCACGGTGGTGGGAGATCCCGATGCGGGCGGGACGTCGGGCGGCGCGGGGGCGACGATCGAAGAGGAAGAGGCCGCCGCTCCCGATTTCGCACGGAAACTGGGCGGCTACGACATCCTGGCGACGGTCGGCCGCGGGGGGATGGGCGTGGTGCTCAAAGCCCGCGACCGGCACCTGGACCGGATCGTGGCGATCAAGGCGCTGGCCCCGGAACTGGCCGCGGACCCCACCGCCCGCCGCCGCTTCGCCCGGGAGGCGCGGGCCGCCGCCGCGGTGACGCATCCGCACGTCGTCACCATTCACGCCGTCGAACCGGACGGACCGACGCCGTTCCTGGTGATGGAGTACGTCGCCGGTCGATCGCTGCGGGAGAAGCTGGACGAGGAGGGGGCGCTGGAGGTCCGCGAAGTCTTGCGGATCGGTTCGCAGATCGCCGGCGGCCTCGCCGCCGCCCACGGGC
Source organism: Alienimonas chondri (assembly GCF_013036045.1). Classification (GTDB taxonomy): domain Bacteria; phylum Planctomycetota; class Planctomycetia; order Planctomycetales; family Planctomycetaceae; genus Alienimonas; species Alienimonas chondri. Next base: position 683 of record NZ_WTPX01000239.1, read on the forward strand.
AGGGCCTGATTCACCGCGACGTGAAGCCCGGCAACGTGCTGCTGGAGAACGGCGTGGAACGGGTGAAGCTGACGGACTTCGGCCTCGCCCGGGCCGTCGACGACGTGGCGATCACCCGGACCGGGCAGATCGCCGGCACGCCGCAGTTCATGTCGCCGGAGCAGGCCGAGGGGAAGCCGGTCGATTGTCGCAGCGACCTGTTCAGTCTGGGCAGCGTTCTGTACGCGATGTGCGCCGGCCGGCCGCCGTTCCGGGGCAACTCGACCGTCGCCGTGCTGCGTCGGGTCTGCGACGAGTCCCCCCGCCCGCTCCGCGAGGCGAACCCGGACGTCCCGCCGTGGCTGGCGGAGATCATCGATCGGTTGCTGGCGAAGAACCCGGCGGACCGGTTCGACACCGCCGCCGAGGTCGCCGCGGTTCTGGGCGGTCGTCTGGCGGAGTTGCAGAACCCGGACGCCGCCCGCCCGCCGCTGCGGTCCGGGCCCGTTCCGGCGTTCGTGGCTCCCCCCGCCGGGCCGCGGCGGGGGCGGTGGGCGCTCGCCGCGGCGACGCTTGCCGCCGTCCTGTTGGTCGGCGGGACCACCGAGGCGACCGGCGTCACGGAGGTGGTGCCCACGATCGTGCGAATGGTCCGCGGCGACGGCACGCTGGTACTGCGCACCGACGATCCGCACGTCGGCGTGACGATCGAAGGCGAGGATGTGGTGCTCACCGGCACGGGGCTGAGCGAGATTCGTCTCAAACCCGGTACGTACAAGGTGAAGGCGACGAAGGACGGCCGCGAGTTCACGGAACTAGTGACCGTGCGGCGCAACGGCCGCGAGGTGGTGAACGTGCGGTGGGAGTCCGCGAACGCGGGAGGCGGTAACGCCGGCGGGCCGCCGGTCGCGGCCGGCGCCCACGCGTCGAGGACGCTGGCCGGCGCCGAGACGGCGGGGTCGGCCGGCTCCGGCGAGTTGACGCCGGTTCGCGTGCTCTCCGGCCACGCCGGCGTGATCCGCGATCTGGCCTTCCTGCCGAACGGGATCGAGGCCGCCTCGGGCGGATCCGACAAAACGTTCCGCCTTTGGAACGTCGGCATCGGGCTTGAGATCTATCGCCGGGACTGCCCGCACTGGGTGTCCTCCGTGGCGATCTCCCCGGACGGCTCCCGGGCGGCGCTGGGCTACATCACCACGCGCCCGACGGCCGAGATCGAAGTGATCGACCTGGCGACGAAAGAGCAGGTGCACCTGTTGAAGGGTCCGCCGGGGCTGGTGCACGGGCTGGCCTATTCGCCGGACGGCGCCCGGCTGCTCGCCGTCGGTCAGAAGGGCGTCGGCCGGGTCTTCGACGCCGCTTCCGGCGAGCGGCTATACGAGTTCCGACACGGGGACGATCAGGTGTTCTCCGGGGAGTTCGCCCCCGACGGGCGGACGTTCGCGACCTGCTCGAACGACGTCCCGCAGATCGTGATCCGCGATGCCGCCGACGGCACAGCGATTCAGGAGATCGTCGCGCCGGAGAAAGCCGCGGTGACGGCGGTCCGGTTCTCGCCGGACGGAACCCGGCTCGCGGCGGCGACCACGCGGGAGATGATCCCGATCTTCGACGCCGGCAGCGGCGCTCAGCTGCGCGTCCTGCCCACGCCCGCGGCCGCCCGGGACGTGCGATTCCTGCCGGACGGGCGGTTGGCGTCCGGCTCGGGAGACGGCGGGATTCGCCTGTGGGATCCGCAAACCGGCGCCGCGCTGGCCGGTCGAAGTACGCTCACCTCGGGCGCTCAGCGGCTGGCCGTCAGTCCGGACGGGCGGGCGTTGCTCTCCGCGGGCGGCGATCCCCGCACGCTGCGGCGAGACGACGGCGATCACGCCCTCCGCCTCTGGCGCCTGCCGGAGCCGGGAACGGCGGACGTCCCGCAGCCCGACAGTCCCTTCACGCTCGTCCGCGAACTCGCCGGCCACGCCTCCGCGGTCAATGCGATCGCCGTCTACGACGGCGGCCGGCGGGCCGTCTCGGGCAGCGAAGAGAAGCGGATGCGCGTTTGGGACGTGCAGACCGGCGCTTTGCTGAAGACGATCGAAACGGGGACGGCGGTGAAATCCGTCGTGGTCGCGGCGGACGGCCGGTTTGCGATCGTCGGCACGATCAACCCCGCGGAGGTCCGCTGGTATGACTTGGAAAGCGGCGCCCTGGACCGTCGCATCGGCGTCCCGGGCGACGCCCGCGACCAGTTCGTTTCGGACCTCGCGCTCACGCCGGACGGCTCGCGGGTCGTGGCCGCCCGGTTGCGGGGCGGGCCGGTCGTGCTCGACGCCGCCACCGGGCGGACGATCCGCACGCTTGATCCGCCGAGCCGGCTGTCGGAGGCCGGGCCGGACGTCGGTTCGCTCTGTCTGGCCCTCTCGCCGGACGGCGCCCGGGCGGCGACCGGCTGGCACAGCAGCGGCCGGGACGGCGAGATCGTCGTCTGGGACCTCGACTCCGGCGAGGTTCTCGTTCAGCAGGACGTCGGGAGTAGCGCCGCGATGGATCTGGCCTTCTCGCCCGACGGCACGCGGCTGCTGACGGGCGACAGCGGCGGACGGCTGACGCTGCTCGACGCCGCCGACGGGGCGATCCTCCGCCGGTTCCGCGGCCACGACGACGCCGTCAGCGCCGTCGCCTTCCTGCCGGACGGAGCCCGTGCGCTCACCGGCGGCCTCGACGACGTGCTGACGCTCTGGGAGACCGCCAGCGGGGCCGAACTGGCGCGGCTCCGGCGTCCGGACAAGACGCTCCTGCATGCCACGCTCCTGCCGGACGGCCGCCGCGTCCTGACCGGAGGCGGCGGCTTCTGGGACGGCGAACGGGCCGTCCGCACCGGCGACTACGCCCTGCGGCTGTGGGAACTGCCGGGCGAAGACGCTCCGGCCGAAGCGGCGGAGCCCGCCGGTTCGCCTGCCGAAGCGCTCCCCGGCCTGATCGAGGACGTGCGGATCGAGGAGCTGGCCGACTTCATCCTTGCCCTCGCCTTCTCCCCGGACGGCACGCGGCTCGTCACCGGCGGGTCGTCGAGCGGAGCGGGCGGGGCGATCGTCTGGGATTCCCGCAACGGTCGGCGGAAGCGGGCCTTGGACGGGCATGACGGCCATAGCGTCGACGCCGCCGTCGTCCTGCCGGACGGCGAACGGGTCGTCACCGCCGGCCGGCAGGACGCGATCATCCTGTCCGACCTCTCCACCGGCGAGGTCCTCCGTCGGTTCGTGGGCCACACCGGGTTCGTCGCATGTCTGGCCGTCTCGTCCGACGGGTCGCGGATCGCCTCCGGCAGTTCCAACTGGGTTCGCAAGGACCGCGGCGATCTGACGGTGCGGGTCTGGGACGCGGAGACCGGGAAGGAACTCTGGCGGGCCGACATGCCGCCGACGGGCAACGGCTACGGGGCGGTGCACGACGTGACGTTCACGCCGGACGGGTCGCGGGTCGTCTCCGTCCATCACGCGGCCGAGGACGGCATCTCCGTGTGGGACGCGGCGACGGGCGAATTGGAGAAGCGGTTCTCCGGGCCGCACAGTTCGATCAAGTCCGCCGCCCTTTCCCCGGACGGCCGCACGCTCGCCACCGGACACGAAGCCGTGCAGGTGAAGGAACGTCGCTGGGACGACCCGGAGAACGCGGTGGTCCGCCTCTGGGATCTGGAACGCGGAGAGTTGACGCGGCGGTTCATCGGGCACGCCGGTCAGATCAACGCGGTCGCGTTCTCCCCGGACGGCGCCCGGCTGCTCTCGTGCAGCGGCAGTCAGTTCCTCAACGACGACTGGACGCCGGAGCCGTCCCGCGACAACACCCTTCGGCTCTGGGACGTGGAGACCGGGGCCGAACTCGCCCGCCAGCATTTGTCGGGCGGCGGGCAGGCCGCCGCGTTCGCGCCGGACGGGGCACGCGTCGTCTCGGCGACGGGGGGCACGAATCTGTGGGTGCAGATCTGGCGAACCCCGGCTCGATGAGCGGCGATGACGAACCCGACTCGGCCCCCGATCATCCGTCGTCAGCGGGTTGCGGGAGCGGCATCGGGGCGGGCGCTGGCGGCGGGGGTTGGTC
>NZ_WTPX01000024.1 GCF_013036045.1 Alienimonas chondri
GTGGTGGTGCGGGGGTGAGGATGTGCGGGGCGATCCGATCGCCACGCCGCCCGAATGCGGGTCGGGGTGACGGATGCATCGGCGGCGCCGTTCGCCCCCCTTGAAGCGGTTCTAAGCGGAACGGGCCGGTTCGACCGAAAGCACCGATCCGTCGCTCACGAAAGATTCGTTGCCGCAGCCGTCGGGGAGCGTGCAATCCGTCTATCCCACACCTGATTCGACGCCGGCGACCGGCCATTACCGACCAATCCCCTCAGGGCCGAAGCCGTGAGGGTATTAGCTGGGAGATCACTTCTTTTTCAGGGTCGTGAGGAACTCGACGAGGTCGACCAGCTCCTTCTCCGTCATCAGCTTTTGAATGTCCGCCGGCATTAGGGAGACGTCTTGCACGCCGTGCTCCAGGAGGGAGGATTTCTGGAAGCTGCGTTCGATCCCTTCCTGATCCTTAATGCGAATTTCCTCGTCGGTTTCGCTGACGAGCAGCCCGTTGAACACGCCGCCCTCATCCGTCAGCACGGTATGAGTTTCGTAGTTGTGACTGACGCCCGCGGAGGGATAGAGAATTGAACTGTAAAGGGCTTGCCGGCCCAACTTGTCGCCGATCTCGGTCAGATCCGGGCCGACCTCCCGTCCGATGCCTTTAATGACGTGGCACTTCGCACAGGTGCCCGTATTCATGTAAATCAGCTTGCCGTTGGTCACGTCGCCGCGTGCGGCGGTCAGTTCGGCGAGGCTCGGTAGCGGCTTCTCACGCCCCGGGGGCGGGGGGAAGGCCGCATCGATTCGTTTCCCAAGCCCCCCGTGGGACGTCGCGTGCAGGGCGGCCGCGGCGCTCTGTCGCAGCTCCTCCGCGAGGGTTCCCTCCTCGACGCGCGTCAGCAGCAACTCCGCCCCCGGTTTGATGCGGGCGAGGGCCGCGACGGCCGCTTTCCGGCGAGCGGCGTCCAGGTTCTCGTCATCCAACACCGCGGTGAGGAACCCGAGAATGCGATTGTCTCCGGTGCGACCGAGCGCTGCGAGAATCGCTTCGGCGGCTTCGCGATCCTTACCCCAGGCGGCTTTGCCCAACTCGTCCCATTTGCCTCGTTCGATCAGCAGCGTCGCGGCGGCCACGCCCGCGCTCTCCTCAGGTTTGGTCCGGGCGAGTTCCAGCAGGTCGTCGGTGCGGCCGCCGATCTTGAATTGCTTCATCAGCGAGACGAACTGCTCCGTTCCCCGCGCTTCGTCCAGCACCTGTTCAATGGCTTGTTTGACGCGCGGGTCGTCCCCGCCGGAGTCCTTCAGACGGGTCAACGCCTCCAGCCGCACGAGGGTCGCCCGGTCCTCCGGCAGGTCGCTTGAGAACGCGATCTGCCCGAGCCGGCGACGCTTCAATTCAGAGTCAGGCTGGAAGTCGAACGCCCGGAGGTAGCGGGGAACTTCGTCCAGAGGCACGTGTTTGGCGTTCACGGCGAGATCGGCCAGCAACGTCGGCGTCCGTTCCGCCCGACTCCGCCACACGATCTCCCGCGCTTGCGCGTCTTCATGGAACCGTTTGCCGAGCTTGCGAGTTCCATCCTCATTCAGCCGGCCGTACGACGGCGCCAGGTAGGCTTCGAGGAAAGCGTCCCAGTTCCCGTCGGCGGCCAGACCCAGCGTTTCGAGCATCCAGCGATCGCCGGGCAGATGTTCCCAAGCCAACGCTGCCCAGGCGTCTGCCGCGGTCAGCCCGCCGCCCTCGGCGTCGGCCGGCAGGCCGCGGAGGGCGACGGCGGCTTCCCGCCGCAGAGCCGGGGTGTCGAAGCGGTTCTCGCCGTAGATGCCCTCCGCAATCCGCTCCAGCCGGGCCGAAGCGCCGCGGGCCGTTCGGGGATCGGTGGACTGACGGAGCAGCCGCAGACCGGCCGCACGGATGTCGGGATCTTCGTCCGCCAACGCCAAGTCGGCGACGTACAGATGGTTTCGGATCGCCGCCAGCGCCCACATCGCCCGGGCGCGGAGGTGCGGGGGCGTCGCCGGATTCTCGAACTGCTTCAGAAGAACCTCGCCGGAACCGCCCGCGCGATTCGCCAACGCCTGATAGCCTTGGAATCGAGCGTCGAGATTCGGGCTGTTCAACGCGGCGAGCGCCCCCTCCGATGTGGAGAGGTCGAGGGCCGGGGCGACGTAACGCTTCGGCGAATAGAACGGCCGCAGCCGGAACACACGGCCGCGGGTGATGTCTTCCATGCGATGGCCGCCGACGCCGGGGTCGTACCAGTCGGCGACGAGCAGACTGCCGTCCGGGGCCACGGCGACATCGGAGGGGCGGAACCAGCGGTCGTTTTCCCCGGTCAGCAGGTCTTGCTGCTCCGCCTGGAAGCCGGCGCCGTCCGGTTCGGGAAAGAAGGCCCGCACGGCGTTCGGACCGGGATCGCAGTGCAGCAGGGCGCCGCGATACCGTTCCGGCAGCAGATCGCCTTCGTAAACGGCGATGCCGGTCGGGCTGCCGGCGCCGGTCTGAATCAGGTTCGGCATCACGCCGGGATCGTTCAGATGCCAGTGCCGCAGAGGGATTTCGTCTGACATTCCGACCCGCGGTTCCCGCCAGCCGGCGCCGGTGAGTTCGTCCCGATAGCCGTAGTTGCCGTAGGGAATGACGAAGTTCAGGCGGGTCGCGCGATTGCCGTCGTCGTCGTTGTCGGACTGCCAGATCCGGCCGAAGCTGTCGACGGCAAGCTCCCAATTATTGCGAAAGTTCCAGCCCAGCGTTTCGACGTTCGATCCGTCCAGATCGCACCGAAAGATCATGCCCTGCTGGTACGGCTGCCGGCTGGAATCGACGACGTTGCCGGCCAGATCGACGACCGGGGAGCCGTCCGCATGCTTCAGCTGGCCGCCCTCGTTGCCGAAGTTGAAATACAACTTGCCATCCGGGCCGAACAGCACGCTGTGCACGCCGTGGTCGTGCTGGACGCCGCTGATGCCGGTGAACATCACCTCTTTGCTCCCCGCGTCCGCGACGAGATCGCCGTTCGCGTCGGTGAACTTCAGAATGTTCTCCCCGGCGGAGACGATCACCGTCTCTCCCAGCACGCAGACGCCGTGCGGGGAATCGATCTCCCGCGATTGATAAAAGACCGTCTTCTTGTCGAGCTCGCCGTCCCCGTCCGTATCCTCCAGCACGAGGATGCGGTCGCCCTCCTCCCGCGGGGGCGTGTCCGCGTTTCGAAACTGACGGTAGTTAACGATTTCGCAGACCCAGACCCGTCCGCGGGCGTCGATGTCGATATTGCTGGGCGAGAGCAGCATCGGCTCCGCGGCGAACAGATCGACCTTAAAGCCGTCGGCCACCGTGAGGTTCTTCAACTCCGTGACGGGGGCGTGCTGGTCTTCCGCCCCCGCCGGGTCGGCGACTGGTTCAGCCCACGCGGGAAAGGCGCCGGAGGAGAGAAGGAGGGCGGCGAGCGGTCGGAACCGACGGAGCATGACGGGGCGGGGCACGGGGGAGCGGCGGCGACGCAAAGCGTCCGACAGACATTCTAAACCGGTCCGCCCCGCCGTCGTCCAACCCATCGGGCCCCACGAATCCGATGCGGCGGTGTGATTCGTCGCTTCAACGTCGCCGGCGCCAGAGCCCCCACCGGACGACGTACAGTGGGACGCCGACGCACAACACCGCGGCCCCGAAGCCCCACGCCACCCCCGCAGCGCCGTACGTCGGACCGAACGTCCATGTCGTAAGCCCGACCGCCGCCCACATGGCGACCGCCGGCCAGACGAACGCCTCGGCTCGCCACGCCCTGGCGTAGGCCGCCAGCCCCAACGGCACGTGCAGGGCGACGCTCCCCCCGGTCAGCGCCGCGAAGGGCAGGGGGGGAAGGAGCCGGTCCGCGAGCGACGCGCCCCACTCGCCGAGCAGCCCCTCCTCCAACGCCCAAACGAGCGACGTGCCCACGACGGCCCCGACGATGACGGCCGCCCAACTGGCGACGAACGTCCGGGCGAACAGCCGATCGAACCCGGCTCGATCTTTCGCCGCCGCCAGTGCTCCCAACCTCGGGGCGCGAGTGCCGAGCCATGCGACGCCCCCGTATTGCAGGGCGACGGCGGCGGACCAACTCATTCCCAACCGCCCCGCCTCCCCGGCGCCGAGCGTGTCTCGATGGCGAAAGAGGACCAGCGTCAGTCCCGCCGCGGCGGCCGCGGCCGCAGAACTCTGAATCGCCGCCCGCCACTGCATCGGCCAGACATCGACGCTCCAGCGAAACGCCGTTCCGCCGATCGCTGCAAGGTCCCGCAGGAACGCCCAAGAACGAGAAAGCAGGACGCCCTCGATCGCCAGCCGCCCCGCGCAGGCCGCCGCGGCCGCCCAGAGGGAACCGCCGGCCAGCATCACGGTCCACGCCGTCAGGTTTGCGACGACCGCCGCGACCGTTTGAGCACGGGTGACGGGGCCAATCCGCCCGCACCCGGTCAGCACCGCGAGCGCCGGCGCGACGGCGACCGATCCCGCGGTGCAAGCCGCCGCCGTCCACCAAGCGCCGCGCCAAGGAATCGCGGTCGACGCTTCAGCCCCCGGCACGGCCGATTCAGACAGGCTCCACGCACCGAAGACCCCCACGCCGACCGCAAAGGCCGCGGCGCTTCCAACCGCCCAACGCCCCGCGAACCGCACCAGCCCGGCGAGCCGACGCTTCGCCGTATGCCCTTCCTCGGCGAAGGCGTGCGACGTGAGGGCGACCAGTACCTCGCTCAGCCCCAAGCGGCAGAGCGCATCGAGTCCCAGCAACCCGGTGAGGGTGTAGAAGTAGTCCTGCTCCGTCTCGGAGAAGCGGGAAGCGATCAGCAAGGCCGTGACCGGGCCGGCCAGGATCTGCCAGAACCGCACGCCCAGCGCCCAGGCGACGGTCGAATCGAACTCCGCCCGGGCTGCAAGTCGGGCGGCGAAGCGAGCGGGAGGCGGCGGCATCGGCGGTAGCGTCGCCGGAACCGCGTCGCGCGAACAGGGCGACGCCGACCGACGGGGCCGACCCTACTTCGCCCCGGGGAAGAAGCAGCGTGGTTCTTCGCTGAAGCGACCCGACGCCCCGGCGCTCCGTGGCCGCCGATGTGACGCCCCCATTGCGGCGATCCGGGGGATGAGGCGGGTGATGCGGTCGCCTTGGATCGACGGGTGCGGCGGATGAACGCCGGTCCCCTCCGGGCGGCTTGATCACGATGCGCCGCGGTCGTACGCTTCGCGCTGGCCGTCACGATACTGTGCCGCCTCCGATATAACCGAACGTCAATCTTTCCCCTCCCGCCGCCAGACCTCCTTGCTCATCCGAGAGGCCGAGATCTTTCGCGAAGTCGCCTCCCGGCGGAGTTTCTCCCGGGCGGCGGAGGTATTGAGCATGTCCCAGCCGGCGGTCTCGCAGACCGTGGGGAACCTCGAACGACGGCTCGGCGTGAAGCTGCTGGACCGGTCGACGCGGCCGTGTCATCTGACGGAACCGGGTCGCGTGTTGCTGGAAGGCTGCCGCGACCTGTTGGACGGGTTCCGCGAACTTGAAGATCGCGTCAAGGGGATCGCGGGGCAGGTCAGCGGACGATTGTGCGTTTCGAGCATCTACTCCGTCGGCCTGTTGCAGGCGCCGACGGTGGAGGAATTCGCCCGCCTGTACCCGGACGTCGCCATGCGGCTGGAGTACGGCCACCCGGAGGACGTGTACGACGCGGTCGGCAGCGACGAAGCGGAGTTGGGGCTGGTCTCGTTCCCGCGCGACGGCGGCACGTTCGAGTGCCTGCCGTGGCAGAAGGAACCGATGGTTCTCGCTCTGCGTCCCGGTCATCCGTTGGCCGCGGGCGGTTCCGTGAAGCCGTCCCGGTTGGCGGGCGAACCATGGGTCGCGTTGCAGATGCGTCTCAAACTGCGGCGCCAATCGGATCGTTGGCTGAAAAGCGTCGGGGTGGACCCGGAGATCAGCTACGAATTCGATAACCTCGAAACGGTCAAACGGGCCGTGGAGGCCGGCGCCGGCGTGGCGTTGCTGCCCGAGCCGTCCGTCCGCCGCGAGGTCAGCCTCGGGACGCTGGCGACGGCGAAGCTGGAGGGGGTCGATTGGATCCGCCCCCTCGGCATCGTGCGACGCCGCCGACGGCCGTTGAGCGCCGCGGCCAAAGCCTTCTGCGACCTGTTGCTCGAAACGCCGTCCCAGGCGACCGGGCCGGCGCCGGCAGATCCCGGCCCGCTCTCGGACGGCCGCTCCAAACGCACGGCAGCCCGCGACGCGGACGTCGCCGTCGCCGGATAGCTCCGAGCTTCCCCCCAGATTTCCGCCGACAGCGCCGGTTTCTCTGCTCAGAGAACCGGACCGTCGGCGCCCCGCACTTCCGATCACCTTACGCAGCGCCCACCGGGTCCCCCTCATGACCGTCGACTCGAACAACACGTCTCCCGCCCGGACCGAATTCCCGAGTCGTCACCGGGAAGGCCGCTTCCCGGAGCGTCAAGGGCTGTACGATCCGTCGCTGGAGCACGACAGCTGCGGCGTGGGGTTCGTCGCGAACATCAAGGGGAAGCGGTCGCACGGCATCGTGACGGACGCCGATCGCATCCTCCGGCACATGACGCACCGCGGCGCCTGCGGCTGCGAACAGAACACCGGCGACGGCGCCGGGATGCTCACCGCGTTGCCGCATGAGTTCCTTGCCCGCGTGGCCGGGGAAGAGGGGATCACGCTGCCGGAACCCGGCCGTTACGCCGCCGGCAACGTCTTCCTGCCCCGCGATCCCCGCCAGTACCATCGCGCCAAGGGCGTGCTGGAGGATCGCATCAAGGAGTACGGGCAGACTCTGCTCGGTTGGCGGAAAGTCCCGACCGACGTGGACGGCGCCGACGTCGGGCCGTCCGCCCGCGCCTGCATGCCGCGGATCGAACAGGTATTTGTGGGAGCCGGCGAGAACGTCCTGAAGGACGGGGCGTTGAAGGAAGATGCCTTCGACCGGGCGCTGTTCCTGATTCGCAAGAGCGCCTCCCGCATCGTTCGGGAAGAAAGCCGCATGCCCGAGGGGCTGCTGTTCTACGTGTGCAGCCTGAACGCCCGCACGATCGTCTATAAGGGCATGCTGACGCCGGAGCAGGTCATGCCGATGTACCCGGACCTCTCGGCCGGCGATTACACGACGCATCTGGCGATGGTGCACAGCCGGTTCAGCACGAACACGTTCCCCAGTTGGGACCGCGCCCAGCCGCTGCGGAACATCGCCCACAACGGGGAGATCAACACTCTCCGCGGGAACCGGAACTGGATGGCCGCCCGTCAGGGGCAGCTGCGCAGCGAGCACTTCGACGGCCGGCTGTCCGACGCCTATCCGATCTGCGAGGAGCACCTCTCCGACAGCGGGAACTTCGACAACTGCCTCGAATTGCTGCTCCGCAGCGGTCGCAGTCCGCAGGAGGCGATCATGCTGATGATCCCCGAAGCGTGGCAGAACCACGAGCAGATGCCCGAGGACAAGCGGGCGTTTTACGAGTACCACAGCGCCCTGATGGAGCCGTGGGACGGCCCGGCGAGCGTGTCGTTCACCGACGGCCACGTCATCGGCGCCGTGCTCGACCGCAACGGTCTGCGGCCCAGCCGCTATTACGTCACCCACGACGATCGCGTCGTGATGGCGTCGGAGGTGGGCGTGCTCGACATCGCCCCGGAGAACGTCAAGGAGAAGGGCCGCCTGAAGCCGGGCCGGATGTTCCTGGTGAATTTCGACGAAGGCCGCATCGTCCCGGACAAGGAGTTGAAGCAGAAGGCCGCCGAGAAGCGTCCCTACGGCGAATGGCTGCGGGAACAGCGGCTGGACCTCGCGGATCTGCCGAAGGCCTCCGCCGGCGAGACCCCGGAAGGGGACGACCTGCTCAAGCGTCTGCGCAGCTTCGGCTACAGCGAGGAAACGCTGCGGTTCATGCTGCTCCCGCTGATCCGCGCGAAGAAGGATCCGATCGGCTCGATGGGCGACGACGCCGCGTTGGCCTGTCTGTCCGAGCAGCCCCGCGTGGTGCCGGACTACTTCAAGCAGCTGTTCGCGCAGGTGACGAACCCCGCGATCGACTCCATCCGGGAGGAGATCGTGATGAGCCTGGAGTGCTTCGTCGGGCCGGAGGGCAACCTGCTCAACACCGAGCCGGAGCAGTGCCATCGGCTGCGGTTGCCGCACCCGGTGTTGACGGACGGGCAGATCGCGTCGCTCAAGAGCCTCGCCGACGAGCCCCATCGGGGTTGGTCCTCGCGCGTCGCGGACTTCACCTTCGCCAAGCCCGAGAACCCCGCGGAGGCCGAACGCCTGCTGAGGGAAACGCTCGACGCGCTCTGCGCCGAGGCCGATGCGGCCATCGAAGCCGGGGAGGCGTTGTTGATTCTGTCCGATCGCGCCGCCGGCCCGGACCGCATCGCGGTCCCGGCCCTGATGGCTGCGGGAGCGGTGCATCAGCACCTGATTCGGACCGAAAGCCGCACGAAGCTGGGGCTGATCCTGGAAAGCGGGGAGACCCGCGAGGTGCACCACTTCTGCACGCTGGTCGGCTACGGCGCCGATGCGGTGAACCCGTACCTCGCCTTCGCCGCGATTCGTCAGGCCCGCGACGCCGGCACGCTCGCCGTGCACGAGAAGAGCCGCAAGCCGTGGACCGATGAGGAGATCGTCAACGCCTATCGCAAGGGCGTGGGGAAGGGGATGCTCAAGGTGTTCGCGAAGATGGGCATCAGCACCCTGCAGAGCTACAAGGGTGCTCAGATCTTCGAAGCGTTGGGGCTGGGGCAGGAGGTCATCGACCGCTGCTTCACCGGCACGCCCAGCCGCATCAAGGGCATCGGGTTCGATCGTCTGGCCGAGGACGCCGTCCTGCGGCACGACTTGGGCTATCCGTCCGCCACGGCCACCCGCGGCGACGAGTACGAACCGGTCGATCTGCCCAACCCCGGCACCTACGCCTGGCGGGCCGAGGGCGAAAAGCACGCCTGGACGCCGCAAACGATCGCCGCCGTTCAGAACGCCGCCCGCACCGGCGACAAGGACGCCTACAAGCAGTTCGCCGCGATGGTGAACGAGCGCGTGGCCCGCGACTGCAATCTCCGCGGCCTCGTCCGGTTCCGCACCGAGGAGCGGCAACCGATCGACTTGGAATGGGTCGAACCGGCCAGCGAGATCGTCAAGCGGTTCTGCACCGGCGCCATGAGCTACGGCAGCATCTCCGCCGAGGCGCATGAAACGCTCGCCGTGGCGATGAACCGCCTCGGCGGAAAGTCGAATACCGGCGAGGGCGGCGAGAACCCGGAACGGTTCGACCCGCTGCCCAACGGAGACACCCGTCGCAGCGCGATCAAGCAGGTCGCCAGCGGCCGGTTCGGCGTGACCAGTTGGTACCTGACCAACGCCGACGAGATTCAGATCAAGATCTCGCAGGGCGCCAAGCCCGGCGAGGGCGGGGAGCTGCCCGGCCACAAGGTGGACAAGATCATCGCGTCCGTCCGGCACAGCACGCCGGGCGTGGGGCTGATCTCCCCGCCGCCGCACCACGACATCTATTCGATCGAGGATCTCTCGCAGCTCATCTTCGACCTGAAGAACGCCAACCCGTCCGCCCGCATCAGCGTGAAGCTGGTCAGCGAGGTCGGCGTCGGCACGATCGCCGCGGGCGTCGCCAAGGGGCACGCGGACAACATCCTGATCTCGGGTTCGTCCGGCGGAACGGGCGCCAGCCCGCTCACCAGCATCAAGCATGCCGGTTTGCCGTGGGAACTGGGCATCGCGGAGACCCACCAGACGCTCGTGATGAACGGCCTCCGCGATCGCGTGCGGCTGCAAACTGACGGTCAATTGAAGACCGGTCGGGACGTCGCCGTCGCTTGCCTGCTGGGGGCGGAGGAGTTCGGTTTCAGCACCGCTCCGCTGATCACGCTGGGCTGCATCATGATGCGAAAGTGCCACCTCAACACGTGTCCGGTCGGTATCGCCACGCAGGATCCCGCCCTTCGAAAAATGTTCCGCGGGCAGCCGGAGCACGTGGTCAACTACCTGTTCGCCGTCGCTGAGGAGTGCCGGGAGATCATGGCGTCGCTCGGCTTCCGCACGATCGACGAAATGTGCGGTCGGGCCGACCTGCTCGCCGCGGATCTGCCGAAGGGCCATCCCAAGGCGGCTCACCTGGATCTCTCCCCGATCCTGCGGAAGGCGACCAGCGACTACGAAAAGGCCGGCACGTTCTGCACCGTCGACCAGAACCACGAATTGGACGTGGTGAAGGACAACCGGCTGATCAAGGAGGCCGCCCCGGCCCTCCGCGACGGCAAGCCGGTCGAACTCGACTACGAGATCGAAAACATCGACCGCGCCTTCGGCACGATGCTCTCGCATGAGGTCTCCAAGGCCCACGGCGCGAACGGGTTGCCGGACGACACGATCATGATTCGCTGCACCGGGTCCGCCGGGCAAACGCTCGGCGGCTGGTTGGCGAAGGGGGTCACGATCGAGGTCACCGGCGACGCCAACGACTACGTCGGCAAGGGCTTGTCCGGCGGCCGGATCGTCATCAAGCCGCCCGCGAACCCCGGCTTCGATCCTTCCGAGAACATGATCCTGGGCAACGTCGCCCTGTACGGAGCGACGCTGGGCGAACTGTTCGCCCGCGGCGTCGCGGCGGAGCGGTTCTGCGTTCGCAACAGCGGCGCCAACGCCGTCGTCGAAGGCTGCGGCGACCACGGCTGCGAATACATGACCGGCGGTCGCGCGGTGATTCTCGGAGAAACCGGCCGCAACTTCGCCGCCGGGATGAGCGGCGGCATCGCCTACGTCTACGACCCGAACGAGACCCTGCTGGCGAAGACGAACCTCGCCACGGTCGAGTTCGAGCCGGTCGAAGGGGCTGACGAGCAGGAACTCAAAGCCCTCATCGAACGCCACGTCAAACTGACCGACAGCGACAAGGGCGCCCGCCTGCTGAAGAACTGGGACGCGGAGCGTGCCAACTTCCGCAAGGTGATGCCGGTCGACTACCGCCGGGCGCTCGCCGAACTCGCCGCCGAAGGCGACGAGGGCGGCATGTCCGGCGCCGCCGCGGGCGAGACCGTCACCCCGGTCCTCTCCGCCTGAGTTCGCTCATTTCACCGAACGCTGAGGCCCCGCGGGGCCTCAGCGTTACGCTCCCGCATACTGCCTTTCCCCACGCTCTCATGGGCAACCCCACCGGCTTCAAGACGATCTCCCGGGCCGTCCCCTCGGACCGCGATCCGCTGCTCCGCATTCTCGACTGGAATGAGTTCCACGAGCACATGCCGGAGGAGGAACTCAAGCAGCAGGGCGCCCGCTGCATGGATTGCGGCGTCCCGTTCTGCCACACCGGCGACGTGATGAACCGGATGGCCGCGGGCTGTCCGCTGCACAACCTCATCCCGGAGTGGAACGACCTCGTCTATCGCGGTCGCTGGAAGGAAGCCCTCCACCGGCTCCACAAGACGAACAACTTCCCGGAGTTCACCGGCCGCGTCTGCCCCGCGCCGTGCGAGGGATCCTGCGTGCTGGGGATCACCTCCCCGCCGGTGACCATCAAAAACATCGAGGTCTCGATCGCCGACCGCGGTTGGGAAGAGGGCTGGGTGAAGGCCGATCCGCCGGAGGCCCGCACCGGCAAGACCGTCGCGGTGGTCGGCAGCGGCCCCGCCGGAATGGCCGCGGCCCAGCAACTCAACAGCGTGGGCCACAAGGTGACCGTCTACGAGCGGGACGACCGCGTCGGCGGGCTGCTCACCTACGGCATTCCCAATATGAAGCTCGACAAGGGCATCGTGGAACGCCGCGTGAATCAGCTGAAGGCCGAGGGCGTGGAGTTCGTCGTGAACTGCACGATCGGCAAGGACATCTCCGCCGATGAGCTGAAGAAGGACTTCGACGCCGTCGTGCTCTGCACCGGCGCCACCAAGCCGAACGACTTCTTCTCCAAGACCCCCGGCCGCGACGCGAAAGGCATTCACTTCGCGATGGACTTCCTGCGTCCGAGCACCCAAAAGGTGCTCGGCGGGAACCCGCCGGACTTCATCTCCGCGAAGGGGAAGAAGGTTTTGGTGATCGGCGGCGGCGACACCGGCACCGACTGCATCGGCACCAGCCTGCGGCAGGAGTGCGAGAGCGTCGTCACTTTCGAGATCGTCCGCACGCCCCCGCAGGAGCGCCCGGCGAACAACCCCTGGCCGCAGTGGCCGATGGTTTATCGCACCGACTACGGCCACGAAGAAGCCGCGGCGAAGATGGACTACGCGAACGACGCGAGGTTCAGCTTCAAGAAGAACGCCAACGATCCCCGCGAATACGAGATCCAGACGCTGGAGTTCCTCAAGGACAAGAGCGGCGCCCTGACGGGCGTGCGGGCCTGTCGGGTCGACTGGTCGAAGCCGCAGCCGGGCGGGGCGCCGTTCAGCGTGGTGGACGGCAGCGAGTTCACTATCGAATGCGATCTCGCCCTGATGGCGCTCGGCTTCGGCGGCCCGGAGCCGACGCCCGCGGAACAACTCGGCGTGGAGTTCGACGCCCGCGGCAACTTCAAAGCCGAGCACGGGAAGTACACGACGAACGTCCCCGGCGTGTTCGCCTCCGGCGACTGCCGCCGCGGCCAAAGCCTCGTCGTCTGGGCGATCGCCGAAGGCCGCGAAGCCGCCCGCGAGTGCGACCGCCACCTGTTGGGCAGCACGCGACTGCCATGACGAACCGCACCCTCCGGGCGACACTGCCCGGATGACGCTGCTCTCCGCCGCCGCCCTGCTGTTTTTGGTGATGGACCCGCCGGGGAACGCGATCGTGTTTCCGGCGATCACCGGTCACCTGGAGCCGTCCCGCCGCCGGTGGGTGCTGATCCGCGAACTGTTGTTCGCCCTCGGGGTGATGGTGGCGTTTCTGTTCGGCGGCGGCCCCGTGCTGGCCGCGTTGCAGATCGGCGAACCGGCGCTGGCCATCGCGGGCGGCGTGGTGCTGTTCCTCATCGCGCTGCAAATGACGTTTGAAAAGCCGGACGCCACGGCGCCCGGCCCCGGGGGAAAGGGGCAGTCGCCGGAGGAGCCGTACTTCGTCCCGATGGCGGTCCCGTTCATCGCCGGTCCGAGCGTGCTGGCGACGCTGCTCCTGGTCAACGCCCGCAACCCGGATCGGTGGCCGACGTGGCTGCTCGCTCTCCTGCTCGCATGGGCCGCAAACGCGGCTGTCCTCCTGCTGGCAGACCTGTTCACGGCGAAGATCGGTCCCCGCGCGACGCTCGCCCTGCAAAAGCTCATGGGCCTCCTGCTGACCGCCGTCGCCGTGGAGCAATTCCTAGCCGGTTTGAGCGCATTCCTCGATGCCCGCGGGCTCTAAGCCGCGGGACCGCGGAGCAGGGAGACCGCTCTAAGCGTCCAGCCCCGTCACCCGGCCGGTGCTGTCGCCGAACTCCTCGACGCCGGTGGCGCCGGCGGCGTCCAGCATCGTCAGGAACAGATTGTTGAGGGGCGTGCCGTCCCCGAAGCGGCGATGCTGCCCCGGTTTGACGGCCCCGCCGCCGCGGCCGGCGAGGATCAACGGGAGATCAGCGTGACTGTGGCGGTTGCCGTCGCGAATCGCGGAGCCGTACAGGATTAAGCTGTTGTCCAGCAGATTCCCCTCGCCGTCCGGGGTCTCTTTGAGCTTCTGCACGAAGCGGGCGAAGTGCTCCATCAGGAAGCGGTCGATCCGGGCGATCTGTTCCAGCTTACGCTCATTCGACTGATGGTGAGACAGATGGTGATGGCCGTCCTTCACATCGACTTCCGGGTAATTCCGGTTGCTGCCGGCACTGGCCACCATAAACGTGGTCACGCGGGTCACGTCCGCCTGGAAGGCGAGCGCCTGGAGGTCGTACATCAGGCGAAGATGCTCGTTCAGCTCGTTCGGCACGCCGCTGGGCAATTCGATCTCCGGCGCTTCGATCGGCGGCGCGGAGAGTGTCCGCTCGATCCGCCGTTCGACGTCGCGGACGCTGGTGAAGTACTCGTCCAGCTTGCGACGGTCGGTCGTCCCGACCCGCTTCGTCAGGGAGGCCGCGTCGTCGGCGACGAGATCCAGCACGCTCTTACGATCAGCCAACCGGCGTTCCACCGCATCCCCGCCGGAGCCGAACAGGCGTTGGAACGCGAGCTTCGGGTTGATCTCCTTGGAGGTCGGTTGGGAGGGGCTGCGCCAACTGATGTTGTTCGAGTAGGCACACGAATACCCGGAGTCGCACGAGCCCGCGTTTCGGCCGCGATCGATGCCCAGCTCCAGACTTGGCAGGCGCGTCTGCGATCCAATCCGATCGGCGGCGACCTGGTCGACGCTCCGCCCGGCGCGGATGTCCGAGCTGGACTTCAGCGGGTGCACGCCGGTCAGATAGGTCGCGGCGTTGCGGGCGTGGTCGCCGCCGCCGTCGCCGAGGCTCTGCGCGTTGTGCTGATCCAGTCCGCTCAGGACGGTCACGTCGCCGCGGAGCGCCTTCAACGGTTCGAGCGTCGGCGTCAGTTCCCAGCCGGCGCCCTCCGTTTTCGGGAACCAGCGGTCGGTGTTACATCCGTTCGGGAAGAAGGTGAATCCCAGACGGATCGGTCCCTTCGCGGCGCCGTCCGCCGCCTCCGCCGTTCCGGCGAGGGGCATCGCGTCGAGCAGCGGCAGCGCCAGGGCGGCCCCGGCTCCACGAAGGAGCGTCCGCCGGGACAGCGACGACAGCGGGGCGTGGCGGTTCAGGTTGAACACGGCGGAGCCTGCGTGGGGGGGCGGGGAAAGGAATGATAGCGAATCGAGCCGGAGCAGCGTCGCGGCCCTTCAATTCGCGGCGATCGACTCTGCGGAGCGTTTGCGGAACGGGTCGCTCAGCACGATGCCGCGGACGAGATCCCGGAAGCGGTGGCCGTTCGGCCGCGTCGCCTCGACGACTTCGTCGACGCTGCACCGATCGAACCACTCCATCCCACGGCCGAGGCCGTAGGTCATCAGTTGACGCGTAAAGTGCGTGACGAACTCGTCGGAGCGGCCGTCCAGCACCGCGACCAGCTCCGTGGCGCCCTCGAACGTCGTTCCGTCCGGCAGTTCGCCGGAGGCGTCGATCTCGAATCGGCCGTCTTTCTCGCGCCACTGACCGACGGCGTCGAAGTGCTCGAACGCGAAACCCAACGGGTCCATCACCGCGTGACAGCTTGCACAGCCCGGGTCTTCCCGGTGCTTCGCGAGGGCGTCTCGCAACGAGAGATCTTTGTTCGCCTCCTGGGTCTCCTCCAGCGCCGGGACGTTCGGCGGAGCGGGCGGCGGGGGCGTTCCGAGGATGTTGTCGAGGATCCATTTCCCGCGCTTCACCGGACTGGTGCCGACGGGATTGCTCGTCAGGGCCAGGATACTGCCGTGCGTCAGAATGCCCCGACGGTTGTCGGGGAGCGAAACCCGCTTGAAGACGTCCTCGTTGCGGAACGCATAGGCCCGGCGTCTCCGCTCCCGCTTCAGCCGATCGCCGTCCTTCTTGATAAAGCCCGGCAGGTTCTCCGCGTAATATTTTTCCATCGCGTCGCCGGTTTTGCCGTCCCACGGCACGCCGTAGTACTCGGCCAGTCGCGGGTTCACGAAGGTGAAGTCTGCGTCGAGGAAGGTCTTCACCGGCAGATCCTCCCGAACGATCTCCCGGCAGAACAGCTCCGTCTCCCGTCGCATCGCCGCTTTCGTCGCGGAGGTCCAATAGGGGCCGAACATCCGACCGTCCGGCTGGAATTCGTCGAGCAGCTGCAAATTCAGCCATTGGGCGAAGAATCCCTCGACGAGCGCCTCGGATTTCGGGTCGTTCAACATGCGATCGACCTGCTGCGCAAGGACCGCGTCATCGCCCAGACGCCCCTCCTCCGCGAGCTGGAACAGCTCCTCGTCCGGCATGCTCGACCAGAGGAAATAGCTCAGGCGGCTGGCAAGTTCGTAGTCGTTCACGCCCACCGGCTCCCCGGGACGGGCGTCGGTCGGGTCGCGTTCGATGCGAAACAGGAAGTGCGGCGAACTCAGCACCGCCTGCAACCCGAGTTGCACGCCCTCCTCAAACGTCCGCCCGTCACGCACCACCGATTCGACCAGCGAGGCCAGTCTCGCGATTTCCAAGTCCGTCGCGGGGCGACGATAGGCGCGAGAGACCAGCGGACGAAAAACCTCCGCCGCCGCATTCTTCACGCCGCCGGCGGTCTCCGGGACGGCCGTGACGATCGCTTCGTGCGTCTCCGGCAGATTTTCCGGCCGCGTTCCCAGCGGGCCGATCACTTCGATCGCCTCGATGTACAGGTTGCGGTCCAGCTTGGCGTCCGGCTTGTAGAAGTCGTTCGTAAACTTGATTTTGAGCGTGTGCTCGCCGGGCTTGACGGGCACCGTTCGCTCGAAGACTTCCTGCGTTCGATCCCCGGACAGCGTCACCTTGGCGAAGGGAATGCCGGCCAGCGTCGCCTCGTATTTAGCCTTCTCCGGCCCCGCCTGCTGGGCGTTGGCGAGGATCCGGATCGTGTAATCGCCGTGCGCCGGAAACTTAAACTTCTCCTCCATCGACTGGATGGAGCGATTGCCGTACTCCTTCGACGTCTTCAGCAGCGAGTTCGGATCGCCGACGATCGCCTGGCCCGCGATCTTCTCCGCGGCGTGCAGATACTTCTCCAACAGCAGCGGGGGGAGCGTGAGGACGTCGCCCTGATTATCAAAGCCGTTGCCGACGTCGTCTGCGGGGAAGTCGTCGCTGAGGGTGAGTTCGACTCCCAGCAGATCGCGAACGGTGTTGTCGTATTCGGACCGATTGAGCCGACGAACCGTCACGCGACCGGGGTCGTTGACGATCTCGCAGTTCACTTCGTGGAGAGCCCGGTCGATCCAATCGACCGCGGCGGCCCGCTCCTCCGCGGTCGGTTGATCCATCTCCGAAGGCGGCATCGCCCCGACCCGCACGATCGCGAGAATGCGTTCCCACTTGTCTCGTTCCGCCCGGAGGTCGTCGGCGGAATTCACCGTCCCAAGATTGATATCGGCCTCCGCGTAATCGGGACCGTGGCAGTCGATGCAATGCGTTTTGAGGAACGCGCCGACCCCTTCTTCAAACGTCAGTTTCGGCTCGACCATCGCCGCGAGCACCATCTGCGGGGCGGCAGCGCCGACGTTCAGCGACGGCTGCAAACCGGCGGCTGCCGAGGTGATCGGAGTCGCGGGCGGCTGGACCGGAGCGGGGCGAGCGGCGACGCGCAGTTCGCTCGGCGCCGCGAGGTCCGCGGCCTCCTCCCCGGATTGGAGCGCGAAAAACCCCACCGCAAGCGCCAACACCGCTCCGGCGGCCACGGCCCCTTTCACCCAGACTGCAGCGCCGGCCTTGGCGGTCTCCGCAGACCGTTTTCGCTTCTTGCTCTTACGCTCTGCAGGGACCGGCTCGAAGACGACCTGCGGGCGGGCCTCCGGCACCCGCAGCTTGCGACCACAGTTGGCGCTCGGGCAGCGGCCGATCTTCCCCGCATGGCGCTCCGAGGCGGTAAACGCCACGCCGCAGTTCGGACAGAACACGCGAATCCGCATGAGCGGGGCAGGCTTGGTCAGGTTGGGGAGGACGTGTGGCGGGACGTCCCGGGGGGGACGCGAACGTCGGGCTGTGGGGGAGCCTTCGCCTTGCGAAAGCTCGCATCGACGTTCTCCATTATACGCCCTCGAGGCGTGCATATCCATTGGAATCGCCCCAGGTCTGGGCCCGGGCGGCGGCACGCCCCGTCAGGCGGCCCCAATCACGCATCCGCCAGGCCGCTATGCCGGAGCAGGGCGTCCGGTTCAGGCGGGCGACCGCGGAAGCGTTCAAAGACCGTCATCGGATCCTCTCCGCCGCCGAGGCTCAGCACGGTGTCGCGGAATCGGCGGCCGGTTTCCTGCACCGCGGCTTCGTCGTCCAAGCCCGCTTCCTCGAAGGCAGCGAACGCGTCGGCGCTCAGCACCTCGGCCCATTTGTAGCTGTAATAACCGGCCGCATAGCCGCCGGCGAAGATGTGCGAGAAGCTGCACAACGTGCGATCTTCCTCCAGCGGCGGCATCACGGAGGTGTCGATCAGCGTTTGCCGGTGGGAGGCCAGCGCCGCGTCGGCGTCGCCGGCCAGCGACGGCGTACTGTGCAGCGTCATGTCGGACGAACCGAACCCAATCTGCCGACACATCTGCGACCCGGCCCGGAAGGTGCGGGCCTTGACGATCTTCTCGAACAGTTCTTCCGGCAGCGGCTCGCCGGTTTCGTGGTGTTTGGCGAAGCCCATCAGCGTCGGGCGGTGGTAGCACCAGTTCTCCATGAACTGACTGGGCAGTTCGACGGCGTCCCACTCCACTCCGCTGATCCCCGCGGCGCCGGGTTCCTCGACGGTCGTCAGCATGTGTTGCAGACCGTGACCGAACTCGTGAAACAGCGTTTCGACCTCGCGGAAGCTCATCAGCGACGGCGTGTCGCCGGTCGGCGGGGTGCCGTTGCAAATCAGATAGGCGACCGGCAATTGCAGCGAGCCGTCCGCGTTCCGGCGACGCCCCAAACAATCGCCCATCCAGGCGCCGCCGCGCTTGTCCGCCGGGCGGCTGTAGGGGTCGAGATAGAAGCCGGCGATCGCCTCGCCGGCTTCATTCCGCACGCGAAAGAACCGCACGTCCTTGTGCCACACCGGCGCCTCGCCGTCCGCGGCCTCGACCGTGATCCCGAACAGTTTCCCACAGAGTTCAAACAGGCCGTCCAAGACGTTTGGCAGGGCGAAGTACGGCCGAAGCTCCTCATCGGTGAACTCGAATCGCTCTTCCCGCAGGCGTTCCGCGAGGAAGCCGACGTCCCAATGCCGGATCTCGTCGAGACCGTACCGCTCCGCGAGCGGCTTCAAATCGTCCATGTCCTCGGCGGCCCCGTCCTTCGCGGCGCCGAGCAGATCTGCGTGCAGTTTCGCGACCGCTTCGACCGACGGGGCCATTTTCTCCGCGAGGCTGACGGCGGCGAAGTGGGGATAGCCGAGCAACTCCGCCATCTCCTGCCGGATCCCCAAGATCCGGCCGATGAGGGGCGCATTATTATCCTCGGAGGGGGAGTCTCCCGCGCCGCTGGCTTTGGTCACGTGCGCTCGATAGAGCGTCTCCCGCAAGTCGCGGCGGGTCGCGTGCTGAAGGAACTGCACCAACGCCGGTCCGTCGAGCGTCACCCGCCAGGGACCGTTTTCGGGCGTGGCGATCGGTTGGTCGTCTCTGTTCGTCTCCGCATCGTCCTTCGCCTCCGCTTTCACGTGCTCGTTGTGGGCTGCGGCGAACAGGCGGCGAGCCGTCTTGGGAAGGCCGTCGACCTCCGCCGGGTCAGTCAACGTCAGCGAAAACGCCTTGGTCGCATCGAGGACGTGGTTCGCGAACTCCGTGGACAGCTTCGACGCTTCCTCGGACAGGGCGTTGAACCGCTCTTTCGCCTCGCCCTCCAAGGCCACGCCGGCCAACTCCGCGGACAGGATCTTCTGCGAGACGATTCGCTGCTGCACCCCGGTCAGGCTGGACCAGTCCGCCCCGTCGCGGAGGGCGACGAGGGCGTCGTACAGCGGTCGACTCTGGGCGGTCTTCAATCCGAACCGCACGATCGCCGGCTGGACGGCGGCGTGCGCCTCGCGGAGTTCCGGCGAGTTCTTCACCCCCATCAAATGGCCCACCGGTCCCCACACCTTCTCGAACGGCTCGAACAGCCGATCGGTCGCGCCGACGGTCGCGCCGTAGGTGGGGTTCGCGTCCGCTTCGATCGACTCGAACCCCGCGGAGGCGGTCTCGAGCAGCGCGGTGACGTCCGGTTCGACCTGCGCGACCGTGAACTGGTCGAACCGGGGAAGATCCCACGGGGTCTCCGTGGAGGGATCGAACGATTCGGCGGGGGGGAGCGGTTCAGTCATGCGAGGATGGTCTCTGCCGGGGAGCGGGATTGAAATAGAACCGCACGCCTCGCGGCGACTTCTTCACCGAAGTCGCCGCGGCCCCCCGCGACGGACCGCCCGGACGCTTCCCCGATGTTCGCCCCGCTCCTGATCAGCGCCATGTCGCTCGCCCCGCCCGCTGCTGCCGCCACGCCGCCCGCCGTAACGGTCGATCCGCCGCCGCCCGTCGCAACGCCTCAAGTGCCCGTCGCGGCGCCCGGGACGCCCGCCGTGGCGCCCGGTTTCGCCCTGCCGAACCTGCTGCTCCCCACGCTGGGCGGGATGCAATTCTGGGGCGACGTGACCCACCGGGCGGGCTGGCGGATTCAGCGGCACGTCGTGACCGGCCACCATCGCCTTCTCGACGACTGGGACCTCCGCAGAGCATGGGGCGATCGGGCGGCGTGCGAGACGGCCCTCAATGCGGAGATCGTCGCCCGCGATCTGCCGCGTCCCTCGGGGGACACCGTCGTGCTGCTGCACGGAATGATTCGCAGCGGGAAGTGCTTCGCCCGGATGGCCGCCGATCTGCGGGCCTCGGGGTTCGACGTGGTCGCCGTCGATTACCCCAGCACCCGTCAGTCGCTCCGGGCCTCCGCGGCAATGCTGCAGGAGATCACCGACCGCCTGGTCCACGACGAAGACCCGGAGGATCCGGTTCGTCTGCACTTCGTCTGCCACAGCGCCGGCGGACTGGTGCTGCGGGCCTGGAGCGAGATGCAGGACGATCAGGCGCCCGTCGGACGCAGCGTGCTGCTCGGCGTGCCGAACGGCGGGGCGGCGATGGCCGACGCCGTGCGGGGGATGCCGGTGGTCGGCAATTCGCTGGACTTCGTCTGGGGGTCCGCCGCGGCAGAGATCTCGAAGGGCGCGACGGAGACCTTGTCGGCGCTCCCCAAACCGCCCGGCACGTTCGCCACGATCGCCGGCTGCCGCGGCAGCGACGACGGCTACAACCCCCTGGTGCCCGGCGACGACGACGGCACCGTCGCCGTCGCGGAGGCCCACCTCGACGGCGAAGCGGAGCACCTCAGCGTCCGCGGGGCGGGGCACTCG
Organism: Alienimonas chondri; assembly: GCF_013036045.1. Lineage (GTDB taxonomy): Bacteria > Planctomycetota > Planctomycetia > Planctomycetales > Planctomycetaceae > Alienimonas > Alienimonas chondri. The sequence continues at coordinate 20,970 of NZ_WTPX01000024.1, forward strand.
TTCCTGATGATGAACGCCACGATCCGCGCAGCGACGGTGCGGTTCCTGCGGGGCGGAACGCTGCAAGCCCCGGAATGAAGCACGCCCAAGCCGGAGGCATGCCTCCGGCTTGGGCGTGAAAGTGGGCGATGCCGCGAACCGATTACGCCTTCGCGGGGGCGGGCACTTTGTCTTTCACGTCGTAGGCGATGCCGGTGGCCTTCAGGGCCTTGATGACCCAGAACGTCGGGTCCAGTTCGTACCACTTGTGGCCGGCCCGGGCGTTGGACGGGTGGGCGTGGTGGTTGTTGTGCCAGCCCTCGCCGTAGCTGAGGACGGCGACCCACCAGAGGTTCTTGCTCTCGTCGCGGGTCTCGTAGTTCCGGTAGCCCCACAGGTGCGTGGCGGAGTTCACGAACCACGTGCTGTGATAGGCGTAGGTCATCCGGGCGCACAGCCCCCACAGCAGCATCGGCATGCCGCCGACGGCGTAGAGGACCACGCCGGGCAGCACCATCCACAGACCGTAGGTCTTCTCGAAGAACTGAAGCATCGGGCGATCCTTCAACTCCGGCGTGTACTTCTCGTACAGTAGCTGGGTGTCGCGACTACTGCGGTCGAGGAACAGCCAGTAGATGTGGGCCCACCAGCCGTCGTCGTGGTCGGTGTGCGGGGAGTGCGGATCGCCGGGCTGGTCGCTGCGGTGGTGGTGCAGGCGGTGGGTGGCGGCCCAGGTGAGGGGGGAACCTTCGCCGCTGAGCACGCCGCACAGCAGCACGAAGAACTCCGCGGGCGTCCGCAATTTCATGCTCTTGTGGGAGAGGAAGCGGTGGTAGCCGAGACAGATGCCGATCGACAGCGTCAGCCAGTGCAGGCCGACCGCGACCGCGACGGCCTGCCAGGTGATGAAGAAGAACGCGGCGACGGCGCCGACGTGCATCGCCGTGATCCAAATCAGCACCGGCCAGCTGATTCGCCGCCACAGATGCTTGCTGTTGAACGAATCGTAGATCCGCTCACGATCGGCTTCGGCCCGTTCCCGCTTCGCCGCGGCCTGCAACTTCGCATCCGCATTTTTCGGTCGAACGACCGCCTGTGGGGCGTGCTGGACGGAGGGGCGGGGAGACGAAGTCTTCGGGGCGAGGGCGGCGGGCATTGGGCGGTCAACTCTTGGGTTCGGCGGCGGACCGGGACGGCTGTGGCTTCCACGAGGTGGGCCGCGATCCCGGTGTCACTTCGGCTAATACAGTAGGCAAACGCCTCGATTCCGCCGTCAGCAACCCGTCACGCCTCCGTCACCTTTCCGTCACTCCGCAAACGTAGACCGAATAGGGACTTACGTCGCCTCTCCGGGCTCGAACCGGTAGCCGGTCCCCCGCACGCTGACCAAGTATTTCGGGTTGGCCGGATCCGGCTCCAGCATCCGCCGCAGGCGAAGGACGAAGTTGTCGATCGTGCGAGCCGTCACGTCCGCGTCCGACGGCCAGGCTTTCCGCAGGATCTCCTGCCGCGAAAGGACGCGACCGGGGTTCTCCGCGAACAATCGCAGCAACGCCGCCTCCTGCGTCGTGAGATCGTGGGTCCGCGATTTCTCGCCGCGGGCGACGGTCAGGCGGAAGGCGTCGAAGTCGATCGTCACCGCGCCGAAGGACTGCACGGGTTCTCGCCCCGAAGGTTCCTCCACGGGCTGCGTCGGGCGCGGCCGGGAGAGCATCGCTCGCACCCGAGCGAGCAGTTCGGGCAACACGAACGGTTTGGTGAGATACTGATCCGCCCCCGCCTCGAACCCGCCGATTTTGTCTTCGGTGAGGGTGCGGGCCGTGAGCATCAGAATCGGGACCGCGGGGTCCGTCCTGCGAATCGTGCGGCAAATCTCGTAGCCGCTCATCCCCGGCAGCATCAGGTCGAGGATGATCCCGTCGAATCCGTTTCCGTTTCGTCCATCGCCCTTGGCCGCCTCAAACGCGGCGAGGGCCGTCGGGCCGTCGCCGGCGACGGTGACGGCGAAGCCGTCGGCCTCGAAGTTGAATCGCAGCCCCTCGGCGATCGCGCGTTCGTCCTCCACGACCAGCAGTCGCGGCGTTCGATCGCCGTTGCCCCGCAAGTCGCCCGAGAGGGCGCCGCGGGAAGGGAGGGTGAATGAACTCATCGACGAATCCCCGGCAGATCGACTTCAAACACGCTGCCGGGGCCGTCGGCCCGGTCGAACACTCGCACCTTGCCGTGCAGCAGCGTGACTAACGTACGCACGATGTATAGGCCCAGCCCCGTCCCTCGGCGAGTGCGCTCCAACTCGTTTCCGCCCCGATAGAACAGGTCGAAGATCTTCTTGCGGAACTCCGCGGGCACGCCGGCGCCGTCGTCGGCGATCCGCGTGACGACCCGGCCGCGTCGTTCCAGCACCTCCACCGTCACGCGCGGCGGCGCCCCGTCCTGGCCTCCGTATTTGACGGCGTTGTCCAGCAGGTTGCCGAAAATCGTTTCGAGCACCATCCGCCGGGCCGGCACGATCACCGGCGACAGGTCGGCCGTAAAAATCTCGTCCGGGTCGTACTTGTGATGGGCGGCCGCCGTGGTCATCGCCCGGCGGAGTAGGGGGGCGACGTCCACGTCCTCCACCTCCACACCCATCCCCAACCGCTCCAAGCGGCCGACCTCCAAAATCTGCGTGATGAGGTCTTCCAGCCGGTTGAGCTCCGACGCCATCACCTCCAGACACTCCGTTCGCTTCTCCGCGGGCATGTCCGGGCGAAGCTGCATCGTCTCCAGGTACAGCTTGGCCGCCGCCAAGGGCGTTTTCAGCTCGTGCGTCACGCTGTCGACAAAGTTCACCTGCCGAGCGTGCAGCCGCACCGCTTTGATGCTGAGGACCAGATAGGCCGTCGAGCCGACCAGCACTAACGCGAACAGCACGGTGCCGACCGTGAGCGCCGTGATGTACAGCGTGCGCGAGAGCACGATGATCCAGGCGATCATCAGCGCGACGTTCAGCGCCAGCAGGACCACGCTGAGCGTGACCGGCAGATGCAGCGTGCGGCGGCGGCGAATCGGAGCGGCGATGCGGACAGGGTAGCCGCTCGCCGACCCATCACGCAGCGAACTCCTCGCACGGCAGGCCGAATGTCTCCGCGACCGGCCGGTGAGTGATCGCTCCGCCGTGGCAGTTCACCGCCTCCCGCAAACCCGGGTCGGCGGCGCAAGCGGCCGCCAGTCCCTGCGAGACGATCCGGCGGACGTACGGAAACGTCACGTTGCACAGGGCGAACGTGCTGGTGCGTCCCACGGCGCCCGGCATGTTCGCCACGCAGTAATGGACGACCCCGTCGACGATGTAGGTCGGCTCCGCATGGGTCGTCGGACGGCTCGTTTCGAAGCACCCGCCCTGATCGATGCACACGTCGACCACCACCGACCCCGGCTTCATCGCCTTCACGTCGTCGGCGGTGACCAGCTTCGGCGCCTTCGCCCCGGGGATCAGCACCCCGCCGATCACCAGATCCGCCTTCAAGACTTCCGCACGCACGTTGTGGCGGTCGGAATGCACCGTGATGACGTTCGCCGGCATCACGTCGCCCAGGTGCCGCATCGTGTCCGGGTTGACGTCCAGCACCCGCACCTCGGCTCCGAAACCAGCCGCGATCTTCGCGGCGTTCTTGCCCACCACCCCGCCGCCGAGAATCACGATGTACGCCGGCGGCACCCCCGGCACGCCCCCCAACAGGATGCCGCGGCCTTCCTGCGGACGTTCGAGGAACTTCGCCCCCTGCTGAATGCTCATGCGTCCGGCGACCTCGCTCATGGGGGTGAGCAGCGGCAGATCGCCGGCTCGACCGCGGAGCGTCTCGTAGGCCACCGCCGTCGCCCCGCTGTCGCGGACGGCCTCCGTCAGCTCGCGGCTCGCGGCAAGGTGGTAGTAGGTGAAGACGATCTGGCCGGGCCGCATCAGCGGCCACTCCGCCGGCAGCGGTTCCTTCACCTTCACGATCAGATCCGCTTCGCCCCAGACGTCCGTGGCCGACGCGACGAGTTCGGCTCCGCAGGCGGCGTACTCCGCATCCTCGATCCCGCTGCCGACCCCCGCCCCCGCTTCGATTAGTACGCGGTGGCCGGCGGCGGTCAGGTCTTCCACGCCGCTGGGCAGCATCGCAACGCGGTACTCATCCGACTTGGTCTCCGCGGGCACGCCGACGATCATTGGTTCATTTCATAAGCGGGGGGCGGGGCGCGGAGTGTATCGCGGCCCGACGGACCGCAGGCATTGCCATCCTGACGCATTGTCGATGGGATGCGGGGGTGAACGCTGAGACTCCCGCTTACGCCGCCCCCGTCTTCGAAGAAAGCGACGCCCGCGCCGCCGACGCGCTGATTGCGCTGGCTTTGGAGGAAGACCTCGGACCGAACGGCGACGACCTGACCAGTCGGCTGCTCGTTCCGGCCGACGCCGTCGGCGGGTGCGACGTGAAGAGCCGCGCCACAGGCGTGCTGGCCGGGCTGCCGATCGTCGAGCGCATCCTGCCCGCCGTCGCCGAGCGGACGGGCCACGCCCCGCTGGAACTGCTGCCGATCGCCCGGGACGGGGAGGCGCTGCACCCCGGCAGCGTCGTGGCCAGCCTGTTCGGCCCGGTCCGCGATCTGCTAACGGCGGAGCGGACGATTCTCAATTTCCTCACGCACCTCTCCGGCGTCGCCACGCTGACGCGACAGTTCGTGGAGGCGGTGGAAGGCACGCACGCCGCGATCCTCGACACGCGGAAGACGCACCCCGGTTACCGACAGCTCGAAAAGTACGCCGTCCGCTGCGGCGGCGGGGCGAACCATCGGATGGGCCTGCACGACGCCTGTCTCGTGAAGGACAACCACCTTGCCGCGTGGCGAGAGCGGACCGGGGAGAGCGGCGACCTCGGCGATCTCGTGCGGCGGGTGAAGGGCGAACTGCCCGCCGGGGCGCTGCTGATCGTAGAGGTGGACCGGCACGACCAGTTCGCCGCCGTGCTGCCGGCGGAGCCGGACGTGATTCTCCTCGACAACCTCCCGCCCGCCGAGCTAGCGCAGGCCGTGAGCGAGCGGGACGCCGCCGACTCGACGGTGAAGCTGGAGGCCAGCGGCGGGGTGAACCTCGACACCGTACGGGCGATCGCCGAGAGCGGCGTGGACCGGATCAGCATCGGGGCGCTGACGCACTCCGCCGTCGCGCTGGACCTCGGCTTCGACTGGCATGACGCCGGCCCGCCGACGCTTCCGTCTTGATGATTCAGAGCGTGAGGAACCGCCCGTGGGTTCCGTGGGTCGCCGCGGCGTGGACCCTCGCGGCGAGCCTCTGGTTCTTCACCCGCGACCTGCCCGACCCTGCCGGCACCCGCGCGAGCGTCGCTGGCGGCATGCTCCTCGTGCCGGAACAGTTTTTGGAGGGCGATGAGGAGTTGCCGTCGAGTTTTGGCGGGGTTTTCCACCCGTGGCGGTGGAAGGCGTGGGGGACGGCAGCCGCGGTCTGGGCGGCGGCGTGGTTGCTTGGCGAAATCGCGTTCGCGAATTTGCGTTTCCGGAGAGCGAGCACGGCGGAGCGGACGGGTTTCAAATTTGGGCTCGGCTCGGCTTGGATATCGCTGCTGACCTTCATCGCGGGAGTCTACGGCGGAGGTCGCTTCCTAAGCGGAGTAGTCTTCGGTCTCGGTATCGGCGTGCCATTCTTCATGCTGCTTAGATCGGAGCTGCCAGGACGATTCTGGGGCAAGCTTCACCCGTCCTATTGGCTGCACCTGCCGCAGAACACCCAGCCGTTCTGGATCGCCGCCCTCGCCGTCGCCCCATTTCTCCTGCTGATCGCCCTCGGCTCCACGGTGCCCACCACGGAGTTCGACGCACGCGAATATCACCTCCAAGGGCCGAAGGAGTGGTTTGAGGCGGGCGAGATCGAACGGCTGCCGCACAACGTCTACACGCAGATGCCGGCGGGGACGGAGATGCTCACGCTGCTCTGCATGCACCTGTGCGGAGACTGGCGGATCGGGGCCTTGGCGGGGCAGGCGACGCTCGCCGGGTTCGTGCCGCTGGCAGCGTTGGCGGCGGGGTGCGTCGCGCGACGACTGTTCGGCCGCGGGTGTGGATGGTTCGCCGCGGCGGCGTTCCTCACCAGTCCTTGGGCCGTGCGATTGACCCTGCACCCTTACGCGGAGGGAGCGTTGTGCGCGTACGCCGCGCTCACGCTGCTCGCGGTGACGATCGCGGTGCGACGGCGGCGTCAGCGATCGTGGCGGCCGGCGCTGCTGGCCGGATTGCTCGCCGGGGCGGCGTTCGGCTGCAAGTATCCAGCCCTGCTGCTGATCGCGGCGCCGGCGGCTACGGCGCTGATCGTCGCGGACCGACGATGGACGAAGCTGGCCACATTTGCCGGCGGTTTCGCCCTCTTCGCCGGTCCGTGGCTCCTCAAGAACCTGATCGAGACCGGCAATCCGGTCTTCCCGCTGCTGTGGAACCTATTCGGCGGAAGCGGCTGGGACGCCGCGACGAACGCCCGCTGGGTCTCCGCCCACGCCCCGCCGGATTGGTCGCCGGCACGCTGGCCGCTTTGGCTGGGGCAGCCACTGGGGCTGGACACCTATCACACCTCGCTGGTCATCGCGTTCGCCCCGCTCGCCGGATTCATTCGTTCCGGGCGGGCCGCGTGGCTCGCGGCGGCGTTGGGGGGGCTGGTTGTCGTTTGGTATCTGCTCACGCACCGCATTGATCGCTTCTGGGCGCCGCTCTTGCCGGCCGGGTGCGTGCTGGCCGGAGCCGGGCTGCGGTGGGCCACGACGCGGGAGGATCGCCCGGTGCGAGTCACCGCTTGGGCCGCCGCGGGCGGCGGGGCGTTGTTCAACCTGGCTTTGTGCGTCGGCGGAGCGGCGGGACAGGTGCCGTTCGCCTCTGACCCCGAAGTCGCCAGCATCGTGATCGAGCATCGATCGGCCCCGCTCATCGCCGCCCTCAACGAGCGATTCGGCCCGGAGGACACGGTGATCCTGATCGGCGAGGCGCAAGTCTTCGGGGCGGAGTTCACCCCGATCTATGCGACCGTCTGGAACGAGGCGCCGCTGGCCGACCCGAATGCAGCCCTGCCGCAGAACGTCACGGCCGTCGCGGTGAATTGGGCGGAAATCGCCCGCTACCGAGACAGCTACGGCTTCGATCGGCGGGTGACGCCGGGCTTTCTGGAGGAGCGCGTCGCCGCGGGGGAGCTGCGACCGGGCGAATCGCTGATCGCGGGCGACCTCGTCCTCGGCGAGCTGTTCCTCATCCCGAGCGAGTAGCGCCGAGCTTCAGGGACGGCTCTCCACCGCCGGACCGCGTTGGAGCGACTCGCGGATGACCGCCCCTTCCGGATGCGACGTGTCAGCGATCTCGTCCCGGTCCCGCGTCCGTTCCTTGACGCTGTAAGCGTCGCGGTCGCGGGTGACGTAACTGACGACCAGTTCAGCCAGCAGACCGAGGCTCAACGCCTGTGCCCCGAGCAGCAGGGCGGCAATCGAATAGAGCAATAGCGGCCGGTCGCCGATGGGCGTGAGGTCGCCGACCCCGAACCGCATCAGCACCCAAGTGACGGCGAGGTAAAAGAGGCCCACGAACCCGACGCCGAAGGCTCCCAGGCCGATCGCCCCCAACAGGTGCTGAGGACGTTGGCCGTAGCCGGTGAGAAACGTGACCGTCAGGAGATCGAGCAGCCCCCGCAGGAAGCGGCGGAGGCCGTACTTGCTATGGCCGTGGACTCGTTCCCGATGGTTGACGCTCTGCTCCGCGACCGAAAACCCGCGGGCATGGGCCAGCACGGCGATGAACCGGTGCAGTTCGCCGTAGATGCGAATTTCGCTGGCCACGTCCGCGGTGAACAGCTTCAGGCCGCAGTTGTGGTCGTGCAGTTTGAGTCCCGTCAGCAGTCCGACGAGACCGTTGAAGACCTTGCTGGGGAACGTCTTGCCGAACGGGTCGAGCCGGCGTTCCTTCCAGCCGTTGACCACGTCGTAGCCTTCCTCGTGCTTGGCCAGCAGAGCGGGGATCTCCGCGGGGTCGTCCTGGAGATCGGCGTCCATCATCATCAGCAGCCGGCCGCTGGCGGCCCGCATGCCGGCGGTGAGTGCGGCGGCCTTGCCGAAGTTTCGACGGAACCGCACGCCGCTGATGCGTTTGTCCGACGCGGCCAGCCCGTCGATGATCTCCCAGGATCCGTCGCGGGAGCCGTCGTCAATGAAGATCAGTTCAAAGCGAAGATCGTTCTCCTCGCAGACCTCCGTTACCTGTCGATGTAATTCGACAAGACTGTCCCGCTCGTTATAGACCGGAACGAGGATCGACAGCATCGGCGGTGGGAGAATTGGGGGGCGGAACCCCACGAACGTAGTACAGGGCTGCGGCCGCGCACAACTCGCTTGCCAGCCAGACCAGTCGCAGCACGACCGCCGCCGCGACCGCCGCCGCCCCCACGCCGGGTCGCGGCGAGAGCGTTTCGATTAGAATCGCCTCCCGCACGCCGACGCCGCCGGGTGCGAACACCGCGGCAAACCCAGCAGCCGTCGCCAGGCCCGCCGCTCCGATGCAGGCGGGGAGATCGACGAGCGTCGCGGCCCCGCCGACCGCCCGCACGCAGCACCAAAGGCTGACGCCGTGGCCGACCCAGCCGAGCGAACAGGCGGCCAGTCCCGCGGCCAGAACGGCGGGCGAAAACCGCACGGAGGCGCGCGCTTCGGGAGGCGCCAGCTTCGCCGCGAGCCGCGTGAAGAGCGCCGCGAGCACGGGCAGGGCGGCCGCCGTTCCGACCGCGACGAGGAGGACGGCGATCCAAGGACGAGCCAACAGGAAGCCGACCGCCGGCAGCTGATCGAGTTCGTCGCTGACCTCCGTCCCCGCCAGGCACCAGGGCAACAACGCCACCCCGACCGCGGCACCGGCGCCCATCGAAATCAGCGTTTCCAGCCCCGCCGCGAGCACGCCCACGCCGAGCGTCCCGCCCCGGCCGACGATCAACCGGCCGCGGATCACCAGCGCCAGCGCCTTGCCGGGGACGTACTTGCCGAGGTGCCCGCAGTAGTAGGCTCTCGCTGTATCGAGCGGACCGACGCGCTGGCCGGACCGGGACAGCAGCAAGCGAAAGACCCACACGCTGGGCAGCCAGCCCGCGAGATAGGCCAGCCCGGCCGGAAGCAGCCAGCCGGGTCGAAGATCGAACGGGCGCCGCGCCGCGTCTTCCCACAGCCCCATGGCTCGCCAGCAAACGAACGCCAGCACGGCCGCCGTCAGCGCCCATTTCAATGGACGAACCCACCAGCTCCGGGAGTTCCGCGGGGCGGCCTGCGCGGCGCCGGTCACTCGAAGCGAGACTTCAGGTCGCCCTCGGTCACCACCGTCAACCGACTGTTCCCGAGGACGTCCAAGGCGAGGTCCACATCATCGACGTAGATCGCTAGTCCGCCGCGGGGGGTGTCGGGCAGGGCGATGGTGTAGGCGTAATGGACGTCGAGTTCCGCCCGCAGCAGCGTGCGGCAGGCATCGGTGACGGGACTTCGGACATCCGGCAATTCGACCGCGATCACGTCGGACTCGAACGTGCAGAACTCGGACAGATCGAACAGCTCGTGGGCCCGTTCGTAGTCGTCCACGATCAAGCGGGCGACGGCGGAGTCGCTGTTGTCCTGAATCGACAGACCGACGATCCGCAGACCGGCGTTCTCGACGGTGCGAGTTAGGTCGGCGAGTTTGCCGACGCGGTTCTCCAAGAACACGCTGAACTGCCGGAGCGCGGCCCAATCCCGCCCGCGAGCCGTACGAGGCGGCGCGACCGTGCCGACGCCGCCGCCCTCCGCGGAACCGTCTTCAACGTCCCCGGGCGGGGGGAATTTCGTGGAGCCGCCGGGGGGGCTCTCGTCGTCGCGTTCGAGGCTCATCGCGCCGACTCGATCAGGACTTCGCGGACTTGGTGAACTGAACGCCGCTGTACGCCACGGACGTCACCTGGATCGCTTCGAGGATCGCCTCCGGCTCCAACCCCAGTGCCCGAGCCTTCTTCACATGACCGGCGACGCAGGGTTCGCAGGCGTTGAGATCGGAGACGGCGGTATTAATTAATTCGACCGTCTTGTCGTCGAATGCCGTCGTCTGGAAGGCATGAGCACGCAGACCGACCGGCAGACCGTCGAACAGGTCGGTGCCGGAGAGCGTGCGAAACTTAAAGAACGTGTTGTACGTCGCGTTCGTGGCGACCAGCGCGGCGACGTCGGTCACCTCCGCCTCGGTCACGCCTTCCGCGGACGCCAACTCCGTGTAGCAATCCGCCCAAACGCCGTTCCCCTCTTTCAACGCGACGGCGAGGGCGATCAAAAGTTTCGTCCGGCGATCGAGCTTGCCGTCCTTCCAGATGAACTTCTTGAAGTTCATATAGAAGTCGCCGAGCAACGCCTCCGCGCGGCCCAGCGAGAGGAACGCCTCCGGGACCGAATCGACGCCGAGCATCTCGCGGAGACGCTCGTAGGTTTGCGCCGCCTTATCGGTGGCTTCGCTTTCGGGGAGGGGGGGAATGCGCATGCGGTGAATCGAAAGGAATGCAGCCGTGAAACGCGGAGGCCCGGCCGGGCCTCCGCGTCAGGAACGAGGCTCAGTTCAGCGTGCCTTCGCCGGCCTTCCAGTTGCAGGGGCAGAGCTTATCGGTCTGCAGCGCGTCCAGCACACGCAGCACTTCCTCCACGTTCCGGCCGACGGACAGATCGTGCACCGCCATCCAGCGGATCACGCCGTTCGGGTCGATCAGATAGATCCCGCGGTTCGCCAAACCGGCGTCTTCGTCGAGGATGCCGTAGCTGCGGGCGACGTTCTGGTTCGTGTCCGCCAGCATCGGGAACTTCAACTTGCCGAGATCCTCGTGCGAGTCGCACCAGCCCTTGTGGGTGAACTCGCTGTCGGTCGAGCCGGTGAGGACTTCGCAGTCCCGGTCTTCGAACTCGTCCAAGGCGGTGTTGAAGCTGACGATCTCCGTCGGACAGACGAAGGTGAAGTCCCGCGGGTAGAAGAACAGGCAGACCCACTTGCCGCGATAGTCGGACAGTTTGATCGTGGGGAACTGCGCGTCCTCGTCGCCGTCTTTCCGGCGATCGTAGGCGGTGACTTCAAACTCGGGAGCGGGCTTACCCACCCGGAGGAAAGCGGGGGCGGACGAGGTCGGTTCGGCGACGGCGGTCATTGAGCGTATGGAAAGCGGTTCGATGTGCGAACAAGCGGGTGGATGGACCCGTGGGTCGCATCGTAGAAGCGAACGGCCGGCACTTCCACGGCCGCAATCGCGCGAAGCGCAAACGAACGCGTCCCGGACCTGCGGAAGATCCGGGACGCGTCACTTCTGTCGACGGGGCAAAGAGCGGCCCAGAGGGCGGCTCAGAGGCCGGCGTCGATGAGATGCAGGGCGCCGGGGCTGAACTCTTCGCCGTCCGGCGTGGTCTTGCCCTCTTCGGGCGTGCCGAGCGTCGTGAGGTACAGCTTGCCGTCGTTCGAGAACGCGAGGCCAGCCGGCTTGTCGAGCGCGAGGATTTTCTCCGCCTGGATCTTCTCATCGGCCAGCGTGACCTTATAGAGCCCGCCGCGATCGGTGGAGAGGCCCATGTCGGTGACGTACAGGGCGTTCGTCTTGGGGCTGTAGGCCATGCCGCCGAATTCGCCGATGTCGCCTTTGTAGACGGCCCGCAGTTCGCCGGCGTCGTTGAACACGCCGATCGCGTCGTCGCCGGGCATGGCGCCGCCCCACAGACCGACGACGAGGTTGCCGTCGCCGTCCCACGCCATCGGGCCGGGACCGCCGACCTTGGCGACGTCCGACGTGGCGATGAAGGGTTCGATCTCGCCGAACTTCCCTTCTTCCGTCGGCACCTTCAGGATCCAGCCCTTGGGGGTCGTGCCGGAGGTGGAGACGTACACGCCTTTCTCGCCGACCAGCACGCCGGTGAAGTTCCCGGCGCCTTCGCCGCCGGCGGTCGCGGCGTCGACCGGGCCGGCGGTCTGCACGGTATCGGTATCCTGAATCTGAGCGTCGTCGCCGCGGGGTTCGAGGCCGATCTCGAACGTCTGCACCAGTTCCTCCCCCTCCGGGGCGCTGCCGCCGCCGACGACCAGTTCGCTGTCGCCGTAGAACGCCAGCGACAGCGGGCCGATCTCAATTTCGCCGTCCTCGCCGATCGTGTCCGGCACGTCGTAGCCCTCGACCTCGATGAAGATCGCGTGCGTTTGCGGGACGTAGCGATACACGCCCCACCGGGTGGCGATCATCACATCGCCGCTCTGCGGAGCGATGGCCAGGCCGGTCGGAGTTTCGAGGTTCTCGACCAGCAATTCCGGCGTGATCTTCGACTCAGCCTCCGCGTCCGGCTCGTCCGCCGCGGGCTTCTCGGAAGCGTCCGTCGCGGGCTTGTCGGCAGCGGGTTCCTCGGCCGGCGGCTGTTCGTCGTCGGTCTTTTCGTCGGGGGTGACTTCCTGCTGTGGAGCGTCGGCCTCGGGACTGCCGGCGGGGGTGTCCGGAGTCGGCTCGGCGGCGGGTTCGTCCTGTCCGAGCGCCGGCACGGCGGGAGCGAACGCCCACAGCAGCGCGAGGGTCAAAACCAGAAGCGGCGGGCGTGACATCGGCGGAACGGGTCTGCGAGCGGAATCGAACGGATCGTCCCGTTCTAGTGCGGCTCGCGCGGGCCGACAACCAACCGCCCGCTACACTCGCTCCCACGCCCGAATCGCCGAGACCGCAGAACCGTTCGATGTCCGCTCCCTCAACCGCTCCCCCCGCCACCGTCAGCCCGCTCTCGCCGGGGCCGACCGTCGCCGCCCTGTTGGCCGATGCCCAGCCGGGCGATTCTGCGGTCGTCCGCGGCTGGGTTCGGACCCGGCGGGATAGCAAAGCGGGGCTGTCGTTCGTCGAACTGAACGACGGGAGCTGCCTGTCGAACCTGCAACTCGTCCTGCCGCACGACCTGCCGGACTTCGCCGAGCGGGCGACCCCGATCACCACCGGTGCGAGCCTCGTCGCGACCGGCGAAATCGTCGCTTCGCAGGGAAAAAACCAGCGCGTCGAATTGCGGGTGAGCGACTTTGCCGTCCCCGGCGGCGCCGACCCGGACCGCTATCCGCTACAGAAGAAGCGGCACTCCTTCGAGTATCTGCGTGAGATCGCCCACCTGCGGCCGCGGTCGAACACGTTCGGCGCCGTCGCCCGGGTGCGGAACCGCTTGAGCCACGCGATCCATGAGTTTTTCCAGGACCGCGGCTTCCTCTGGGCACACACGCCGATCATCACCACCAACGACTGCGAGGGCGCCGGGGAGGTTTTCACCGTGACGGCCCTGCAAGCCGCGAAGCTGGCAGAGGCCGCCGCGGGGGGCGATTTTGTGAGGGATTTCTTCGGCAAGCACGCTGGGTTGACCGTCAGCGGGCAGTTGGAAGCGGAAGTGTACGCCACGAGCCTTGGCCCAACGTACACCTTCGGCCCGACCTTTCGAGCGGAGAACAGCAACACCCCGCGGCATCTCGCGGAGTTCTGGATGATCGAACCGGAAGTGCCGTTCTGCGATCTCGAAGGGGACATGGACCTCGCCGAGGCGTTCGTCAAAACGACCGTCGCCGAAGTGCGAGCGCGCTGCGAAGAGGACATGGCCTTCTTCGCCCAGCGAATCGACAAAACGCTGCCGCAGACCCTCGACGCGATCGCTGACCACGCCTTCGTCCGCCTGCCGTACACGGAGGCGATCGACCTCCTGAAGAGCAGCGGAGAATCGTTTGAGTACCCGGTCGAGTGGGGCCACGATCTCCAAACGGAGCATGAACGCTTCCTCACGGAGACGCATTTCAAACGCCCGGTGATCGTGCACGACTACCCGGTCGGCATCAAACCGTTTTACATGCGGGTGAACGAACCAGACGAGCAGGGCCGCGAGACTGTCCGGGCGATGGACGTGCTGGTCCCGCGCGTCGGCGAAATCGTCGGCGGCAGCCAGCGGGAGGAGCGGGAAGACGTGCTGGTCGCCCGCATGAAGGCTCAGGGCATCGATCCGGCGAGCCTGTGGTGGTACGTCGAACTGCGGACGTACGGCAGCGTCCCGCATGCCGGGTTCGGGCTGGGGCTGGAACGGCTGGTGCAACTCGTCACCGGCATGCAGAACGTTCGCGACGTCATCCCCTTCCCCCGCACCCCCGGCCACGCGGAGTTCTGAGCCGCCCGAACGTCGCTCCGTCCCCCGGTGTCCGCCGCCCCGTGTTCTTCTCCCTCGCTACGACCGCGCCGCAGGCCGCCGACCTCGGCTACCTGCTGCAAAAACACCCGGAGCGGGTGTTTCGGAAGTCGCTCTCCGTCGGCGAAGCGACAGTCTTCTACCCGGAGGCGACCGACGACCGCTGCGAGGTCTGCCTGCTGCTGGAACCGGACTCGGTCAAACTGGCCCGCGACGCGATGAAGCACGGGAACGGGGGAGGCTACGCCGATGCGAAGCCGTACCTCGCGGGGAGCTTGCTGTCCGTCGCGATCGGGCGCTGCTTCAACTCCGCGTTGGGCGGGCGAGCGAAGGAGAAGACCGAACGCCTGACGGAAGACTGGCCGGTGACCGTCTCAGTCCCGGCGCTGCCCTGCCGCGGCGGGCCAGACGCGGTACGCGCCGCGTTCGAGCCGCTCGGCTACTCCTGTGACTTCGCGGCACCACCGCTCGATCCCGAGCGGCCGGAATGGGGCGACTCCGCGGTGCACCAGGTCACGCTGACCGGCCGGCAGCCGATCCCCGCCGTCCTCAATCACCTCGCCGTGCTGCTGCCGGCGTTGGAGGGCGATCGGCATCACTTCATCGGCGATGCGGAGGTTGAACAGTTGGTCCGCCGCGGCGGGGAATGGCTCGCGGAGCATCCGTTGCGTGACAAACTCGTCGCCTTCAGTCTGAAGCGAAAGCCCTCCCTGATCGCCGAAGCCCTCGAACGGCTGGACGCCGCGTTCGCCGACGAGTCGACGGAAGAGGAACCGGACGCTTCCAATGAGGAGGGGGGCGAGGTCGCGCCCGCCAAGCAGCCGCGCGTCCGCCTTCCCAAGCTCCACACATTGCGGCTCGACGCGATCCGCGACGTGCTGGCCGAACCGGCCCGCGGGATCAGTTCCGTCGTCGATCTCGGCTGCGGAGAGGGGAAGCTGCTCCGCAAATTGATCGCGGAGCCGCGGTTCACCCGGATCCTCGGGATGGACGTTTCGGCGCCGCAGCTCGCCCGCACGGAAGAGCGGCTGAAGCTCGACCGGAGCGATCGCCGGGAGCGCGTGACCTTGATCCAAGGCTCGCTGACGCTCCGCGACGATCGGCTGTCTGGCTTCGACGCCGCGGCGCTCTGCGAGGTGATCGAACACCTCGACCCGCATCGGCTGGACCTCGTGGCGGCCAGCGTCTTCGGTTGTGCGGCCCCGAAGGTGGTGGTTCTGACCACGCCGAACCGGGAGTACAACGCCGTCTGGGAAGCGCTCCCCGCCGGCACGTTTCGGCATGCCGATCACCGCTTCGAATGGGATCGTGCGGAGTTCGCCGCGTGGACCGACGCGGTCGCCGCCCGGCACCGCTACGCCGTCGAGCGACGCCCCGTCGGCGAGGAACACCCGGACCACGGCCCGCCGTCGCAGATGGCGATCTTCACCAAGACATCGACTCGAGCGGCGGAGACGGGGGAGGACGGATGAAGATCGAACTGCCCGACCTGTCGCTGGTCTGTCTGGTCGGGGCCAGCGGCTCCGGCAAATCGACCTTCGCGGCGAAGTATTTTCGCTCGACGGAAGTCCTCAGCAGCGACGCCTTCCGCGGCTGGGTGGCGGACGACGAAGCCGACCAATCCGCCACTGAGGACGCTTTCGAAGCTCTATTCCACCTCGCCGGCGTACGGCTGAAACGCGGACGGCTAACAGTCATCGACGCCACCCATACTCGGCGCGAGGATCGCGCCAAAGCAGTCGCCTTGGCTCGCGCCCATCACGCGATCCCCGTCGCGATCGTGCTGGCCCCGCCGGCGGACGTCTGCCTCGAACGCCACGCCGGCCGCGAGGATCGCCGCTTCTCGACCCGCGTCGTGCGGAACCAGCATCGCGACGTGCTGCGCAGCCTCAAGCACCTCCGCCGCGAAGGGTTCCGCCACACCTGGGTGCTGAAGGAGCCGGAGACGATCGACGCGGCGACCATCGCCCGCGTGCCGCTGTACTGCCGTCGCCATCAGGCCGACGCGGGCCCGTTCGACATCATCGGCGACGTGCACGGTTGCATGGACGAACTGCGAGCTTTGCTGGCGACGCTGGGTTACGAGCCGCACGCGACCGCCGGCTTCGTCCACCCGAAGGGCCGCAAAGCGATCTTCCTGGGCGACCTCGGCGATCGCGGCCCGGATAGCGTCGGCGTGATCGAGACCGCCATGGCAATGTGCGACGCCGGGCAGGCGTATGCCGTGCCCGGCAACCACGACGCGAAGCTCGTGCGGGCCTTGCGCGGGAGGAACGTGCGCCGCTCGCACGGCCTGGATGAGACATTGACTCAAATCGACTCCCTGCCGGACTCCCGGCGGGAGCCGTTCCGGGAGTCCGCCACGCGTTTCCTCGACGGGCTGGTCTCCCACCTCGTGCTGGACGGCGGCGGCTTGGTCGTCGCTCATGCAGGCCTCCCCGAGGCGATGCACGGCCGGGGCAGTGGTGCGGTACGGGAGTTCTGCTTGTACGGCCAAACCACCGGGCGGGTGACGGAGGAAGGGTTTCCCGAGCGGCTCGATTGGGCGGCGAACTACGCCGGCGGCGCGGCGGTCGTGCACGGGCACGTCGCGGTGAGCGCCGCGGTCTGGCGGAACAATGTGCTGAACCTCGACACCGGCTGCGTCTTCGGCGGGGAGCTGTCCGCGCTCCGCTGGCCGGAGCGGGAGATCGTCCAAATCCCCGCGGCGAAGACGCACTACGACCGCGGCGGCCCGCTTCCCTCGCCGTTCCCCGACGACCCCGCCGGCGGGGCCCTGCCGGACGCAGCGGATTTGCTTGGGAAGAACGGCGTCGAAACCGAACTGATGGGCCGCATCACCGTGCGGGCGGAGCAATCCGCCGCGGCGCTGGAAGTAATGGCCCGTCACGGCGTCGACCCGCGCTGGCTCATTCACCTTCCGCCGACGATGAGTCCCTGCGCCGCCTCCCAGCTCGATGCATTCCTCGAGCATCCGGCGGAGGCGTTCTCGCTGTACGCCTCCGCCGGGGTGAAAGAGGTCGTCTGCGAGGAGAAGCACATGGGCAGCCGGGCCTTGCTGGTGGTCTGCCGCGACGCGGACGCCGCCGCGGCACGCTTCAACGTCACCGACGGGTCGATCGGCGAGTGCTGGACGCGAACCGGCCGTCGCTTCTTCAACGACGCGGAACAGCACTCCGAATTCCTCAATCGCGTCCGCGACGCCGTCACGACCGCCGGGCTGTGGGACGAGTTGAACAGCGATTGGCTCTGCCTCGACGCCGAACTGCTGCCGTGGAACCTGAAAGCGGACTCGCTGATCCGCGGCCAATTCGCCCCGACCGCCGCCGCGGGCCTCGCCGCGACCGGGGCCGCCGCGGACGCACTAGCCCGGGCGATCGAGCGCGGCGTCGATCTCGCCGAGGACGCGGACCGCCTCCGTGACCGCCACCAGGATCTTCTGCAATACCGCGTCGCCTTGCGGGAGTACGTCCGAGACTTGAACGGCCTGGAGGGCGTGCGGCTGGCCCCCTTCCACCTGCTCGCCCATGAGGGCCGCGTGAACCACGAGCGCCCCCACCGCTGGCACCTCGACCGGCTGGACCGACTGTGCGAGGCGGGCGGGGATTTGTTCCTGCGGACGAGCCGACGGTTCCTCGATCCCGCCGACCCGACCGCGATCGCGGAGGCGACCGATTGGTGGGAAGCGGCCACCGCGGCGGGCGGGGAGGGGATGGTGGTGAAGCCCGCCGGCTTCACCCAACGCGACGGTCGCACGCTGCTCCAACCGGGGGTCAAGGTGCGGGGCCGGGAGTATCTGCGGCTCATCTATGGCCCGCACTACCTGGCACCGCGGAACCTCAAACGGCTGCGGGACCGCTCGCTGGGCCGGAAACGCGGGCTGGCCCTGCGGGAGTTCGCCCTCGGGATCGAATCGCTGACGCGATTCGTGAACCGGGAGCCGCTCTGCCGGGTCCACCCGCCGGCATTCGCCGTGCTGGCGCTGGAAAGCGAGCCGGTCGATCCTCGACTCTGACCCTCCTTCCAATGCCCTCCGCCGTGCTCCATCCGATGTTCGATCGTCAGATCCTGCGGGTCGTGATCGGCTCGCGGGCCTACGGGTTGGACGGAACGGACAGCGATACGGACCGCCGCGGCGTCTTCCTGCCGACGGCCGATCAGCACTGGTCGCTCGACGGCGTACCGGAGGTGCTGAAGGAGGACCCGATCGAGTGGATGGCGTGGGAGCTGCAAAAGTTCCTGCGGCTCGCCCTCAAGGCGAATCCCACCGTGCTGGAATGCCTGTTCACGCCGCTGGTCGAACAGGCCACGCCGCTCGGCCGAGAGTTGCTGGAACTGCGAACCGTGTTCCTCTCGAAGCGATTGCACGCCACCTGCGGAGGCTACGCCGAGCAGCAGTTCGCCAAGCTGCGTCGCCGGACCGAGGCGAGGAAGCCCATCAACTGGAAGCACGCCGCCCATTGCCTGCGGCTGCTGGCGACCGGGGCGAAGGCGCTTGCCGGCGACGGATTCCCGGTGCATGTCGGCCCACACCGCGACGTGCTGCTGGGCGTTCGCCGTGGGGAGAAGTCGTTGGAAGAGGTGGACGAGTTGCGGGCGGAGTGGTCGTCCGGCCTCGATCTGGCGCTGCGGAACAGTCCTCTCCCGGCAACGCCAGACGTGGAAGAGGTCGATGCGTTCCTCATTCACGCCCGTCGGCTCGCCGCGAAGTCGAAGGATCTGCCGTGAATCCGCACCCCCACGATCTGAGCAGTCTCCCCGCGGTGCAGGCCGCGGTGGAGAATCACCCGTATCCGCTGGCGTTCGCGACCGTCAGCGGGGCGCATCTGTACGGCTTCCCCTCGGCCGACAGCGACGTCGACCTCCGCGGCGTTCATCTCTTGCCGCCCGGCGAACGCACGCCCCGTCGTCGCGGGAAGCCGCGGGACACGGTCGATTCGACCGCGGTCATCGACGGGTTGGAGATCGATCTCGTCACGCACGACGCGGCGAAGTTCTTCGTCCTGATGCTGCGGCCGAACGGGTACGTCCTCGAACAGGTGTGCTCGCCGCTGGTCGTGCTGGAGACGCCGGCGCTGGCCGAACTGCGGTCGCTGGCCGAGGACTGCGTCACCCGCGGGCACGCCCGGCACTACCTCGGCTTCGCCCGGACGCAGCGGAATCTGCTCGGCAAGCACGACCCGCCGCGGCTCAAACCGCTGCTGTACCTGTACCGCGTCCTGCTGACCGGCATCCATCTGATGGAAACCGGGAGGGTCGAAGCCAACCTGCCGACGCTCTTGGAAGATCACCCGCTGCCCGGCGTGGCGGACCTGATCGCCCGCAAACGAGCCGGGGCGGAGAAGGAGTTGCTCTCCACAGCGGAGGTGCAGGAGCGGTCGGCGACGCTCGACCGTCTGACGGAGGAGCTGGAAGCGGCCCGCGATCGCTCCACGCTGCCGGAGAAGCCGGCCGCGGAGGCCGGTCTCCGCGACCTCCTGGCCCGCCTGCGGGACAAAGTTTGCTGATTGACGATTTCCGCGCGAACCTCGGTTGCCGAACCGCGTCCGAGGGGTAGGATGTGTTTCCGCGAGAGACCGGTCCCGACCGACTCACTCGCGGCACCCAATGACGCGGGGTGGAGCAGCCAGGTAGCTCGCGAGGCTCATAACCTCGAGGTCGCAGGTTCGAATCCTGTCCCCGCCATCAATCGAAGACGCCCCCGGAGTTCGCTCCGGGGGCGTTTTTCGTACCTGCGTGGCGAGCGGCAGGCGTCAGCCTGCTGAGGGTTTGCAGCGGAGTCCATGTCGACCCCTGATCTCAGAGGGCTGACGCCCTCCGCTCGCCTTCAGCGAATGGTCACCGCACCGTGAAGTTCAATTCCGTCTCGGCGGTGGCGTTGCCGAGGGTGTCCTCGACGGTCAGTTTCAGGACGTGCGGTCCGAGGCCGATGCGGGCGGGGATCTTCAGCTCGTAGATCAGGAAGTAGTCCTGACGGTGATTGTCGCAGAGGTCTTCCGTCATCGGTTTGTCCAGCGGCAGGGTCTCCACCAGTTCCGTCCCGCCGGCACGGAAGATCTCCACCTTGCTGCGAAGCACCGTGCGGAAGCGGCCTTCCAACGTGCGTTCGCTCGTGAAGTTCTCGACCGCGGCGTAGATCAGGACTGGTTCGTTCGGGGTGAACTCGTCCCGCTCGAACGTCTGGACGTTGCCGAAGCTGTCGACGCGGTGGCAGAAGTTCACGTCTTTCAGAGATAGATTCGCCTTCTCGGAGAGCTTCAACGCCGCGACGCGGAGGGCGGCGACGGCGTGGGTCGCTCGATCGGCCGGGTCGGGAATCGAGTCGATATCCATCTCCGTGGACAGCGCCCAGATGGCGTTCTGCCAGAATTCCTGCTCGGCCGGCGGCAGACCGGGCACCGCTTCCAACGCTCGGCCATGCTCGCCGGCGATGAGATGCAGCAGACGGAGGTGAATCTCCGCCTCGGCCCGCTGCCGCTCCGCGATGCGTTTCTCTTCGGAAGTGACGGCGTTGCGAACGGCCTCCGCGGCGCGGCTGGCGCGACGGCGAGCCGTCTGTTCGAGCGCATCGAGGCGACCGTCGAAGTCGTCGACAGGGGAGTCCGGAAGCATCTGCTCGCCGCCGAACCCGGTCGGGCCGGGGTCGTAGAGAGGACTCGCGGAGTTCTGATCCCGCCCCATCGCGGAGGGCGACATCAGCGCCGCGGACGAGGGCAACGCCTCCGCCACGCGAGTCGGCTGTCCTTCGCGACGCGGCGGCGGAACCAGCGGGGTCGGCTCTTGCGCCGCCGCCGACTCCGCCCCGGGCGGCAGGCCGGGGAACAGCGAGCTACCGCGAGGACGCGGGGCATCGGCGCGATCGATCGGCGGGGCCGG
Source organism: Alienimonas chondri (assembly GCF_013036045.1). Lineage (GTDB taxonomy): Bacteria > Planctomycetota > Planctomycetia > Planctomycetales > Planctomycetaceae > Alienimonas > Alienimonas chondri. The sequence continues at coordinate 42,047 of NZ_WTPX01000024.1, forward strand.
CGCCATGTAGGCGGCGGGGCGAACTTGCGAATCAGTCAAGCGGGCCGGCTGGGAGATTTCGACCGGCAACTGTTCGGGACCGCCCGCGAATACGCGGCCGTGCTCCGAGGCCGCGAACGGCGTGTCCACCGGCGCAGGCGCCAAGCGATCCGACGAACCGGAGAGCGGCGCCCCCGTCGCGGAGGCGGCGAACTCAGGCCGTGCCGCGTTCTGATCCAACTGGCGTACCATGCGGCGAATGCGGATCACCTGCTCGACCATCGCCTCATCCAGCTTGGACCATTCCGCAGCCAGCTGGGTGCGTTCGTCCGCGGGGGCGAGGGACAATTCTTCGACGATCAGCGCCTCGGTCTCCGGCGTGCGCATCGTTTGCGCGGTCGACGAGGCGCTGGATTCACGGAACGACTCCGCGGGCGGAGCGATGGGAGGCGCCGGCGAGCCTTCCTTCAGCCCGTCCTGTTCGGCGTCTTCGGCCGCTGCGACGGCCTCCGCAGACGAACCAAAGGGGGGAAGGACGCCGGAGAGCCCCGCGCACCCGGTCGTCCAGCCAATGAGGACCCCCGCCGCGAGAAGCGGACAGAGGGCGGAGTAGCGGGAACGGGGGCTGTGCTTGCGCACGCGGCGGCCTTCGCGTTGCGGGAGGTCGTCGGGTTCTAGACCATGCCCGGCGAACCCGACAAGACGGCCTCGTCGCTCCCCGAACCGCGCGCTCAACGGCCGCGGCCCCGCCGCCCGCCATGCGTAGATTCGCCCACGCCACGCTTTTTTTTTCAGCCCTCTTGGCGATCGGCGCCGTCGGGTGCGGAGGGAACGAACCGCAACCGAAGCCGGCGCCCGCCGCGGCCCCGGCGCCGATCACGACGACCGAGCCGAAAACCGGCGCCCCCGATCCCGGGAGTGCGACGGGTGGAAACGATGTTCCCCCGCCGCCGATCGAACGCGCGTCGTCCGAGGAGGCCGGCTACGCCGAGCACATTCGGACGGAGCTGCTCGCCGGAGATGCGACCGTCGTGCGGGAATCGCTGCCGCCCGGGGCAATCGCGGCGGTCGGGGCGCTCCGCCGAGCCTTGGTGAAAGCCGACCCGGAACAACGGGCCGCGGCGGTGAAGGCGGTGGGCACGCTCGGCAGAGTGATCGACGGTCAACGGGCCTTTCTCCTCGAAACGGAGGCGGTCAAACAGGGGGACACGCCGGGCGTGGATTTACCGGGATGGGTGGCTCCGCTGCTGAGAGCGGTCGCCGCCGGACCGGCCTCGTCAGAAGACCCGGCGGCTCTGACTGACGCCGCCTTGATCGACGGCACCGTCGCCGTGCTCCTCGAAGATCCCGTGTTTCGCCGCGGTTTGGAGCAGTGGACGGTGCAGACCGACGTGCCTCGCTCCCCAGTGGCCGCGATCGAATCGGAGACAGAATCGGAGGTCGAGGAGGGCGAGGAGGAAACAGTGGGCCTGGTCACGCTTGTGAACGGAGCGGGGGAGGAGGCGTCGATTCCGCTCGTGGCGTCCGGGGGAGCGTGGGTGCCGGCGGTGGTCGAGGCGACGGCGCCGGTCTGGGCCGCGAAGTCGGACTCCGCCGGCGGAACAGGGGCGGCAGCGGTTCTCGCGGCGGCCGGCGTTCACCTCGAAGCCGCCGCCGCGGCGGAAACGCAGGAGGCATTCGACGCCGCGTTGCGTTCCGCCACGGACGCCGCCCTCGCGGCCGCCGCCGATCCGCCCCGCCCCGTCCCGGATAGGGAGCGGGTGACGGTCGAATTCACGAAGCCGCTGACCGCTCGACAGGTGGCGGACCTGGTGTTGCTGCTCGAAGCGGCGACCGACGACCCCGCCCGTGCCGTCAGCCGCGCGACCCCGCGGTCCGGCGGTCCGGGGTGGCGGGTGATCGTCGGTCCGGTGAACGACGTCGCCGCGTGGCTGGCCAAGGCGCCGGCGCTCGCCGGGGCCGCGGTGGAGGGTCGCAC
>NZ_WTPX01000240.1 GCF_013036045.1 Alienimonas chondri
CCATGGCTGATTCTCCTCCCCCGCTCCCGGATGCCGACTCCGACACCGCGGGCGGCGTCCGGTTGCAGGTCGCCGGCGCCCGTGGTCGGGATGTGGGCAAGGGCGTCGCTCGCTTGGGAGACGCCACCTTCCAGCGCTTGGGCCTGGAGCCGGGCGATCCGATTGAAATCGTCGGGAAGAAACGCACCGCCGCCGTCGCGATCCCCCTGGCCGGCGAAGATGAAGGACTGGACATCATCCGTCTGGACGGCCTCCAGCGGGCGAACGCCGGCGTGGGCAGCGGCGATCGCGTGGGAGTGCGGCCCGCCTCCCCCACCGTCGCCCGCCGCGTGACCGTGGCGCCGGCCCAGCAGAACGTGCGGCTCTCCGGGAACCCGGACGCATTGAACAAAACCCTCGCCGGTCGGCCGCTGGTCGCCGGGGACATCGTCTCCACCAGCGTCTATCGCCGCCGTCCGGGCGGCGACGGCGACGGACCGGACGTGCCGGAGGAGATCCTCCGCCGCATGTTCAACGCCCCCAGCTACGGCTTGCAGGAGATTCGCCTGATCGTCACCGGCACCAAGCCGCGCGGCGAGATCGTGGTGGTCGGCGAAGAAACCGAGGTCGAGCTGCTCCCCACGTTTACGGAGCCGGAGGAAGCCCGCGCCAGTCACATTACTTACGACGACGTCGGCGGTTTGCAGGGCGTGTTGGAGCAGGTCCGGGAGATGATCGAACTCCCGCTCAAACATCCCGAATTATTTCAACGCCTCGGCATCGATCCCCCCAAGGGCGTTTTATTGCACGGCCCCCCCGGCACCGGCAAAACGCTGCTGGCCCGCGCGGTCGCCGGCGAATGCGACGCGAACTTCTTTCATATCGCCGGCCCCGAGATCCTCGGCGGAGGCTTCGGGGAAAGCGAATCTCGCCTCCGCGAACTCTTTGAGCGGGCGCAGAACGAGAGTCCGGCGATTCTATTTATCGACGAGATCGACGCGATCGCCCCCAAGCGGGAGCAGGTCGGCGGGGAGATGGAAAAGCGGATCGTCGCGCAGTTGTTAACGTTGATGGACGGCTTGGCGCCGCGGCAGAACCTCGTCGTCATCGCGGCGACGAACCGCGTCGATTCGCTGGACGAAGCGCTGCGGCGGCCTGGCCGGTTCGATCGGGAGATTGTCGTCGGCGTGCCTAACGAGCAGGGCCGGCGGGAGATCCTGGAAATTCACACCCGGGGCATGCCGCTGGCGGACGACGTGGATCTGCACGCGATCTCCGACACCGCCTACGGCTTCGTCGGCGCCGATCTCGGCGCCCTTTGTCGCGAAGCGGCCATCGAGGCGCTCCGCCGGAGGCTGCCGGATATCGACCTCGACGCGGAGGAGATCCCCTCTGACGTGTTGGAGACGCTGCACGTCACTCGCGGCGATTTCACCGACGCGATGAAGCGCGTTCAGCCGTCGGCGCTGCGGGAGATTATGATTCAGGCGCCCGACGTGACCTGGGATCAGATCGGCGGTCTGAGCGAGGCGCAACGGCTGCTCAAAGAGGGCGTCGAGCTGCCCCTCACCCAGCCGGACAGCTTCCGCAAGTTCGGCATCCGTCCGGCGAAGGGCTTCCTGCTCTACGGCCCCCCGGGCACCGGCAAAACCTTGTTGGCCAAGGCGGTCGCCCGCGGTTCCAACGCGAACTTCCTCGCGGCGAAAAGCAGCGATTTATTATCGAAGTGGTACGGGGAGAGCGAGCAGCAGGTCAGCCGGCTGTTCCGCCGCGCTCGGCAAGTCGCCCCGGCGGTGATCTTCCTGGATGAGATCGACTCGCTGGCCCCCGCCCGCGGCGGCGGCCTGGGTGAGCCGCGGGCCACGGAGCGGGTCGTCAATACGATCCTCGCGGAACTGGACGGGATCGAGGAATTACAGGGGGTCGTCCTGATCGCCGCGACCAACCGGCCGACGCTGGTCGATCCGGCGCTGCTGCGGCCGGGGCGATTCGATGAATTAATCTACGTCGGCCCGCCGGACCGCGACGGGCGGCTGAAGATTCTGCAGATTCATACCGAAGAGATGCCGCTGGCCGATGACGTGGACCTCGGCCGCGTCGCGGACGAAACGGAACGCTATACCGGCGCCGACCTGGAAGACCTCGTCCGCCGCGCTGGCCTGAGCACCCTCCGCCATCATCCCGACAGCGAATCGGTCGCCATGGAAGCGTTCGACGCCGCGATCAAGGACAGTCGCGCGACCGTCACCGAGGAAATTGAGAAGGAGTACCGGGAGATCGGCGAGCAGCTCAAACAGGAGGGGCCGCAGGGCGATCATAAGATCGGCTTCCTCGCGGATCGTTATTGAACGACTCCGTGGCCGCGACCGCGGGGCACGTATCGGGCCGTCGAACGGCCGAACGTGTCCCCGGGGCGCGGACGAGACGACGGGCGGCTACCGATCCGCCGCCTTTTGGAGGCGTTCGATCTCCTCGGCCTGCTCCACGACTTTGGCGGCAAGCGCGTCGACTCGCTCGCGAAGTTGCCGAATTTCCGTCGTGTCGGCGGACCGATCGGCCTCCTGCTCCGCCGCTCGGCGGTCCAGTTCGGCTTCTTCCAGCGTCGCCCGTACGGCGGCGAGCTTCGCCTTGGCCGCTAGGACGTCGTCGCGCGACCCGACGCCCCGTTCCGCCAACTTCGCGGCGCGTTCGGCCTGCTGCTCCGCCAACTCGACCTGCGCCTGTGCGGCTCGAATGCGAACCTTCGCTCGTTCGACCCGAATCTCGGGCGACTCGGCGGGCCGCACGGTCGCCGGTCCGACGGAGAACTGAAACGGTTCCCCGCTGTCCAATACGCCGGTTTCGAGGGGCAACGAGAACTGGAACGGCTCCCCGCTGTCCAATACGCCGGTTTCGATCGGGATCGGCTTCCACGGTTCCGCCGTCAGATCGATCGTTTCCGGCTTGACCTCGAACTGAAGGATCCGGTCCTCCTCGCCGTCATCGCTTGGACGAACGACCTTCACCGCCAACGGCTTCTCCCCTTCAGCCGCCTCGGCGACCTCATCGCGGAGCATCTTGAACGAAGTCAACGGCTCACCGTCCACCGAGATGATGCGGTCTCCGTCCTTCATCCCGGCCTGCGCGGCGGCAGACCCCGTCAAGACCGAACGAACCGCGAGTCCCGGCGGGTCGCCGGTCGGCTCCATCGAATCCAGCGCCACGCCCAGCCGGTGCTTCGGCGGCGGCGGCGGGACCGACGGCACGTTCGGAGTAAATTCCGCTTGATACTCCGTGACCGTCCCGTCCGGGGCGGTCAGTTTCAGCGTGCCGGTCATCGGGCCGGCGGATCGGGGCAGGCTGAGCAGGGGAACGGTCTGGCGGACCAGCACGTTCGATCCCGTGCCGTCCGGGCGGAGACCGAAGGTCACCACTTCGCCGGCCGGGCGACCCGGCGGAAGCTTCGTGAACTTCCGCAAGTCGTCGTCCCAGACTTCGACGTCGAAGCCGTGCACATTTTCCATAAGGACTTCCTCGCTCGGCGCCGGCGGTTGCGGCGGGGTGGGCGGATCGGAAAGACCCGGGGCGAACAGGGCGGCGGCAAGCAGGGGGACCATCGGGGACTCCGATCGAAAGGGGGAAACGGGGGGCGAGCGCCGCCGTCAGAGAAGCGAACGACTCGGGGAACGCGGTCGCTAGAACACCTCCGGCTGCCGCACGCTCACGGCGTGCACGGGCACGGTCAGTAGACGGCCGTCGGCCAGCGGAACGGTGTATTCCTGGCGAAGCTCGCCCGCGAACCGGCCGGACCGGACGAGTTCGGCTCGAACGTGCGCGGGCAGCGGATCGGCGGCTCGGGCGGCCATCGCGGCTGTGACGTCACGCTCGTCGTACACCGGTAGCGACAGCGACGTCCCGTTCGCCGTTCGCCACGCGACTTGGGCCAGGGGCGTCGGCCGGGGCGCTTCCGAAAGGGGCGGGGAAGAGAAGCCGTTGGTCTCCGAACGCGACGCCGGTTCGATGGGCGGCTCGTCGATCGGAGCCGGTTTCGTCGGCATCGATTCGACCGATCCGGGGGAGCCGGCTGCAATCAGCGGGCGGGAGGGCGACGAAGAGGTCGACGGGGAGACCGGCGACCAGTCCGCATTGAAGAACAGGCCCAGCAACAGCCCCGCCGCGGCGCTCGCCGCCCAACCGGCGGCCGTTCGCCAAGGCGCCGTCGGTCGCGATCGGTCGCGTCCGCTCGGAACCGGCGTCGGAGCGGTCGGCGATTCGAGTCGAACCGTCTCCCGCAGGGCATCGTCGAGCAGCCGACGTTCCAAGAGCGCCAGCGCCAGCGGCCGGTACGCCGCGGGGTTCGCGTTCAGTCGAGCCAGCAGTGCGGCGCGGTCCGGGGCGGTCAGTTCGCCGTCCGCACAGCGTTGCACGAGGCGATCGAGGTCGTCGTCAGTCATCAGTTTAATGCGGGAATGAAATCTCTGTGGCCGTTCCTTCGTCAGGCGTCGCGTTCGGTCCGTCACGGCTCCCTCACTCCCCGACGGGCCAGCGCCCGCCGTAGTCGCCCGCGGCCGCGGCGCAGCCGGTCTTCCACGCAATGCACGCTGACGCCGAGTCGCTCGGCGATCTGGGCGTAGGTGAACCCTTCGACGTGCTTCAGAACCAGCGCGTCCCGGTCGCCGGGCGGCAGATCGGCGAGGGCGGATCGGAGGATCTCCGCGGACTCCGCGTTCAGCAGCGCCGCGGCGGGCGGCGGGCCGGCATCCCGC
>NZ_WTPX01000241.1 GCF_013036045.1 Alienimonas chondri
CTTGAGGGGGTGCGGGGGCGTCGGGAGCGGGCCGGCGATCAGCCGGCGCCTTCGGCGACCGGTTCGGCGTCAGGTTCAGCATCGAGAGGAGCGTCGCCCGCGGGGGGCGTCGCGGTCTCCGGGGAAGCGCCGGGCGGCGCCGCTCCGGCTCCGGGCGGGGGCGTGAGATTGATCTCGAACTCGTCGCCTCCTCCGATCCCGGTCTCCAAACCGAGGTCCGCCGCGTCCTCCATCGCGGCGTCGCCGTCGGGATCGACGTTCGGGGCGAGCGGATCGATCACGCCCGCGTCCTCGAAGGTCTCCTCGGCGGGCGAGGCGTCTGCGGGGAGGGCGGTCGTCTCGTCCTCGGGGACGGACGTCGTCGGGTCGAGGGGATCCGCGAGCGGCGCGGCGCCGGCTTCCATCTCCTCTTGCAAAGCTCCCAGGGCGAGTTCTTCTTCGGTCCGGGGTTTGTAAATCGTCATGACGCCGCCGATCACCACGGTGGCGAGGTACGGGTCGGCCATCGCGACGAGGTAGGGGTCGTTGGGGTTCGCCGCGGGGCGGTTGGTCGGACCGCCGAACCTCGGCGAACGCAATCCGGCCCCGCCCAGTCCGCCGGACGAGCGAAGGCCCAATCCGCGGCTCGGCCGGCCGGAGGGACCACCGCCGAACGGCGAGGAAGACCCCCCGCGAAACGGCGAGGAGGAACCTCCGCCGAACGGCGAGCCGCCTTCTTCCATTCCGCGGCGGGCGGGACCGCGGGCCCCGGCCGCCCGGGGACCGACCGGTTTGGCGCCCTCGGCGAGATGCACGCGGACGATCTCGACCGGCCAGGCGGAGTTGGACAGGTTCGCGAGGACGTCGGTCAGATGGCGATGGTCGACGACCAGTTGCATGCGGAACGCCCGGGTGCGGTAGGGCACCTCCGGCTTGCTGGTGATGTACCGCATGCCGCCGCCGGGGGAGACGTATTCCTTCTTCCCTGCTCCGACGCCGCCGCTTCCGAAGTCGTCATAGTCGCTGAAGCCGGGGCTGGACGACTCGCCGGAATAGGTACTGTTGCCGTCGACGCTTCCGATTCCGCTTCCGGCCGCGGCGTCCGCTTCGGCCGGCGCCAGGGCCGGGGCGATCAGCGATGCATCCTGGTCCAGCCCGTCCTCCGGGCCGATTTCGTCGTCCAGCGTGAAGAGCAGATCCTTGTCGATCGCCCCGCCGCCGCCGGCGCCGCCGGCGCCTAACTCGGCGTCGTAGCCGTCCATTCCGCTGCTCTCCATCCCCATGGGAGAGGTCATCGAATTTTCCGACTCATATCCGCCGCTCATCGCGCCGGCTGCAGCGACACCTTCCGGCTCTTCCAACCCGGCGCCGCCGCGGAGTTTGAAGCTCTGGATCTCTTTCAACGGCGCCTTGAGGATCGTATTCGCCCCCGCGTTCACGAGGTTCAGCTGCTTGAGCAACTCCCGCATCAGCCAGATGTCTTCCTGAGCGCTCCAGACCGTCATCGAGAGCGGCGGATTCGACTGCCAGGTCGACGTGTCGAACGTCGGCAGCACGCCTTCCGGCACGGACATCACGCCGGTCTGCGTCTCGAAGTCGTACGGCCGGAGGGACTCCCGCAGCTGCTCGATCTGCGGCTCGTAAACGAACCGATACTGCTCGCGACCCTTCCGGCCTTCCGGTCCCCCGCCCGCAATCGGTTTGAAGTACTCGACGCCTTCGACGTACTGCTGATAGCTTTCCGGCCAGGTGCGGAGATCTTCCTGCGTGGTCGCCAGCGTCATGGCGGCGTCGCGGAGTTCCTGCTCGCGGATGAGCCGTTCCTGTTCGGCCTCTTCGATCCAGTCGGGATTCGGCTTCATCGTGGCTTCGGACACGATCGTGCCTTCGACTTTGGCCTCGTCAGCGCTGATCTGCTCTGAGAGCGCGCCGGTTCCCATCCACCACGCCCCCAGGGCCAGACAGATCGTCAGCCCCAAGGCGATCCAGAATCGGTGGGTGATGAGGGGTTGTAGCTTGTCCACGGGGTCGGCTCAGGGCGGCGGGACGGGGGACGATGGGGGCGTTGAACGAGAGACGCCCGACGGAGACCGCCGGGCGAAGCGGCGGGCTAGATCGCCGCGGGGTCGGCGGACTCGTCGAACGACGGCAAGACGGGAGTTTCGGATCGCTCTTCCGGCGGCGTTTTCCGCCAGATGAACTGGATGGTGAAGGGGTACTCGTTGATCTCGATAAAGTTCGGCGGCGCTTCCTGGTCGTCGATCCCGGTCAGATCGATCGGCCGCGGCCCGGCTGGACGACCGCCGGTTCCTTCGTACCCGTCATATCCCGAGCCGTCCATGGGCGTGTTGCCGCCCCGGAAGGGCGAGCCGCCCTCATCGAGGGGATCGTCTTCGTACGTCGAATTGCCGGGTTCCCCCTCGCCGTAACCGTAAGGGCTTCCGCCGTACCCGCCGCGTTGGGTCGGGATGCCGATCTCGATGGTGCCGTCCGGGTCGTAGCGAAACTTGCGAGCCTGAATCGGCAACAGGGCCGGGTGGCTGATGCCCAGCTTGGCGACGGGGATCTCGCCGACGGGCGTGTCGATCGTCCACTGCCGCAGATTTTGCAGCACGGTGCGGCGGAGGTAGCCGGCGTCGCGGTCTTCCGGCGAGGCGCCGTCGTGATAATGCACGCCCTTGAGCGTCACGACATAGCCCTCGCCCGAGGGATCCGGGTAGATCGATTCCCCCTCGGCGGCGGGGTCGCCGCCCTCGACGGGCGCGGCGGCGGTTTGCTGAGCGGGGTCGAGTTCCGGCGGGAGCGGCGGCGCCGGTTCGCCGTTCGCCTCGGCGGCGGCCTTCGCGGCGGCGTACTCCGTGCGGATCCGCGCCAGTTCCGCGAGCTTCCGCTTCTTGGCCTCGGCCTCGTTCATTTCGGTCATCACCTCCTTGGTGAGGTCCGGCAGGCCGGCGTACCAGGTGGCGAGATCCGTCTCTTTTTTGAACGTGATCGACTTGATGCGAACTTCGTCCCGCTCCGTGATCGGTTTGTCCATCTGGGCGCTGGGATCGCCCGGCGTAACGGCGCTGATCGCCTGCAGGACCTCGGGCCAGTAGCGACGACCGCTGGCCGGGGCGGTCAGTTCTTCGCCGACCGCCTTCGTCTCCGTCATCTTGGAGAGCTGGTCGTCGTAGTCGTTCTGATAGCCGCTGACGACGGTGTTGTGATCGCCGACCTCTTTGATGACGTCGCCCCAGCGGAACTCGCTGACGCTGTCGGCGTATCGGCCGTAGCCCAGCGCCGTGCCGCTGACGCCAGCCAGCAGCACGCCGGCGGCCAGCGCCGCCCACGGCTTCTTCTTGCGAATCTTCCGCTCCTGGATGATCTCCGGCGGCACCAGGCTGGTGCTGATGCGGGTCAGCCCCGCCGCCTGCAACGCCACGCCGTAGGGCACGACGAACCCGGCGACGTTGTCCCGGAAGGTCGCGTCCTGCAGCACTTCATCACCGACGGCGGACTTGAACTGCTCCACCCGCTCGACCGGGAACTGAAGGTTCTGCTGCAGGAACTTCTGCAGACCGGCGAGTTTGAACCCGTTTCCGGCGCCCAGCACGCGGGTGATCTTCGCCTCGCGATTCACGCTGCTGAAGTACCCGATGCTCCGCTGGATCTCCGCGACGTAGTCGTTGAACACCGGCCGCAGCGCCTGGAACACCGCCCGGGGGTCCGGCGCCTTGGTGGCGTTGCACTTCAGGTGCTCCGCCTTGGCGAAGGTCAGCTTCTGATCCTTCACCAGCGCCCGGGTGAAGTGATTGCCGCCGACGTTGACGTTGCGAATCCAGATCTTGTCGCCGTTGGAGATCAACAGCGTGCTGTTGTCCGCCCCGAGGTCGCAGACCATCGTGTATTCGTCGGGAGCGTCGAACTCCTTGTCCTGCCGCATCCCCAGCCGGTCGTAGGTCAGGAAGTTGTACAGGGCCAGCGGGGCGATCTGGACGAGGTCCACCTCGATCTTCCGATCGAGGAACGGCGCCATCGCCATCTCCACCTGGTCGCGCTTCATCGCGAACAGACCGACTTCCGCCTCCAGCGTGTAGCCGCCCTCTTCCATACCGCCGCCCAGCGGCTGGTAATCCCAGATCACCTCTTCCAGCGCGAAGGGGATCTGCTGGCGGGCCTCGTACTCGACGATCTTGGCGATCTGGGAGGACTCGACCGGCGGAAGCTGAATGAACCGGGCCAGGGCGCTCTGGCCCGGCAGACTCATCGCGACGCGGCAGCCCTTCAGGCTGTTCCGCGACAGGAACGTCTCGAACGCCTCCGCGATCAGCTGCGCGGGGACGGCGTCCGGCTGGCTGAGGATCTTCGGATGCTGGACGAGATCGAACGCCTCGGTCACCACCCGGCCGGTGACCGGGTCCGGGCGCAGCTTGATCGCTTTGAGGGCAGCTTGCCCGACTTCAATGCCCCATACCGGCTGGTCGTCGGCCATGGTGAGATTCGTTTGTCGTCGGGGGAAAGGATCGAGTTTCGGCGAGCGCCGGACGCATCCAGTCGGGCGAGAGTTCCCGAGTGGACGACCGCCCGTCATCATCCCCTGCGTATACGGTCCGGTCAATCGGCCGGTTGGCCCGCCGCCCGTCCGGCGTCGCCTTCCGGGCTGCGGTCCCCGATCCCCGGCGCCGCCCGAACGACCC